>JBBQZK010000016.1:0-36050 GCA_038207785.1 Candidatus Limnocylindria bacterium | reverse complement strand
TCGTGGCGAGCTCACGCGACAGGGCGAGCGCCTCGTCGAAGCTGCCGCGTACGGCAACGACCCGCGCCCCGAACGCGATCGCCTGCGACAGCTTGCCGAGCGCGACGTGGCCGGCGGGCAGCACCACTGTGCAGCGCAGATGGCCCCGCGCCGCGTACGCCGCGGCGGACGCGGCCGTGTTGCCGGTCGACGCGCAGAGGACCGCTTGAGCCCCGTCCTCCATCGCCTTCGCGATCGCCAGCACCATGCCACGGTCCTTGAACGATCCGGTGGGGTTCGCGCCCTCGACTTTCAGCCACACCTCGGCGATGCCGGTGTCCTTCTCGACCTCGGGCGCGCGCACGAGAGGCGTGTCGCCTTCACCGAGCGATAGGCGCGGCGTCTTGGCCGTGACCGGCAGGTACGCGCGGTACCGCTCGATGAGCGGGATGCTGTGGGGCACCTGCGGATGCTAGCCGCCCGCGTAGCATTCGCGACGTGAAGCTCAGTGCGAGAGAACGGCAGCTGCTGACGATCCTGGTGGTGCTGCTCATCGTCTTCTTCGCGCTGCAGGTCTTCGCGATCCTGTGGCGGGTCCTCGGGACGATCGCGGACGTCCTCATCATCTTCGGCGGCGCGTGGGCGTTCTCGTACGTGTTGGCGCCGCTCGTCGACCGGCTCGACCGCAGGACACGCCTCAACCGCCTTGGCGCGGTGCTCGTCGTCTACGCGGCGATCTTCATCCTCCTCGCCGCGGCCGGCGCCTTCGCGGTGCCGCGCCTCGCGGAACAGCTGGCGGCGCTCGCGGCGCGCGGTCCGGAGCTCGGGGCGAACGCGGACCAGGCGGCGAAGGACTTCCAGGGGACCCTGGATCGGCTCGGTCTCCCGGTGAACATTTCCCCGATCTACGCGGCCCTGCCCGGCCGGCTGGCAGGGCTCGCCGGTACATTCGCGTCCGACGCCCTGGGCGTGGTGTCCGCCACCGCGACCATCGTCTTCAACCTGCTGCTCGTTCTGATCATCGCCTTTCTCATGCTGTTGGATGGCGACGCGCTCTGGGTCCGGTTCCGTGACAGCCTCCCGGCCGAGCTGCGGAGCGAGTTCGAGCTCCTTCGGATGAGCAGCGACCGCGCGTTCGGCGGATTCATCCGCGGCTCGCTCATCCTGGGCGCCATCTACGGCGCCGCGACCCTGCTCATCCTGGTCGCGTTCGGCGTGCCATTCCAGGGTGTGCTCGCGGTGTTCAGCGGGCTCTTCGTCATGATCCCGTTCTTCGGTCCGATCCTCGCACTCCTGCCGGTCCTGCTCATCGCGGGTCTCGGCGCGCCCGGCTCGCTGCTGCCTGTCGCGGTGCTCTTGATCCTCCTGCAGCAGGTGATGCTCAACGTCGTGAGCCCGCGGATCATGTCGAAGAGCATCGGCATCCATCCGATCTTCGTGTTCTTCGCGCTGCTGCTCGGCTCCAAGATCGCCGGGTTCTGGGGCGTGTTGCTCGGCGTTCCGGTGGCCGGGGTCATCAACACGTTCATCCGGTACTCGCTCGAGCTGAGCTCCGGCCGCCGGCAGCGGACGCAGGCCGCCGCGCTCATGGAGGATCCCGAGCTCGAAGTCTCGGCGAAGTGACCGAGCGCAAGCACATCCTCGTCACCAACGACGACGGCATCGAGAGCGATGCACTCGGTCCGCTCGTCGACGCGCTCGCGGGACTCGGCGAGGTCGACATCATCGCGCCCGAGCGCAACTGGAGCGGCGCGAGCCACAGCATCACGCTCTTCCGGCCGCTGCGCTGCCGGCCGACGCGCCTGCGCACCGGCCACGCCGCGTTCATGACCGACGGCTCCCCCACCGACTGCGTACGCCTCGCGGTGCTGGGGTTCCTGAAGCAGAAGCCCGATCTCATCGTGGCCGGCATCAACCGCGGCGCGAATCTCGGCGACGACATCACGTACTCGGGCACCGTCGCGGCGGCGATGGAGGGCCTGCTGTCCAACATTCCATCGATCGCCGTGTCCATTGGTGCCTTCGGCGCGAATATCGACTTTTCGATCGCCGCCGAGTTCGTCGCGCTGATCGCGAAGAACATGCTCGAGAAGGGGTTCGTGCACGATGCGCTTCTCAACGTGAACGTGCCGCACCTGCCGCGCGAAGCGATCGCGGGCGTGGAAGTGACGCGGCTCGGAAAGCGCAACTACAACGATCAGCTCGTCGAGCGGCTCGATCCGTACGGCAACCCCTACTACTGGGTCGGGGGACCGGCTGTCGCGGACACTGCGGAGCCCGGCACCGACGTCGCCGCGGTGCGCGACGGCAAGATCAGCGTCACCCCGATCGCGCTCGACCTCACAAGCCACGAGCTCCTCGCCGAGCTTGGCACGTGGGACTGGGGCTGGAGCGCCCCCGTGAAGCTGCCCGCCGACGCTGCCGACGAAGACGCGGAAACGCGCGGAGCAGCGCGCCGGCTATGACCCGCTAGACGGGTCGTCCCCGCGCCCGGGCAAGCGCGCCATCGAGATAGATCGGCTCGATGCCCGTCGTCCAGTATTCGAGCGCCATGCGATCGGGCTGCGACGTTTCGGTACCTGTCTCGACCGTCTCGCCGTCGTCAGCCGTGAAGGCGATCCACCCGAGCCAGACGTTCCCCTCCGGCCGGCCGTAGGCCCGCGCCTGCCAGGTGCGGCCGCGTTCGTCAGTGACCGCCGCGCTGAACGAATGAATGAGCGTTCCGTCGGTACGCATCAAGTGTTCCGTCGTGCATATGCGGTGCCGCTACCGGCGGCTGGTGCCAGCACAGCGCCCGCACGCGCATCGGTGAGCACGCCATCCCGCACCACGACGCGGCCACGCGTCACGACGTCGTTCACCCCGATCGGTGGCAGCACGGGCTGCTCGTACGTCGCGCGGTCGAGCACGATCGCGGGATCGAACACGACGATGTCGGCTATGTTTCCGCGCTCGAGGAGGCCGCGATCGGGCAGTCCGAAGCGTGTGGCCGGCAGTAGGGTCATCTTCCGCACGGCCGTCGGCAGATCCAACACGCCGCGCTCCCGCACATAGCGGCCGAGGATCCGCGCGAACGTCCCCGCGAGGCGCGGGTGCGGCTTGCCCGGCAACGGGATCGCATCCGAGCCGATCATCGACGCCGGGTGGGCGATGACGCGATCGACGTCGTCCTCGCACATGGTGTGCGCGATCATCGTGACCTTGCCGCGCTGCTCGGCGATGAGGTCGAACACCGCATCCGCGGTCTCGCCGCCAAGCTGATCGGCCCGCTTGCCTTCGACCTTCGGCCGTCCAGGGCAGCCGGCGATGAAGATGCCGTCCCAACCGGCCGCGCGCTGCTGGTTCTGCCAGCCCGGGATCCCCTCGGCGAAGTCGCGCTTGATCTGCGCACGCGCAGCGGGGTCGCGGAGACGCGCGACCATCGCGTCGATCCCGTCGGCGAGCGCCCACGGTGGCAGGATCGAATGGAGCAGCGTGCTGCCGGCCGTGTACGGGTACACGTCGAGCGTCACGTCGGCGCCGCCGGCACGTGCGGCATCGACGATCGCCAGCGTCTGAGCCGTCCGACCCCAGTTGTCCTTTCCCGACGTCTTGTGATGCGAGATGTGCACCGGGACGCCCGCTTCACGTCCGATGCGGATCGCTTCGCGCACCGAATCGGCGACCATGTCGGTCTCGCCGCGCATATGCGTGACGTAGGGACGTCCCGTACCCCGCAGGGCACGCGCGACCGCGATGAGCTCCTCGGTCCGCGAGTAGAGACCGGGCGCGTACACGAGTCCGCTCGAGATCCCGACCGCGCCCTCCGCGAGCGCAGCTTCGGCCAGCCCGACCATCGCGCGCAGCTCGTCCGCGTCCGGAGCACGGTTCGCGAACCCGAGGATCGCCGCGCGAATGCTGCCGTGGCCAACGAGCGGCGCGACATTCGTGAACATGCCCGCGCGTGCGACGGCATCGCGATACGCGTCGAGGCCGTGCCACGAGCGGCCCGCGCCGATGAGCGTGCCCATGAGCGCATCGACCTGGTCCGCGTGCGGACCATCGGCGGGGAACGGGCTGAAGCCGCAGTTGCCGGTCACCTCCGTCGTGACGCCCTGCCGAAGCTCGGCCGTCTTCACATCGAGATGCGCGTCGGGCAGGAGCATCGCGACGTCGCCGTGGGTATGCGCGTCGATGAATCCCGGCGCCACGACGTGACCGCTCGCGTCGATCGTCTCCCGCGCGGTCGCCGCGGCGAGGTCGCCGATCGCCTCGATCACGCCGTCGCGCACACCGACATCCGCGCGTCGGCACGGCGCGCCCGTACCGTCGATCACGAGGCCATTGCGGATGACCAGATCCATGGACGGCATCAGACCGGCGGCCAGCCTGCGCGGTGCAGAACCTCGCGAGCGACCGTGACGGCATCGCGGTCATCGGTCTCGATGAGGACGTCTTCGATGGGATCGGCATCCATGTCCGCCGCGAGCTCGACGGTCCGGTCGAGGTGCCACTCCATGTCTCGCCAGGGTCCCCGGCGCCGTACGCGCGCCTGCAGCGTTGAGATCGAGGCGCGCAGCCGGACGAGTAGAATGTCGGCCCCAGGCACCGCGCGCCGAAAGCCGTCGAGCTCCGACCGTGACTGGATGACGCGAGCGATGATCAAACGGCCGGCGCCCGCGCGCTGATAGTTCGGCCATACTGCCGCCAGGTTCGACAGGCCGAGTTTGGTGCCCCACGGATCGTCGTCGGTGGGACGCGGGTAGCAGGCGGTCAGCTGGTCGAAGTCGACGTTCGCATGCGGGACCTGTGCAGCCAGGAGCTGGTATCCCATCGCCTCAGCGACCGTGGACTTTCCGACACCCACAGGACCGGTCAGGATGATGGTCGGCACCGTCATCGAAGTGCGGTACGCAAGAAACCCATGACCCGCGAAACGTACATGTCGTGCGCCGAACGGATCGCGCCGACGTGACCGCCGGCGGGGACGAGCCGCAGCTCCTTCGGGTCGCCCGCGAAATGGAAAAGGCGCTCCGATCCGGCCGCCGGCGTCGTCGCGTTGTCGTCGTCCTGTGCATGGATGAGCAGCAGCGATCTCGGGGCGATCTTCGCGACGACCGCCGCGGGCACGGCATCCTCGATCCGGCCGCCGATCATCGCGTCGATGAGCGCCGGTTCGTAGGGCAGCACGGGTACCGCGAGCGGGCCGACCGGGACCGAATGCATGCGCTCGAGCTGGACGAATTCGTCGATCCACGGGCTGTCGGCCACGACCGCACGGATGCGATCGTCGCGGGCGGCGGCCAGGATCGCGTCGCCTGCGCCGAGCGAGATCCCGATCACCGCGATGCGATCAGATCCCGCCCGCTGCCGCGACGCGATCAGATCGACGGCTCCAAGGATGTCGCGATCCTCGGTCGCGCCGACGTCGAACACCCCGTCACTCGAACCGGTCCCGCGGCTGTCGAAGAGAAGGACGGAGTAGGTCGGGTAGAGAAACTGCATCCAGTCGAGCATTTCCCCGCGCCCGCTCTTGAACCCGTGCACGAGGATGACCGTCCCGGCCGCGGCCGGAGCACTGACGAACATGCCATCGAGCTGCACTCCGTCGCGCGCGGCGAACCGCAGGTGCTCGACGGGGTACCCCGTCATGTTCCCGCTGAACGGCGTTCCGCCGTGACGGACGAGCAGCACACCGCGGGCCGCAGGCACGGCCGCCCACGCGATGACGGTGAGGATGACCCCAACGAATAGGACGCGACGCTTCACGCCGCGAAGACTATTGCTGGAGCGCGGAGATCATCGCGGCGACGCCGAGCTGGCCCCGGACGCGCGCCCGCTGCAGGACGAACCAGCCGTTCGTGCTCTGGATGGAGCCGCCAGCCTTCTTGTACGCGGAGAGGTAGCCGCAGCGCTGAAGCGCGATGAACGACGTGTCGTTGTAGTCGCCGGACGGGTACGCGAAGTGGCGAACGTCCGTGCCGGTCCAGTCATTCAGGAACTGGCGCGCCGTGCACATCTGATATGTCTGGCCGGCGAGCGTGCCGAGCATCGGGATGTGGTCCATCGCGTGCGCTTCGACATCCATCCCTGCGTCCGCGAGGGCCCGCACCTGCGAGCGGGTGATGTAGCCGGGTCTGTCGACGAGGTTCACGGTGACGAAGAACACGCCGGTCATCCCGTACGCCTTGAGCAGCGGCAGCACGACGCTGTACGCGTCGGCGTAGCCGTCATCGAACGTGAGCATGACCGGCTTGGCCGGGAGCGCCGCCGTCTGATCGAGCGACCACCAGAGGTCCTTCGACGTGACGGTGTGATAGCCGTTGTCGCGCAGGTACTTGAGCATCGCCTCGAAGTCCGGTGGGCTGACCGTGAGGTCCTTGCGCAGGTCCATGTTCGGATCGGTGGCCGGCAGCCAACTGACGTAGTGGTACATGAGCGACGGGACGCGGATCTGACGCGAGCCATCGGCGAGAGTCGCGGGCGTATACGTGCGCGCGACCTGCGCGACGGGCACGAGTTTCGACGGATCGATCACGGCGCTCGTGTCATCTGCTTTCACGAGAACGTAGAACGTGAGGCCGGGGTCCTCGAGCCACTGCTGACCTTCGAGCAACGGACGAAGCGCAAGCTTGTACACGCCAGGGGTCGCCGGCGCTTGGACACCGAACTGGAACCACATCACCTGTCCTGGACCGACGTACGGCGTGGTCTGGACCGCCGGCCGGTTCGAAGCGGACCAGCTCGTCACCGGCGATCCGCCGGTGCCGGCACCGCCGAGCGTGCTGGCGCGATCCTGTCCGGGCTCGGGTCCCCACGTCCCGAGTGCCGCGTTCCCGTACCAGCCGACCGAGCCGGTGTTCTGGAACGCGATGGTGACGGTGGCCGAGCTGCCGGGACACAGGGTCGGGAAACCGGAGCGCGCATACAGCGCGGCGTGCGCGCCCGCGATGCCGGTCGGCGCGGCAGCCGGCGCAACGCCAGCGGCGACGGTGTCAGTGCAGGTGACCTGGGGAAGACCGGGAGCGGGGGGCATGATCGAAGTGGACTGGATGCCTGGCTCGAGCTCGCTCGCCTGGGTGGCGCGCAGAGAGGCGGGAGCGCCAAGCACGGCGAGCGCGATCGCGGCGATGCAGAGCTTGCGGAACAACTCGGTAATGACCCTCTCCCGACGCGGCTGCCACCAGGGACAACGCGTGGCACCGGTGCGCTGTGATGCTACGGACCGCGCCGCTCCATCTCAATGTGCGACTTCCGTTCAGCGCGGCAGGATCACCGTTCGGCCGCTTACTTGAGCGACCGCCAGCCCGGGACCGAACACCCGAGCCACGATCTCCCCTGAAAGGGCGATGGCCGGCGCGGCGTCGGCCACGATCCGGCCGGCCTCCAGGACGACCACGCGCTCCGCGAGCGCCGCGAGATTGAGATCGTGCAGCACCGCGACCGCGATCACGCCGCGCGTGCGTGCGAGCTCCGCGGCACGACGAACGACGCCGATCTGATGCG
The DNA here is from genome assembly GCA_038207785.1 of Candidatus Limnocylindria bacterium. Classification (GTDB taxonomy): domain Bacteria; phylum Chloroflexota; class Limnocylindria; order P2-11E; family P2-11E; genus UBA4735. The sequence continues at coordinate 28,586 of JBBQZK010000016.1, read as the reverse complement.
CCGGATCGAGGTGCGCCGTCGGCTCGTCGAGGAGCAGCACGTCGGCCTCCTGCGCGAGGGCCATCGCGAGCACGACGCGCTGCCGCTCGCCCCCGGACAGGGCATCGAGCCGGCGGTCGACGAGGGCGTCAAGGTCCTGTTCGGTGATCGCCCGCGCCACCGCCGCGGAGTCGTCGGCCGTCGGCCGCGCGAACAGCCCGAGGCGCGCGGTCCGACCGAGCGCGACGATCTCGCGCACCGTGAACGGGAACAGCGTGTCGAACGTCTGTGGCACGACGGCGATGCGAGACGCGAGCGCGGTCCGCGGCAGCGTCGCCACGTCCATTCCATCGAGCGTGACGGTGCCAGCGCGCGGACGGATGAGCCCGGCGAGCGCGCGGAGCAGCGTCGACTTCCCCGCCCCATTCGGGCCGACGAGCGCGACGAGCCGCCCTGGCGCGAGCGTGAGGTCGACGTCATGCAGGACCGCGCGCGCGCCGTAGCCCGCGGCCAGCGACCGCGCGACGAGCGCGGTCATGCCACCTCCCGGCGGCCGGCGCGTACGAGGAGGATGAGGAAGAACGGCGCGCCCAGGATCCCGGTGAGCACGCCGACGGGAAGCTCGGCCGGAGCGAAGACGCTGCGCGCGCCGAGGTCGGCAAGCACGAGCACGCTCCCACCGGCGAGGAAGCTCGCCATCGCAAGCGTGCGGTGCGTGGCGCCGACGAGTGGGCGAAGCGCATGCGGCACGACGAGCCCGACGAACCCGACGAGGCCGGCGAGCGCGACCGCTGCTCCGGTCAGGAGCGCAGCCGCGCCGATGACCGCGATCGTCGTGCGCTCCGGGTCGACGCCAAGCGTCGCGGCCGTGTCCTCGCCGAACACGAACGCGTCGATGCGCGGTCCGAGCATGATCGCGAGCGCGAGGCCACACGCCACGACGACCGCGGCGATGACCAGCTCGCTCGTCGCCCGCACGGTTACGCCGCCACTCAGGATGTCCAGCACCGCGCGCAGCCGGAGCGCAAGGCGGTCGCTGGCGAACAAAAGGAGGGTGACGAGCGCGCTCGCGAAGGACGTGAGGATAATGCCGGCCAGCAGCACGGTCAGCACGGTCGTCCTCCCCCCGAGGCGCGCGAGCTGCCAGACCGCGAGCGCGCTGATCAACGCGCCAGCGAACGCGGCGAGTGGCACAACGGTCGCCGCGAGATCGGTGCCGAGTGCGATGACCGCCACCGCACCGAGCGCGGCGCCGGCCGACGTGCCGGTCACGTAGGGGTCCGCGAGCGGATTGCGGAACAGTCCTTGGAGCAGCGTGCCCGCGACGGCGAGCGCGCCGCCCACCAGCGCGGCCGCGATCACCCGCGGCGCTCGCAGGTCACGCACGATCGTCGTGGTCGAGGGATCAGCGGTCCCGAGGAGCGCGCCGAGCACGTCTCCCGGCGCCAGGGGGACCGCGCCGACGAGGATCCCCGCGATCACGCTCACCGGGAGCAGGACCGCGAGGATCGCGATCGCCGGCGCGGCCCGGCTCACTTGAAGACTTCGGGATGGATGAGTTGCGCGAGTGCGGTCGCGGCGTCCACGACCCGAGGGCCGGGCCGGCTCATGAGGTTCGCGTCCAACGGATAGACGCGGCCGTTCTTTACCGCGGACAGGGCGGCCCAGCCCGGTCGCTTCGCGACCGATTCGACCGTCGTGCCGAAGGCCGCATCGTCAAGCACGATCACGTCCGGATCGGCTCGGACCACCTCCTCCGCGGAGATCGTCGGGTACGCGGACTTGGCGGCCGCGGCGATGTTCACCCCACCGGCGAGGGTGATGAGGTCGTTGAAGAACGAGCCCGGACCGACCGTGTATAGCTTCGTGAGATCGGACGCGTCTTCCTCGTCGAAGACCTTGAGCTTCGGCGCGTTGCCGACCTTCGCCTGGAGCGCATCCAGCTTGCCCTGCAGATCCTTCGCGAGACCGTCGCCGTCCGCACCGATCGCTCTGCCGAGCATCGATGCGGTCCGTGTGACGTCCGCGAGGCTCTGCGGGTCGACCACAAGGACGGTCGCCGCCGTCTGCGACAACGCTTCGATCGTCCCGTCGGAGAACTTGACGGTGACGATGAGGTCAGGCTTCAACGAGACGATCTTCTCGAGGTTGACCTTCACGCCGCCCACGTGCTCTTTCGTCTTGGCCGCGGCGGGCTGGTCCGAGAAGTCGTCGTCGCCGACGATGCGATCACCCGCGCCCAGCGCGAAGAGGAACTCCGTGTTGGACGGTCCGATCGAGACGATGCGCTCTGGCCGTTTCGAGATCGAGACCGAGCGGCCTTGGAAGTCAGTGATGCTCGCGGGGAAGGCCGCCGCGGAGGGAACTAGCGGCGCGGCGGCGGTCGACGGTGCGGGCGATGCTGATGGAACACAGCTAACGAGGAGCAGAAGAGAGAACAGCAGCGCGAAGCGTCGAGTCATTTCTGGCTCACCCTTTCTCGCGAAGGTGTGTTGGCCGCGAGCGGAGGACCAGGCGACCCGAGTTCGGCGTTCGTGCCGTTACGGTGGCGGGACCCTGCCGGAATCGCACCGGCTTCGCTGGTGATCCGCGTATTCAGTTGTGCCCACCACGAGGGTGGGCGCGGCGCTAGGCGGTCGCGGGCACTCGCTCTTGCGTGTAGCGCGCGTCGTCGGAGAGATTCGCGGCGTAGAGGCGCTGCAGGGTCATGACGTGGGTGCAGAGACCATGGACGACGAAGTGATCGCACTCGCAGGACCACTCATCTCCGGAGAGGCGGACCGCATGGGTGCCGTTGTCACCGCGGACTGTCGCTTGGAGGGTCTGGAACTGGACCCGGTCGGGTTCCTGTGCGTACCGTTTCGCCTTCTCGATCTTGGAGATGAGGCTCGAGTTCATGAGTTCCTCCCGCTCGGTATTCGGCCCGGCGTCGGGGAAAGCTCCGGCGTCGAAGCGAGTATAGGAAGGCCGTTTTTGGGCCTGATCCGGGCGAAAAGCGGTGCCGTGAACAGGGCGTACGACACGGCGGTCAGGCCGATGATGATCGCCTGCCGTGCGGTCGCGTCCGCGTCGAAGATGCTATTGAACCCGAGGCCGAAGGCGAGCGTGTAGCCACCGAAGATACCGATCGTCAATGCGATGAACGTCGCGACCGCCCATAACGGCTCGCGCAGCACCGCGGCCTGGAGGATGCCTACCGCGAGGCCGCCGACGATCGCGACCGGGAGGTAGCCGACGTTCTGCGAGAGCCCGTCACCGGTAGCGTGCGTGATCGCCATGCCCGCCGCCGTCGCGAGCGGCCAGAGCCACGGACGCGCCAGCCATCCACGCAGGACCAGCAGCTGCGCGCCACCGATGAGCCCACCGGTGACCGCGCCCAAGACGAGTGGACCAGGTTCGAGCCCCGCGTCGTCGAGGGTCCCGGGGAAATGGAGGATGCCACCGATGATCAGATAGGCGGGAATGGTCACGACGACCCACCGGACCATCGCGTTCATCGGTTCGTCCGCCGGAGGAGCTGCGCACGAGCCGCCGCGTCGTAGCCGTCGCGGCGGTCGGCAAGACGTTCTGCGATCTGCAGGCGGTGTTCGACCGTCTTGTTGCCGCCGTACTTGAACTTCGCGCGGACCTCTTCGATCACGCCAACGATCCCGCGGATCCCGCCCAAATACGTGCCGTACTCGTTGCCAGGCTCCACCGGCGCGTGGCCACCCTCGGGCTGGAAATGTCCGAGCTGCGCAGTGAGGATGCCGGCGAGCTCCTCCGGGTCGTCCACCGCACGCGTGCGGACGATCGCCTGCACGGCGGCGTAGTACGAGGTCGGGACCCCGTACTCGACGGGCGCGCCGGCGTTCGCATTCCATTGCGTCGGGATGTACGCGTAGTCGCCGTAGACCGAGATGAGCGCAAGCGGGTTCTCCGTGAGCGCCTCCCAGACCGGGTTCGGCGCGGCCAGATGCAGCCGGATCGTCTCCGCCCCGTCATAGATGAAGTGCGTCGGCACGACGATCGGGACGTCGCGGCCATGGCCGCTCGCGATGAGCTCGCCGAAATCCCGGGACGCGAGGAAGCCGCGCCATTCGTCCTCGGAGATGGCCGCGTCGTGCTTCTTGATCAACATCCGACCGAGCGTACTAGCCTGCCCTGTGCAGGTGGGTTTGCAGAGCGGCAGAGTCACGTCCGTCAACGTGGGTCAGCCGCGTGAGATCCGCGTTGGCGATCGCATCGTGCGTACGAGCATCTGGAAGGACCCGGTGGCCGGACGGGTCGCGGTGCGCGGCGTGAACGTGGCCGGCGACGACCAGTCGGATCGCCGCGTCCATGGCGGCGACACCAAGGCCGTGTACGCGTACGCGCAAGAGGATCTCGGCTGGTGGGCCACGCGGCTTGGCCACGCGCTTCCCGCCGGCACCTTCGGCGAGAACCTCACCACGGAGGGCGTCGATGTGACGGGCGCGCGCGTCGGCGAGCACTGGCGGATCGGCAGCGTCCTGCTCGAGGTGACCCAGCCGCGGCTTCCGTGCTTCAAGCTCGAGGCGCGGATGGATCGCCCGGGCTTCATCGATGAGTTCATCGCGGGCGGACGCCCCGGGGCCTACCTCCGGATCGTGACGGAGGGCGATGTCGGCGCGGGAGACCCGATCACGATCGTGTCGCGCCCGAACGACGCGCCCTCGATGGGCGACGTTATGCGACAGAAGGTGAAGCGGGCGGAGTAGCGAGCCCCCGGCGACGGTCCGCTGTGCCTACGCTGGCCGAGTGATCGAACGCGCCGTTTCCGTGACGATCACGCGGGACCTCGCGCTCGTCCGGGCAAGCGCTGCGGGGACGCCGAAAGCGTGGGGCGCGCTCGCGGCAGCCGGGGTGGTCGCGTTCAAGGAGCTCGCCGGACGGCCGGCGACCGAGACGGAGCGGCGCGCGATCTGGGCCGGACTCTGGCACGCGGTCGAGGCGATCAGCCGCGCCGGTTGAAGAACTCCACGGTCCAACGCCACTCGCTGCCGTCCTTCGCGTTCGACCAGCTTCGGAGGATCCCGGCCTCTCCGCCCGGGAGGATGACGACCGCGCCAATGTCCATCTCGGTCGGCCAACGGTCCTCGCGGATGACGACCTCACCCCGGCGGACCAGGCGGGTCATCGGCAGATACGGCCCGACGCGCGCGACGGGCTCACCGCGCGCGATGACGCGATCGTCGGCTTCGCGCACCGTGACCGCGAGGACCGGCGGCGCCGCGTGGAGCCACACGATATCCGTCGGATCGATCCGCGCACGCGCGATCTGCACGCCCGTCGCGGCCGCCTCGGGGTAGTAGATCTCCCAGGTCTGGTTCACGGCCGCGGTGGCTCGTACGCACGCCACGCTTCCAGGCCGTACGCCGCGGACGGCCACGCGATCTCCTCCAGCGGCGGGAGATCGGCTTTCGCGAAGAACCGAGCCTCGGATGCCTCATCCGGTGCGACCTGCAGCGTGCCGCCCGTGATGTGTGCGCGGTAGATGACCACGAGGATCGGGAATCCCGGCCGCATCCACGTCGCGAGGAGCCCGTCGAGCGCCACGTCGAAGCCGGTCTCCTCTTTGGACTCGCGGGTCGCCGCCTGTTCCGTGGTCTCGTCGTTCTCGACCAGCCCGCCAGGCAGCGCCCAGTGCCCGTCGCGCGGCCCATAGTTGAGGCGGACCAGGAGCACCGCGCTGTCGCGCTCGATGATCGCGTTCGAGCCGATCTGCACGTGCATGAAGTCGGCGAAACCGCATGACGTGCAGGTCGGCCGGTCGCGCCCGTCGATACGGGTGAGGATGAGCTTCGACCCGTCGCGCGGGCAGAACGCGAAGGTGCTCGGCGGCACTATGCCTTCGCCAGTCGATCCTTCAGGAAGTCGATCGACGTCACCGGCGAGGGATCGGCGCCGTTCAGCAGCGCCACATAGAAGGACACGTAGTCGGTGAAGTAGGTCATCTGCAGGACCTCGGAGAGCATCGATGCTCCGTCGAACTCGAGGTCCGTGTGCGGGATCTGCGAGCGGTCGAGCAGCTCCTTCGTGACGTCGAACCGGACGCGGTGGCGCGCGTCGTCACGCTTGCTCCGCAGCAGGAGCACGACCTGGGTGTCCTTCGCGGCCACCGGATGCGGGAAGCCCACCACGGCGTTGTGGTTGAGCTCGCTCATCACGTCGAAATGTGCCCAGTTCTTCGCGTTCTCGTTCCACTGATCTTTGGCCCGGCGGGCCATGACGCCCATGACGCCCGCGCCATAGAACACGGGGATCTTGCCGGCGAGCTCGATGGCCATCTTCTTGGCATCGTTCGTCCGGGCGCCCTCGTGCACACGCTCTTCGAGCTTCGCGACATCGGCGAGCGCCTGGTCGATGTCCTTCCCCATGTCGCGCACGAAGCCGAGCTTGGTCAGAGCACCCATCACCAGCGTGAGCGAGTACCCGAGCGCGGCACGCGGCTGGGCGTGGTAGCCGAACGTGATGAGCGGCATGCCCTTGGCCTTCGCCTCCGTGGCAAGCCGGCCGCCGGTGGTGATCGCCATGATCTTCGCGCCGCGCTTCTTCGCCTCGTCGAAGCCGGACAGGGTCTCCTCTGTGTTGCCCGAGAACGACGACGCGATGACGAGCGAGTCGCGGCCGACGTACCCGGGCAGGCCGTAGTCGCGATGGACCGACATCGGGACCTTCAGCTCGTCAGCGAGCAGCGCGGCAGCGAACTCGCCGCCGATCGCCGAGCCGCCCATGCCCAGGACCGTGATGTTGCGCACGTCCGCGTACGCAGGCGGAAGGGTCGCGGCCTGCACGATCTTCCAGGCGTCCTTGATCTGCAGCGGCAGGTCCTTGATCTTCGTGAGCATGTCGCCGGGATCCGCCTTCTTGATGGCTTCGACGGTCTCGATCGGTGATGTGTCCACTATTTGGCCTCCCGCACCATCTTCTCGCCCGCGTCGAGCAGCGGTGCGAGCTCAGCTTCTGATCTGGTCTCGGCGTAGACGCGTACGAGGGGTTCGGTCCCCGACAGGCGCAGGAGCAGCCACGAGCCGTCGTCGAGGAAGAACTTCGTGCCGTCCTTCGTGTCAAGGTGCACGATGCGCGCGACGGCGCGGCCGGCGAGATCCGTCGGCTGTTCGCGGTCAAGCCTGTCCATGACCCGCTTCTTCACGTCGGGGTACGACGCGGCATCGAAGTGCAGGTCGCGCCGCAGGTAGAACGACGGTCCGGCCATCGCCATGAGCTCGTTGATCAGCTGCGACGGCGACTTCTTCGTCTTGAGCATGAAGTCGAGGATGAAGAGGTCCGCGACGATCCCGTCCCGTTCCGGCAGGTGCATCGCGAAGCCGTAGCCGCCCGATTCCTCGCCGCCGAACATGGCGCCGGTCTCCTGCATCTTGGGTCCGATGTACTTGAACCCCACTGGCACCTCGTAGACCTTCACCCCGAAGCGCTCGCCGAGGCGGTCGGCCATCGACGTCATGTTCACGGTCTTGACCACGGGCTGCTTCAGCCCGCGCACCTCGATGAGGTACCACATGAGAAGCGCGTACAGGGTGAGCGTCGTGACGAACTTCCCGTTCTCGTCCCCGAGCCCGGCACGATCGGCGTCGCCGTCGACCGCCAGACCGACGTGGGCCTTCTCCATGGGAATGCGCGCGAGGAACTCGTTGATGTTGGGCGGGATCGGCTCAGGGTTCACCCCGCCGAAGAACGGATTCCGTTCGCTGTGCAGCTCGATGACCTTCGTCTTGCCGCCCCCGAGGAGGCGCGTGAAGTAGCCCCCCGCGGATCCGTACAACGGCTCGCAGACGAGCGTGTAGCCGGCGGCCTTGAACGCCTCGAGGTCGAACAGCTCCGCGACGTGGGACAGGTAGTCGGGCGCCGGGTCAAAGCGCTCGATCAGGCCGGCCTTGGCCGCATCGTCCAGCTTGCGGCGCTGGATCTTGTCCGGCGTGTTCTCGAGGGGATGGATGAAGCCCTCGATGGCCTTCAGCATGTCCGGGCCGGCCGCGGCGCCGGTCTCGGCCTTCACCTTGAAGCCGTTGTCCATCCAGGGGTTGTGGCTCGCCGTGATGACGATGCCGGCCTTCGCCTTCTTGCGCATCGTGGCCCACGAAAATGATTGCGTGGGCGAGGCCGTCGTCGCCAAATGCACCGGGATCCCATGCGCCGTGACGACCTCGGCCGCCGCGTCGGCGAAGAATTCGGATGAGAACCGGCGGTCGAATCCGATCACGATGCCCTTCGACTGCTCCCCGGTGCTCTTCACCCACTCGGCCACGCCATTCGCGCACACGCGCACAGCGTCGTACGTGTATTCCTCGGCGATGCGAGCGCGCCAGCCATCGGTCCCGAAGACGATCTTGGGCATGTGGTGGAAGCCCCCCTTAGATGCTGACGCTGACGATAGGAGCGTCGGCGCTAGCGCGCCGGAACGGTCGCGCGTGCCGTGACGGACCGCCAGTGTTCGAGCAGGTCCTCGAGCGAGCGTTCGAGCGGGATCTTGGGAGACCAGCCCGTGCGCGCGCGGAATCGCGACGCATCGAGCGAAAGAGCACTGGGCTCGCCCGCGCGAACGCGCGCGGGATCGAGCTCCGTACGCACCGTGACCCGCGCGAGGTGCACCAGTGTCTGCAGGATGCGCTCGACGCTCACCGCTTCGCCGCTGCCGACGTTGTATGTCTCCGTGCGGTCAGGCCCGAGGGCGATGGCGGCGGCGTACGCGGCCGCGATGTCGCGCACGTCGACGAAGTCGCGCTGCGCATCCAAGCGGCCGTGCCGGATGACGGACTCCGCGATCCCAGCCTCGGCTTCGGCGATCTGCTTCGCGAATCCCGAGGCGGCGAGATCAGGGTGCTGGCGTGGGCCGTTCGTGTTGGCGGGCCGCAAGATGACCGTAGGGTGCCCCGCGCGATCCCCGAATTCGCGGACGATCGCCTCGGCTGCGGCCTTCGACGCTGCGTACACATTCGTCGGCCGCAGCGGGGCGTCTTCGTTCACCGGCACTGCCTCGGGCACGCCGTACACGTCGGCGCTGGAGGCATATACGAGGTGGGCGCCATCGGCTTCCTCCATCGCCATCAGGATGTTGGCGGTGCCGATGACGTTCACCTTCACCGTCCCGCCCGCGTCGCGTTGCGCCTGAGACGGGATCGCCTGGCCGGCCAGGTGCACGACGGCGTCGGGCCGGGCATCGGATACCGCGGCGCGCAGGCTCTCGGGATCGGAGAGGTCCGCCTTGTGGATCGTGACCTTCGACGCGATCGCCGCGAGATGCGGATGCGGCGGCGGCTCGAACGCGATGCCATGGACCTCCAGGCCATCGGCCACGAGGCGCTCTGCCAGATGCGAGCCGATGAAGCCCGTGATACCGGTCAGCAGGACACGTGTGGGCACGCTCGGATGCTAGCCGCCGCTACGGTAGTGCGCGGTGCCCGCTCCCCTGCTCACTGTCCTTCTGTATGTGACCGTCGCGCTGTGCTGGAGCGGTAGCTGGACGGCGGGCAAGCTCGGCGTCGGGACGGTGCCGCCGCTCGAGCTCTCCGCGATCCGCTTCGCCATCGCGGGACTCCTCATGCTCGTGCTCGCGCGGATCACGGGATCATCGCTCGGCCTCGATCGGTGGAAGCTGCTCCTCGTCGCGTCGTTCTTCGGCATCTTCGCGTACAACGCGCTCGTGTTCGTCGGCCTCACGCTCGGACCCGCTTCGGACGGTGCCGTGCTCGTGCCGACGTTGAACCCGGTGCTCACCGTGTTCATCGCGACGTTCCTGGGCGAGCGGCTCACCCGCAACAAGATCGCGGGCATCGCCTGCGCCACGGTCGGCGCGATCGTCGTCGTCGCGAGCGCCCAGGGCGGCGCGACGCTGTCGATGCAACGGCTCATCGGTGACCTGTTGATGGTGGGTGGCGCCGCGTGCTGGAGCGTCTACGCCACGCTCGGCGCGATCACGACGCGGACCGGTTCGCCGCTCGGCGTCACCGCGGTCGCCTGCCTGATGGGCTCCGTGATGCTGTTCCCGTTCGGCTTCTTGGAGCATGGCTACCAGGACGTGGCGACCTGGCCGGTGAGCGCGTGGCTGGACATCGCCTATCTCATCGTGTTCGCCACGATCGTCGGTTTCGTCCTGTTCTATTACGCCGTGCGCCGGTTCGGGGCCGGGCTCGCGTCCATGGTCAGCTACCTCGTGCCGGTGTTCGCGCTCATTCAGGCGGTCTTCTTCCTGGGGGAACGACCCGCTCCGCTGGCGATCGTGGGCGGCGCGGTCATCCTGCTCGGCGTCCGCCTGGCGACCTGGCAGGTGCTGCCGACGACGCCGTTGGAGGACGCCGCCTCCGCCTAACTCGTATGCGTTCGGCCCGTAAATCGGATGTGCGGGCGTGCCTGGCTGCGGCACCATTACGCCATGCCCATACGCGCCGCGGTCCTGTTCGCGCTCTGGTTGTCAGCGTGCACCGTTGCCGATCGCCCGACCGCGCTTCCCGACGTGCCGGCAGCGCCGCCGCCGCCCGCGGCCGCGCCGAGCATCACGCCCGCGCCCGTAGGCCCTCCTGTACGGATGCTGTGGGGGCCGTTCACGCCGCAGCCCCTCGCTGTCGCGGTCCGCGCGGAGCCGGGCGTCGCGGCGGCTGTCCGCGCGCCGGGCCTCGTGCCGGCGAGCGCGGAGCAACGGCAGCGCGTCGCAGGCGAGTTCGTGTCGCACTTCACGAGCGATCTCGGCCTGATCACCACGATGCAGCGGTTCCGCGATCGGGGCTACGCCGGGACCGAGGAATGGATGTTCCAGACGAACTTCGCTCCAGGCCCCTTCGCCGATCAGGTCCGCGACCTGATCTCGACGCATCGCGAGAACGAGATCCGCACATTCTCTCCCGGCACGGCTGAGCTCGAGAACGCGTGGCTCCGGCCCTCGAACGGCGTGTTCGGGGACGCTGCGACCATCGGCCTCGCCGAGGGCAGGGTCACCTTCACCGACGAGGTCCGGACGGGCGCGAGCGTGACGATCGAAACGCACTCCTGGCGGATCCGTACCCTCATGAACGGCCAGTTCTTCATCCTCGATGGTGCCGAATCGCCCGCGGCGCTCGCGCCGATGGCGCCGTTCGACGCGAGGACGCTCGACGCGGAGAACGCATCGCAGGTGTCCCTGTACCTGCAGCAGGAGACCTTCAGCCCACAGTGGACGCCCACATCACCGTACAAGGGCACGCCCTACTGGGACGCGCGGACGGTGGCGATCGACTGGCTGCACGACCAGACGATGCGCGGAGCCCTGACCGATCGGCATTTCGAGGACATGCGGGCACAGGTCGCGCAATTCCGACCGACCTCGTTCCTCGGCGACGGCTATGTCACCGTGCATCTGCGGGGAACGCTCGTCGAAACGATCGGTGGCGCACGCCGCACGTACGCCGTCGACGAGTCGGTCGTCTTCCAGCGCTTCTCGTTGGCGCAGGCGACTTGGATCGCCGTAGACGGACAGAACGACGACGGCAGCTGGATCGCGAACGGCAATTACGGCACGCCGCTATCGAACGGTCGCGGCTGATAACACGCACGATGCCGGCGGTCGCCGGCAGGTGGCTTGGGATCGTCGCGCTCGCGCTCACGGCTTGCGCGTCGCCCGCGGTGCGGACGGTGCCGTCGCCGTCACCGCTGACGCTCCGCGCGATGTCGTTCTCGCACCACTCCGATCCGCATTACCAGGTGTTGTTCGAGGGCGGCGAGGCGAACGGCTTCGCCGAGCTGCGGCTCAGTGGCCCGGAGGGAACGGTCATCGCCACAGGCGCCGCGGTACCGAGCGCACAGAAAACCCTGCGCATGTGCCCTGCATCGAAGGGCCAGCCGGATCGCACGACGCCGTATGGCGCGTTACGCGTGACGTTGACGCTGGCGACCCAGCCGCAGCTGAACGACCTCATCAGGACACCGGAGCGGTATCGCATCGACGTACTTGCCGACGGCGCCTGGCGGCCCGCGCAGTTCGTATTCGAGTGTCACGGGCAGGAGTAGTGACCGGGCCGCCTCACGATGGAGGTGAACGTGGAGCTGCACCGCGGCCGGATCTTGGTCGCACACCAGCAGGTGCGAGCGGCGAACGGCTGCCGCTAAACGACGACCGGCCGCGCGATCAGCAACCCGTCCTCGCGCGTCACCGGCAGCGCGAAGTCGAAGCGATCGACCTCGCTCGCGAGCACCGCATCCTCACGCGGGAACCAGCCGGGCCAGCCGCCCTCGTCACCGAGCAGTCGGATGACGGGCGGTGGGGCTGCACCGTCGCGCAGCCGCTGCTCCATGTAGATCGCGCATGCGAGATCCTCGTCAGCGTCTTCGATCTCGTTCATTCCCATGGCGACAAGCGTCACATCGTCGCCGATCGCTCGAATGTGTCGCAATGTGGCGCCCGCGATGACGAGGCTGCCGAGGACGATGTGCCGCGCGCTCGTCGCAGCGACGACACCCTGCGTCCCGGAGCTCGTTCGCTGCACCACGCGGCGGCCCGATAGATCGAGATGCTGTATCTGGGAGGGCGAGTTGCCGGCATCGAATCCCGGGATGGGTCGTCCATCGATCTCGCCGGTCAGGAACACGTCGGGCTCCGCGCGTTTCATGACGATGGCCTCCCGATGATCGGAGACGAGCACGATGTCGCGCGCGCCCGCAGCGATACAGAAGGCCGCCGTCGTGAAGGCGCGGAACACGTCGATGATCACGGCCGTCCCGGTGGCCGTGCGGGCGCCCGCGATCAGACTCATGCGCCGGACCTCCACTACAGGACGGTCGCGGTGAACGGCGTGCGACCGGTGCGGAAGCGCTCGATGGAAAGGTCGCTGATGTCGAGCAGCGTCGCCTTGCCGTCGAGCATCTCCTCGACGATGAGCTGCGCGGTCGCGGGCGCGTGCATGAAGCCGTGGCCGGAGAAGCCGGCCGCGATGTACAGGCCTGGCGTGCCGGGCACCGCGCCGACGATCGGATGGTCATCCGGCGTCATCTCGTAGTTGCAGGACCACTGGTCCGTGATCTTCAGGTCCTTGAATGCGTCCATCCGCCAGGCACCGCGCGCCTTCACCCACGGCTCGAGATTCAGCGGTACGTCCTGCGCATCGGGAGGATCGCCGAACTCGGCGGGCGCGCCGGCCGGACCCTTTTCCACGCCCCCATCGGCCGTGAGGTTCGGCATCGCGAACCGTTGCGCGCCGCCCTTGGGCCGGAAGTGGAACCCCGACTCCCACTCGACGACGAGGGGGGTCGCAATGAGGCTCGGGAAGGGACCGGCCGCCTCCATGATCGATCGCCGGTAGGGCCAGATGGGGACCTGGACCCCCGCCGTCGCGGCCAGCGGCGCGGTCCAGGCACCGGTCGCGAGCAGCACGCGGTCGGCGCGGACGTCTCCGTCGTTCGTATGTGCTCCGACCACGCGTCCACCCTCGACGATGAGCGACTCGGCACGCACATGCTCGACGAGCTTCACGCCCTCGAGCGCCGCGGCCGCGGCGAAGCCGGCGAGGGCATCGAGCGGTGAGCCGTAGCCGTCCCGTGCACACACTCGGCCACCCTTCAGGTCGTCCACGCGGATGCCCGGCACGAGATGCGCGATGCGCTGCGGTCCGAGCATCTCGACCTCGAGGCCGAGCCGCTTGTACAGCGGCATGGCCGTCCGGAGCGCGGCGAGACCGTCGGCGCTCTCCGCGATGAAGAGGTACCCGTTCTGATCGAAGTCGTGCGCGCTACTGGTGAACGCGTCGAACTCGCGCCAGAACTCCGTCGCGATGAGCGATAGGCGGACGTCGAGCTCGTCCGCGAACTGGTGCCGAATGCCGCCGAGCCCGCCCTTCGTCGTGCCCGAGCCGAGCGCGTCGCGCTCGATGAGCACGACGTCCGTCTCACCACGCTCGCCGAGGAAGAAGGCGGTCGCGACGCCGACGATGCCGCCACCGACGATGAGGGTCGACGCGCGGTCGGGAACGGTCAGTCCGCGAGCTCCGTGAATCGATACTTGCCGTCCACGCTCGTGACCGTGCCGAAGCGCGGAAGGTCGTGGGTGAAGCCGACGATCCACCGCTCCTCGACCGCGCGGCCGAGAATGGTGCGCTTCGCCTCCAGCGTGTCGAGAGGGAACAGATCCTGCGCGGGGATCCAGGGCAGCGGCAGGTGGTGGCGATCGGGCATGAAGTCCGATGAGAAGAACGCGGTGCGCTTCCCGTCCGTCACCCGCACCGTCTGCGTGCCGCGGGTGTGTCCCTGCACCCGATCGAGGCGGATACCGGGCAGGATCTCCACGGCCTCGTCGATGAGCTCGAGCTTCCCCGCTGCCTCGAGCGGCGCGAAGTCGTCCGGAAAGTACGACGCCCGGGTCCGTTCGTTCGCGTTCAGCGCGTCGACCCACTCAAGCCGCTGGAACACGTAGCTCGCGTTCGGAAATGCCGCGACGAGCGCGTCGCCGTCGCGTCGGGTATTGCCGCCGGAGTGATCGAAGTGCAGGTGCGTGTTCACAACGAGGGTCACGTCCTCCGGCTTGACCCCGCGCTTCGCGAGCTCGGCCAAAAGCTGCGGGGGCCGCTCGATGCCGTAGATGCCGCGCTGCTTGTCCGTGAGCTTCGAGCCCGCCCCGGTCTCGACCAGGACGACATGGTCAACGTCCCGGATGAGCACGCAGTTCATGTCCATCGTCACACGATTGAGCTCGTCCGCTTCCTTCTGCTTGCTCCACAGGATCTTCGGGACGACGCCGAACATCGCGCCCCCGTCGATCTTGAACGTGCCGTCACTGAAGATGTCGATCTCGAACCGCCCGAAACGCATCCTGCGAGTATGAGGTGATGGACATCCGGACGTACCGCGCCGGTGACGGTGATCGGCTCCGCACCTTCTGGCTCACCTGCGGCATCAAGATCCGTCCCGGCGACGACGATGCGGCGCTTGCCCGATTCGCCGAACGCAATCCGGATCTCATGCTCCTCGGCGAGGAGAACGGCCATCTCGTCGGCTCGGCCCTCGCGGGCTGGGATGGCCGGCGCGGATGGCTCTATCACGTCGCCGTGCACCGCGACGAGCGCCGACGCGGCATCGGCCGCGCGCTCGTGGCCGAGATCGAGCGGCGGCTGCACGACCTCGGGTGCCCGAAGATCAACCTGATCGTGTGGGACGACAACACGTGGGCCATGCAGTTCTGGGAGGCGCTCGGCTACCGGCGCGAGAAGACCGTCGAGTACGGGAAGGAGCTCTAGCGAGACAGCTCGTGGGGGGATCCAGACCCCACCCGCATACTTCCGCAATGGCGAAGGACAAGATCGCGTTCGTGGGCGGCGGCCAGATGGCCGAGTCGATGATCCGTGCGGTCCTCGGCAAGCACCTCATTCCACCATCCCGGGTCATCGTCACCGGACCGCGGCGCGAGCGGCGCGCCGAGCTCGCGAAGGAATTCGGCATCACCGCTCTCGCTTCGAATGCGGATGCCGCCACCCAAGCCGACGTCGTCGTGCTGTCGGTGAAGCCGCAGGTGCTGCCCACGGTCATGAAGGAATTGCGCGGGAAGCTGAGCGAGGATCAGCTCGTGATCTCGATCGTCGCCGGCGCGAATATGCGCGTGCTCGAGACGGGCCTCGGGCACAAGACGATCGTCCGGGCGATGCCGAATACGCCCGCGCAGGTCGGGATGGGCGTCACGGCGTGGTACCCATCGCACGCCGTGACGGCCGAGCAGCGCGAGCGGACCAAGAGCATCGTCGCGGCGCTCGGCGAGGAGCTGATGATGGAGGACGAGTCGTATATCGACATGGCGACCGCCCTCTCCGCTACCGGACCGACCTATGTCTTCCTGCTCATGGAGGCGCTCGTCGACGCCGGAGTGCATCTGGGCTTCTCGCGCCGGGTCGCCGAGGAGCTCGTGCTGCGCACGGTGGAAGGTTCGGCGCTCTTCGCGCGGAAGAGCGGCCGGCATCTCGCGGAGCTCCGCAACATGGTGACCTCGCCCGGCGGGACGAGCGCGGCTGCGATCTACCAGCTGGAGAAGGGCTCCTTGCGGACCGTCCTCTCGAAGGCTGTGTACGCGGCGTACCAACGGGCCGTGGAGCTCGGCGCGAACGCGGAACGGAAAGTGGGTCTCGACGAATGAGGAACACGATCGCGTCCGGCCTTGCGCTCATCGTCGGAGCGCTGCTCGCCTTCTACGACCTGCGGACGGACGACACCGGCATCGAGGTCGGGCTGCTGCTCATCGCATCGGTGACGCTGGCGGCGCTCGCGCCGAAGCGGTGGTGGCTCATCGGGCTGTGCGTTGGGCTGCCGATCCCGCTGGTGGAGATCGCCGTGGCCCACACGGCAGTGCCGCCGGCAGGCATCGCAGCCCTCGTGATCGGGATCGCTGGGGCGCTCATCGGCTTCGGGATCGCGCGCGCGTCGAGGTCGAGCGCCGCGGTCTCGCGCTAGTTCGCCTGAGGGTTCGTCTGGACCACCTCGAAGACCTCGCCGTTCCGCTGGATCCGAGCGTGCGCATCGACCGCTCGAAGCCAGGCCGAGCCGCCGGCCGTGAGGGCCTCGAACGTCTTCGCTTCGGTCAGGCTCGGCCAGAGCAGCGTCGTGTGTTCGTGGGGAGCGCCCTGCGCAAGGAAGCGTTCGAGGTCCGTTCGCTCCGCGAGGATGACCGCGCGACCGGACGTGGTGCCATCCGATGCCCAGCTCACCTGCCGTGATTGCCACTGGTCGAGCCACGCGGGTGCGGCTCCGTCGCAGCCAACGACGCCGATGAGCGGCGTCAGCCCGAAATCCCAGAGCCACGCTGCCGTTTCAGCAACGATCTCCGGGTCCGCAAGCGGCTTCCACTCGCTGTCTGCGGCCGGGAGCTCGAGCACGAATCGGTCGTAAGCGACCTGACTGACCTGCATCACGACATTGGGATACGCCCGCCCGACCAGGCCGGACAGTCCTCTTGCCTGGGTGCTTTGGCTAGTACTCGGGTACTACGGCGTTCGGCGCAGTGAGCGTGCACGCACGAGCATGACGACGCCGTCCCTACCCGCTGCGGCGAAGGCGCGGGTCCAAGGCGTCGCGGAGCGCGTCTCCCAGAAAGTTGAACGTGAACACGGCGATGAAGATCGCGATTCCCGGACCGGCGCTCATCCACCACTTCATGTTGGCCAGATAGCGCTGCGAATAGTTGATGTCCTGGCCCCATGACGGGTACGGGGGCTGCGGCCCGAGACCAAGGAACGACAACGCGGCCTCGGCAAGGATCGCGAACGCGGTCGCGAGCGTCGCCTGGACGACGAGGGAGTTCGCGATGTTGGGAAAGATGTGGCGCAACACGATGCGCAGTGGGGGCACGCCGACCGTGCGCGCGGCCGCGATGTATTCGCGGGATCGCACCGCGAGCACCTGGCCTCGCGTAAGACGCGCGTAGCCCGGCACGGCGACGACGCCGATGGCGATCATCGCGTTCTGGATCTGCGGGCCGAGTGCGGCGGTGATCGCGATCGCGAGCACGAGCGCGGGGAATGCGAGCAGCGCGTCGATGACTCGCATCGCAAGCAGATCGAACGTTCCCCCGAGATAGCCTGCGAGGAGCCCGATGGTCACGCCTACGAGGAATCCGATGGTCACCGAGATGAGGCCGACGGAGAGCGAGACGCGGGAGCCCCACAGCACGCGGGAGAAGACGTCCCGCCCAAGGTCGTCGGTGCCCAGCAGATGGTCGATGCTCGGGGGCTCGAGCGCGTCGGTCACGACCACCTTGATCGGGTCGTACGGCGCGATGAGCGGCGCGAACAGCGCGACGAAGAGGAGGATCGCCAAGAGCACCACGCCCACGAGCATGCGAGGGTTCTTCCGGAGGAAGTAGCGGATCGCGTGTGTCCGACCCTCCGATCGGGCCGGCAGCACGACGGGGAGCGTCGCGCCACTCACGCTTCCACCCCACCGAACGAGATCCGCGGGTCGAGGAACGCGTAGAGGATGTCGACGGCGAGCGTGCTCAGCATGAACGACAGCGCCGACACGAGGACGACGCCCTGCACGATCGGATAGTCCTGCGATGGGATGGCCTGCACGGCCAGGCGGCCGATACCGGGGATGAAGAAGATCGTCTCGGTGATGATGGCGCCCTCGATGATCGCGCCGACCTGGATGCCGATGATCGTCACCACCGGGATGAGCGCGTTCTTGAGCGCGTGACGAACGACGACCGCCCGCTCGCGGAGGCCCTTGGCTCGGGCCGTCCGTACGTAGTCCTGGCCGAACACGTCCAGGAGGCTCGAGCGCACCTGCCGCAGGTTGACCGCGAGGCTTGCGGTGGCGATCGTGATCGCCGGCAGGATCAGCCGCCGAAGATTGTCGCCCGGGTCGGTCGCGAATGGCGTCCATCCACCCGGCGGCAGGAGGTGGCCGGGCACGACATACGCGAACAGGAGGATGAGGAGCAGGCCGAGGTAGAAGTTCGGGAACGACACGCCCGCGAGCGTCACGCTCGTCGTGACGAGATCGATCACGGAATTGCGCTTGACCGCCGAGATGACGCCGACGACGAGCGCGACCGTCACCGAGATCAGGAGCGCGGCCGCGCCAAGCTCGAAGGTGACCGGAAGCCGTTCGGCGATCGCCTCGACGACGCGCTGCTTCGTCTGGAAGGAGCGGCCGAGGTCACCCTGGACGGCCCGGGACAGCCACGCCGCGTACTGGATCGGCAACGGCTGGTCGAGCCCGAGCTGGGTGCGGACGGCCGCGATGGTCGCCTCGTCGGGGTTCTCGCCGGCGTACGTGCGCACCGGATCTCCCGGCGCGATCCGGATGATCACAAAGATCCCGATGGTGACGAGTAGGGCGACGGGGATCATGAGCAAGAGGCGGCGGAGGATGTACGTGGTCACTCCGCCGCCTCCGCTCTCATTGCCCGATCGAGGCTACTTCTGCACCCAGACCGTTTCGAACCGGGGGAGCTGGTCGGGGAACACCGAGAAGCCCTGGATGGCCTTCGCTGTCAGCAGCTGCGCTGCGTTGAAGCTATAGAAGACACGCGACGGGTCGTCGACGACGAAGATCTGCTGCGCCTTGAGGAAGAGGTCCTTCCGCTTCGCGGCGTCTGTTGCCGTACGGGTCTGGTCCAGGAGGGAGTCGACCTCCTTGTTCGAGTAGGCCGAGTCGTTGTTCGGGCGGCCGGTGTAATTGAAGTCGTACGTGTTCCCGTCCGGGTCGATGCGGCCGCTCCATCCGATGAGCGTCATGCCGGGGTGCTTGTGCTGCTGCTGCAGGGTGACGATCTCGTTGAACAGCAGGGTCTTGATGTCCATCGTGATGTCGGCCTTTTCGAGCTGAGCCTTCAGCAGCTGCGCGAACTGCAGCGTCGCGGCGTCACCCGAGGAGACGAGGAGCTCGAACTTCAGTGGGCCCTTGCCCACGTCGGCCACGAGCTTCTTCGCCGCGGCGACGTCGGGCTTCTCGAACGGCTTGAAGCCGGGGTCGTACGCGAAATGCGACGGGGCGTATGGCCCGTACGCGACGACGCCGACTCCCTGGGCCGGGCCCTTCGCGAGCAGTTCCGCGCGGTCCATCGCGAGATCGACCGCTTGGATGTAGCGCTTCTCGTTGAAGATGAAGCTCGGCGCGCGGTTCGGGACGAGGCTGTTGTAGCCGACGCCCGCGATCTCCTGGTACACGAGGGTGTTGTCCCCCTTGACCGTCGGGACGTCCTTGCCGGTCACGGCGTTGGTCGCCTGGACCTGGCCGGTGCGCACGTTGGTCAGACGAACGTCACCATCGGTGATGGGCTTGATGATGACCTGGTCGAGATACGGGAGCTTGTCGCCGTTGGCGGCCTTGCCCCACCAGTCGGGATTCTTCTTGAAGGCGTAGTGGTCGTCCTTCACCGCTTCGGTGAGGATGAACGGACCGCTACCGGCGTTGAAGGCCTTGCGCGTGAAGTCGGCGCCGCCGGCCTCCACGGTCTTGCGCGACAGCATCATGCCGGACCGGTCGACGAGGACCGAGAGGAACGGCGCCGATGCCGTCTTCAGGTCGACGCGGACCGTTGACGGGTCGACGACGGTCACGGAGTCCACCGGAGCGAGCTCACCGAGCCGCAGCGATTCCTTCGTGAGGCGGTACCGATCGAGATTCCACTTGACGGACTCCGCGTCCAACGTCGTGCCGTCGTGGTACTTCACGTCGGTCCGGAGCTTGAATGTGTAGGACTTGCCGTCCCCCGACACGGTCGGCAGTGCGGACAGCCAGGGAATGATCTCGCCCTTCGGCGTGACTCGGACGAGCGAGTCGTACATCGCGTACATGAGGTGCCGGTCGACGAACAGGCCGGACAGCATCGGGTCCATGTTGCTGATGTCCGAGTTCATGGCGAATGTCACCGAGCCGCCGTAGGCCGCCTTCGCACCCGTCGCAGCCGACGAGCTGGGGCCGCCGGACGTCGTGCCCGTGCACGCGCCAAGAACGATCGCCAGAGCTGCCAGGACCGCGATCGCGCGAGAGATCGTGCGAGCCATCCGCTCACCCCCATGACCTTCCCCAGGTCTGGTGGAGGATACGTCCGGCACACGCCCCCGGTTCAGGATTTCGCGGGCGGAAATCGGCCTAGATGCGGTCGCCGCGCTCCGGACGTTCGACTTCAGCCGCGTCGTCGGCATCCGGGACGTTCTCGATGTCCTCCCCGCCCGTCAGGCCGGGGCTCGGGAGCAGCCGGTAGCGCTCGCGCGGCCGGTGGATCTCGCTCGAGCTCACGGTGCGCTCTTCCACCTCGGTGGCCGCGGCATCGGGGACGGTCGTCGCCGCGACGGCGGTCGTGACACGGGACGGAGCCAGGAGGCCACCGAGCCACCCGGCGAAGATGGCGATGAGCACGCCCAGCACGCCACCAAAGGCGAACGTGTCGGCGGATTGGTACAGCGAGACGCCGAGCACGCCCGGCATGATCTGCACGAGGCGCGAGCTCGTCGCGCCGAAGACGCCGGCCGCGAGCGCCACGTCGACGACGAGCAACGCGAGCACGACGAACAGGCCAAAGAACGCGACCATCATCCCGTGCCAGCTCGTGCGATACCCCGCCATGCGCCCGGCAACGTAGCCGCCGATCAGGTACGACAGGCCGACCGCCACGAGGATCGGAACGGTCGACACCAACCCGCGCGACGAATATCCCGCGATCAGCAGACCGATGATCGGAGTGAGGATCGCTGCGACCCCGACACTCGCGAGCCAGCCATCGAGGACCGCGCCCCAGGACGTTCCCGTCGGGCGCTTCACAACTTCGCGTGCCATAGCAACTGCCCCCCTTGCGAGGTCTTGCTCACTGCCCGTGCATGCAAGGGGCCAAGCGACGCTAGACGGCCGCTTTCCGGCCTCCGGCGCTGCGCGCGAACGTCTCGGCAAGGTCCGTCTGCTCCCACGGGAGATCGAGGTCGGGACGGCCGAAGTGCCCGTAGGCCGCCGTCTGGCGGAAGATCGGCCGGCGCAGTCCGAACCGGTCGATGATCTCCTGCGGCCGGAAGTCGAAGTGCTCGTCAATGAGGCGCCGGATCACCTCATCGTCGACGGTGCCCGTGCCGAACGTCTCGACGTTGAGCGAGACCGGCTTCGCGACGCCGATCACATATGCGATCTGGATCTGGCAGCGGCGCGCCAGCTGTGCGGCGACGATGTTCTTCGCCACGTAGCGCGCGGCATACGCTCCGGACCGGTCCACCTTTGTCGCGTCCTTGCCGCTGAACGCGCCACCGCCGTGTGGGGCGTAGCCGCCGTACGTATCGACGATGATCTTGCGGCCGGTGAGGCCAGCGTCCCCCATTGGCCCGCCGATGACGAACTTGCCGGTGCCGTTGATCACGTAGCGCGTGTCGTCGTCGAGCAGGTTGCCGGGGATCGCCGCGTGGACGACCGCATCCTTGACGTCTCGGCGGATCTGTTCGACGTCCATGCCGTCGTCGTGCTGCGTCGCAACGACCACCGTGTGCACGCGCTTGGGCTGGCCCTTGTGGTACTCGACCGTGATCTGGCTTTTGCCGTCCGGGCGCAGGTACTTCAGCTCGCCGGTCTTGCGCGACTTCGCCAGCTGCTTCGCGACGGCGTGCGCGAGCGTGATCGGGAGCGGCATGAGCTCCGGCGTCTCGTCGACCGCGAAACCGAACATCATTCCCTGGTCGCCGGCGCCGAGCTCAGCGCGATCGTCCCCGGCGTGATCCACGCCCTGCGCGATGTCCGGCGACTGCGGCTTGATCGCGGTCAGGACGCCGCACGTCTCGTAGTCGAAGCCGTAGTGCGCGTTCGTGTAGCCGATGTCCTTCACGACATCGCGAACGATGCCGATGACGTCCGCGTACGCGGTGGTGGTGATCTCGCCCGCCACGAGCACGGTTCCCGTTGTCGTCGCCGTCTCGCACGCCACGCGCGACATGGGGTCCTTCGCAAGGAGCGCGTCGAGCACCGCGTCGGAGACCTGGTCGCAGAGCTTGTCGGGGTGGCCTTCGGTCACCGACTCGCTCGAGAACAGGACCTTGTCGGCGCGCATGAAGCTGAGGGTCATCTAGGTCCCTGCCTGCCAGGAGTTCGCGTACGTCTTCTGCGCGTCGGTCATGGTGTCGATCTTCATCCCCATGGCCTCGAGCTTCAAGCGGGCGATGAGCGCGTCCAGGTCCGCCGGCACGGCGTACACGTCCGGCTTCAGGGTCTTGCCCTCTTTGAGCAGGTACTCGATGGCCAGTACCTGATTCGCGAAGCTCATGTCCATGACCGCGGCGGGGTTCGCCTCCGCTGCGGCGTGGTTCAGGAGGCGGCCCTCGGCAAGCAGGAAGATCTTCTTGCCGTTCTCGTGGCTGTACTCCTCCACGAAGGTCCGGACCGTCCGCTTGCCCTTTGACTGCTTCTCCAGCGCAGGAATCTCGATCTCATCGTTGAAGTGCCCGGCGTTCGCCACGATGGCGCCGTCCTTCATGGTGGGAAAGTGCGCGGCGCCGATCACGTTCAGATTGCCCGTCGTCGTGATGAAGATGTCGCCGCGCTTCGCCGCTTCGGCGATCGGCATCACGAGGTACCCGTCCATCGCGGCCTCGAGGCCGCGGAGCGGATCGACCTCGATGATGATCACGTTCGCGCCCATGCCCCTGAACCGCGACGCGACGCCCCGCCCGACCCACCCGTAGCCCGCGACGACGGCGGTCTTGCCGGCGATCAGGATGTTCGTCGCCCGGAGCAGCCCGTCGATCGCCGACTGGCCGGTCCCGTACTGGTTGTCGAACATGTGCTTCGTCCGAGCCTCGTTCACCGCGACGATCGGGTACGCGAGCACGCCCTCGGCGGCCATCGCCCGCAGCCGGATGACACCCGTGGTCGTCTCTTCGGTGCCGCCCTTCACGTTGGGCAGCAGGTCCTTGCGCGTCGTGTGGAGCAGCGTCACCACATCGGCGCCGTCGTCCATCGTGATCTGGGGCTTCGTGTCGAGGGCCGCCTCGATGTGCCGGAAATACGTCTCGCGATCCTCGCCCTTCCTCGCGAACGTGGCGATGCCCTCGTTCTTCACGAGCGCCGCCGCGGCGTCGTCCTGCGTCGAAAGCGGATTCGATGCGCACAACGCCACCGAGGCGCCTGCGTCCCGGAGGGTGATCGCGAGGTTCGCCGTCTCCGTGGTCACGTGCAGGCACGCTGCGATGCGCAGGCCCCTGAAGGGCTGCTCTTTGGCGACGCGTTCGCGGATCGTGCGGAGCACGGGCATCTCGCGGGCCGCCCACTCGATCCGGCGCGAGCCGGCATCCGCGAGCGAGAGGTCCGCGACGTCGGACTGTGGTCGGGTGGCGACGGTCATGATGCTCTCCCAAACAGATTCTTGGTGAGCCGCTCCCACACGGCGCGGCGCACCGCGGGGCCTTCGACGAACGGTCCATGGATCTCGTAGCCGAGGCGGCGGTACACGCTCACCGCGGGGGCGTTGTCTTGGCGGACGTTCAGCACGACATCCTTGTGCATCTCGAGCGCCGCTTCGGTGACGGCCGACGTCACCGACGTGGCCATCCCGCGATTCCGGTAGGCCAGCCGGGTGAGGACGTTTCCGACGGCTGCGATGCCGGCGCCGGACGAGCGCACGTGCGTGCCGGCGGCCGCGACGAGCTGACGACCCGAGTACACGCCGAAGTACAGCTCGCGCTCGAGGCGTGCCGGCGTGAAGTACGTGCGCGACGCGTTCCCGTACAGGTCGATCACATCCTCCAGCTGCTCAGAGGTCAGGCGCGTGATCTCGTGCGCGACGCGCGGCTGGAACCGGGCAACGTCGACGACCATCCGGTTCATGACGTCGAGGCGCTCGAACCGGTAGCTCGCCTCGATCGGCAGCCGGCCGTTTGGCGGGGTGGCCAGGATGAGGCGCGGCTCGTTCATGCCGCTGCGGAACAGCTCGGCGAGGGCTTGCGACTGCCCCATCGCGAAGCACGGCCGGAAGGGCAGGACCTCGACGAGGAGCGCCGCGGCGACGATGTCATCACCGCGCCGCGCGACCCACCAGCGCGACTGATCCACGTTCTCCGGGTCGAGATCGGCCAGCGCGTATGCGGCGATGAGCCGATCGTGTTCGAAGAACGCGCGCACGTCCGCGGCGGATGCATGTTGGTCGAGCTCGATCTCGGGCATGAGCGGGGCCGCGGTCATGGCGTCCTCCAATCCTGAGGGCTACGACCTAGCGGGGCTCCGCCGGTTGTGCTGTGGAGCACCAGTCTATCGCGGAGCCATGCGCGCGGCGAGGGCCGCAGTCCGTGCCGCCGATACGGGCACTGCGAGCACCGCGAGCGGCGATCGGGCGATGGCTGCAGCAAGAATGACCATCTGCGCCACGCCAGTCAGGCGATCCCAGCGAGTCTCACTCGGGTCGAGCTTGGGCCGAATCAGCTGCACCCCATAGCGCGCGATCGGGGCCAACAGAACGACGCGCGGCGCTCCGCTGCGGATCGCGGCGACCGCCGCGCCGAGCGTGAGGAGCGAATCCGCTTCGAGGTCGAAACGCGGGCCGTGAGCTGAACGGGCTCCGCGGCGCGCGATAGGACCATCCAGCCAGTCCGTGAGCACGCCGATCAACAGGAGGCGGAGGCTGGGACAGAAGACGAGGATGGCGCCGCAGACCGCGCGCGCGATCGTGAGCGTGTCAGCGATGCGGGAGGGGGTCAGAGACGCGGGGCGGCTTGCGCCGCCCCGCCCTCAGTTCTAGTGCCCGAAGGGCTCGTAGTTGCCACCCTTGCTGAACGTGCAGAGGTCTTTCTCATTTGCGTTGGCGTCATTGTTGGGCGGGAAGGACTGGTCCTGGGGCTTCGCGTCCACGCCGTCAGTCTGGATGATGAGGATCCCGCAGGCGAATGTGTCGTTGGGCGTGTAGTAGTTGCCTGCGATCGTGTTCGCTGACACAAGTGCTGTCGCGCCGAACCCGATCTGGATCCCGTTCTGGGCGATGTAGATGATCCGCCCGTCGCCCTGAACGGCGTTCCGCGCGATGACCGCGTCGACGCCACCATTCGCGATGATGCCGGTCTTCTGGTAGTTCTGGACCACGTTGTCCGAGATCGTGACCTTGACGCGCGTCGCGGGAGTCGAGCCGTCACTGGCGAAGTTCCGGACCTCGATGGCGTTCCCTTCCTGGCATCCGCTGGTGGCGCCCTGGCGGATATCGAAGAGCCGCGTGTTCGTGATCGCGCCGCCGGCCCCGTCGAAGAGGATGCCACGCAAGCGGGCGTCACCTCCATCGCAGATGTCCGCGCTGAGCTGGCCACTGATCGTGACGTTCGTCACATACGCGGTCGCCGCGCTAGGCGCGCTCCGCAGTACCCCCCCAGTGAAGTGCATGGCCGCCGGATCGACGGCCGTGATCGTGTGGCCGCCACCGTCGAACGTGGTCCCGTCTGGGATCAGGATCGTCGTGTCCGTGGTGCAGTCATTCGTGAGGAGCATCGTTGTGCCGAGCACGCCGGATGGAACGAAGACGCATGATGTGACCGCCGCAGCCGGCGAGCCGGGCATGGCCAGCAGAGCGAGCGACGCAAGGATCGCGGAGACGCCGAGGGAGAGCAGCGGGCGCGCGTTCAAAGGAGTCCTCCTACGCGATATCCGGCCGCGCAAGCAGCACACGCCGTGCGCCGCACCGTCCGCGCGTGTGCCAATTCGCATCCGCCGGTGCGTCAACTGGATGACGGAGGCACGGCTCGGGCGTGGAAGCTCGTGGGGCTGACACGCAGGTAAGCGGGCGATCACGCCAATCGCGCGGCGAGCTCGCGTAATGCTGCCGCCGCTCGCTCGAGCGGCGGGAGGTGGCCGAACAAGATCGTCCCCACGTCGAACGTCGCCAGGCGTCCGACGGAGGTGCGCGCTTGGGCCAGATCCTCGCTCCAGTAGCGGTTCGGCCGGTGCAGCACACCCGAGACGCTGCGCCACAGCGCATCGCCGCTGAACAGCAGGCCGCTGCGTTGAGAATAGAAACAGACGCTCCCGGGAGTGTGACCCGGCGTGTGGATGACGCGCAGCCCGCCGAGCGCGGAGAGGACCGTGCCGTCGAGCAGATCCGTTGTCGGGCCGAGTCGTCGGACGGCGAATCGCCGCGCGACCGTCCCGGCGTTGAGGCGCAGCGCCCGCTCGCGATCCGCGGGATGCACGAAGACCTCCGCGCCGCTGGCGCCGCCGATGTGATCGGGATGCGCGTGGGTCACGACGAACCGCGCGATCTCATCAGGCGACCGGCCGAGAGCGCGGATGGCAGCCTGGAGCCGCGGCAAGGACCCGCGCATGCCCGCGTCGATGATGGTGATGTCGTCCTCGAGGATGGCGTAGGCCGTCGCGCCGATGACCGGGATCGCGTGGACGCTGGGTGCGACCTCGGTGATGCCGGTCAGAACTCGATCAGGGTCGCAATGTCGTAGCCCTGCAGCTTGTCGCGGCCGCGCAGGGCCTTGAGCTCGATGAGGAAGGCGAGCGCAACGATCTCGCCCCGCAGCTGCTTCACGAGCTCGATCGTGCCGGCGACGGTGCCGCCAGTCGCGAGCAGGTCATCCACGATGAGCACCTTGGCGCCCGGCTTCATCGCGTCCTTGTGCATCTCCAGCGTCGCCGAGCCGTACTCGAGGTCGTATTCGACGCTCACCACGTCCGCGGGCAGCTTGCCGAGCTTGCGGACCGGCACGAACCCGACGCCGAGCGCGTAGGCGATCGGCGCGCCGAAGATGAACCCGCGCGACTCCATGCCGACGACCACGTCGATCGGCTTGCCCTCCACCTTCGCAAGCAGCCCGTCGACGGCGCTCTTGAACGCGTCGCCGTCCTTGAGCATCGTCGTGATGTCCTTGAACAGGATCCCGGGCTTCGGGAAGTCGGGGATGTCGCGGATGCGCTCGCCGAGCTCCTTCGGCGCGATGGCGGTCACGAACGAGACACTAGCGGATGCCCGCTCACGCGATCTCCACGACGTGGGTGTCCTTGAACATCTCCTGGACCTCGTAGCCGCGCTCGGCATCGTGCGTGACGATCGTGATGTTCGTGTTCGTCGCGGGGACGCGGATCAGCTTGGGCAGAACGTCCATGAACCTGCTTACGAGGATGCGGGTCACGCCGCCGTGGCCGACGATGCAGATGGTCTTTCCGGGGCTTTCGGCGACGATCCGGTCGATCACCCGCATCGCGCGCACAACGACCTGGTCGAGCGACTCGCCGCCGGGCCACTGGGTGAACCCTTCGGACGCGTAGCCCGGAAGGCCGCGCACCTCGTCGAACGGCTTGCCGGCCGCGTCGCCCAGGTCGATCTCGTTGAGGTCCGCGAAGGTCTCGACCCGCACGCCGCGCCCGGCGGCGATCGTGGCGGCGGTGTCCTTCGTACGCGAGAGCGCGCTCGCGACGACGCGATCGAAGTGCACCGGCCCGAGCGCTGCGGCCACGATCTTCGCCTGCTCTCGGCCTCTGGCCGTGAGCGGGCTGTCGGTCTGTCCCGCGAAGACATGCGCCGCGTTCGCCTCGCTCTCGCCGTGGCGGACGAGGTACAGCGTCGTGATCGCGCTCATACGCCGAGCTCGGCGGCCAGATCGGTCCAGGTGCGGACCCGAGTGATGTTGGGGTGCCGCAGCTCGCGGTTCCAGCTGTGATCGAACAGCCACACCTTGACCCCGCCTTCGGCCAGTGACCGCGCGATGAGCACGTCGTCCTCGCAGAACGCACCGAGCTCGAGCTCCTTGGCGAGGCGCACCTTGTACGTGGCGCTGCTCGTGGCGTCGTAGCGCCCCGCAGGTACGCCCGGGTCGAAATCGCCGTGCGGCTTGAGGTGCACGGCGCGGGCGTGCTGGATCAGACCCTTCTCCCGGAGCCACGTTTCGGTGACGACGCGGCGGCGCTCGGCGCGTGCGGTGATGAAGTAGAGCTCGTGCCCGGCCTCCGCCATGCGCTCGATGACCGCGGGCGAATCCGCGTACGGCTCGAGGTCGCTGAAGAACTTGCCGTCGTACAGGTCGATGCGGAACCGGTCCTTCTCCTCACCGCTCACTTCCTCGATGGCCGCAAGGGTCTGCCAGCCGAGGTCCTCCTCCGGCAGCTCGAGCCGGTAGCGCTCCGCGAACGCACGCAGGTACGGGACCGCGCACTCCGCGACGACGTCGTCAAGGTCGATGCCGATCCTCATG
>JBBQZK010000015.1:0-36394 GCA_038207785.1 Candidatus Limnocylindria bacterium | reverse complement strand
CAGCACATCGACCTCGCTGGCAACGGCGACCGGATCGACCTCGGGATCGGGGTTGGCCATCGCGAACACGATCCGCGGCCGGGCCATCGTCCGGATCATCTCGAGGCTCACGAGCCGAGGCCCGGACAGGCCGATGAGCACGTTCGCGCTCTCGAGGGCCGCCGCGAGGGGACGCGATGCGGAGTTGTCGCCGAGCTCGTTCGCGAGCGCGCGCTTCTCCGCATTGAGATCGGCGCGCGCGGTAGTGACCGTGCCGTGGCGGTCCGCGACGACCACGTGCTTTGCCCCCGCGGTCCGCAGGAGCCGGGTCGTCGCGATCCCGGCGGCACCGGCACCCAGCACGACGACCCGCAGCTCGTTGAGCGACGCCTTGCACACCGCGGCCGCGTTGCGCAGCCCCGCCAACACCGCGATCGCCGTGCCGTGCTGGTCGTCGTGGAACACCGGGATGTCCAACCGCTCGCGGAGCTTTCGTTCGATCTCGAAGCACGCCGGCGCGGCGATGTCCTCGAGATTGATGCCGCCGAACCCGATCGAGATGCGCGCCACCGCGTCGACGGTCTGCTCCACGGTGCCGGGCTGGATGACGATGGGAAACGCCGACACGCCCGCGAGGTCCGCGAAGAGGAGCGACTTGCCCTCCATGACCGGCAGCGCGGCGAGCGGCCCGACGTTGCCGAGGCCGAGGACCGCGGTGCCGTCGGAGATGATCGCGATCGCGTTCGCCCGCTGGGTGAGGGCCCAGGAGCGCTCCGGATCGGCGGCGATGGCACGGGACACCCGCGCGACGCCGGGCGTGTACACGAGCGACAGGTCGTCGCGGTTGCGCACCGCGACGCGGCCGGCCATGGCCACCTTGCCGCCAAGATGCATGAGGAACGTGCGATCCGATACCGAGCGGACGACGACGCCCTTCACGGCCTTGAGATCCGCCGTCAGCTGCTCGCCGGTCGCCTCGTCAGGCACGTCGACCGTCACGTCACGCACGTGCTTCGACGGTGTCGCCTCGACCAGATCGATCGCCCCAAGGCTTCCGCCGCGCGCGCCGATGGTGCGCGCGACCTCGGCGAACATGCCCGGACGGTTGTCGATCTCGAGCCTGATGACGAGGCGGTACGCCGGCGAGAGGACCGCGGGCATCTCGTTCACCGGATCGAGGATAGTGAGGAACGCCGGCCGATGTGCCCGCGCGGCGATGCGCTAGAGACCGAGATAGGCGCTCCGGACCTGCGGGTCGGCGGCCATCTCACGGGCGGACTTCGAGATGACGACCCGCCCGTTCTCGATGACGCTCGCCGTGGCCGCGACCTCGAGCGCCCGGTGCACGTTCTGCTCGACCAGCAGCACGGTGACGCCACGTGTGCCGATGTCCGTGATGACGCGGAACACCTCGTCGACAAGGATGGGCGCGAGGCCGAGCGACGGCTCGTCGAGCATCAGGACCTCGGGCTTCCCCATGAGGCCGCGCCCGATGGCGGCCATCTGCTGCTCGCCCCCTGACAGCGTGCCCGCGAGCTGGGCGCGGCGCTCGGCGAGGCGCGGGAACAACCCGTACACGCCGGCGAGCGTCTTGGCCCGGTCCGGCCGGGCGCGCGAGCTGTACGCGCCGAGGAGGAGATTGTCCTCCACGCTCATGTTCGGCCAGAGGTGGCGGCCCTCGGGCACCTGGATGACGCCGAGCTCGACGATCCGGTGCGGCGAAAGGCCGCTGATGCGCTCGCCGCGCAGCAGGACCTCGCCCTCGAGCGCCGGGAGCAGCCCGGATATGACGCGCAGCGACGTCGTCTTCCCCGCGCCGTTGCTGCCCAGGAGCGTGGCGACCGTCGCCTCGGTGACGCTGAAGCTGACGTCCCAGAGGGCCTGGACGTCGCCGTACGCGGTGGCGATGTTGCGCACCTCGAGCACCGGCAGCGGCGCCATCAGGACGCCACCGCGCGCTCTCCGAGGTACGCCTTGATGACCGCCGGGTCGTTCGCGATCTCCGACGGCGTGCCGAGCGCGATCTTCCGACCAAGGTCCATCACCATGATCCTGTCGGAGAGCGACATGATCGCCTTCATCACGTGTTCGACCATCACGATGCTCACGCCCGAGTCCCGGATCCGGCGGATGAGCTCCACGATGCGCGCGCTCTCGGTCGGATTCAGGCCCGCGGCGACCTCGTCGAGCAGGAGCACCTCCGGTTTCGTACCGAGCCCGCGGGCGACCTCCAGCCGCTTGCGGCGCGCGAGCGTGAGCGACCGGCCGAGCGTGTTGCGATGCGGTGCGAGCTCCGTCAGCTCGAGGATCCGATCGACCTCGGCATCGGCCGCGCTGCCGCGGAGTCCGCTCCGCCCGTACAGCACGCCGACGAGCACGTTCTTCTCGACCGTCATATCGACGAACGGCCGGACGATCTGGTGCGTTGTGGCGATGCCCATGGCATTGATCGCGTGGGCCGACCGTCCGCCGATCGGCCGGCCGCGCAGGGTGATCGTTCCGCCGCTCGGCGCGTACACGCCTGACAACAGTCGGAAGAGCGTGGTCTTGCCCGCGCCATTCGGGCCGATCAGACCGAAGATCTCGCGCTCGTTGACCTCGAGATCGACGCCGTTCACCGCGACGAGGCCGCCGAAGCGCTTCGTGACGCCACGACCGATGAGGATCGGCTCGCCGCCGGTCACGCCTCGCCGTCCTTCGGCCGGACGAGCGCGCGTGCGTACTTCGTGCTTCGACCCAGGAGCCCGGCGATGCCGAGCGGCTCGAACATGACGATGACGATGAGGAGCACCCCGTATAGGAGTGACGGAAGGTAGGGGTCCGACACGACGCGGGTCAGCTGATCCTGCACCGGAAAGTACAAGAGGGCGCCGAACACCGGGCCCCAGACCGTGCCGAGGCCGCCGACCACCGGCATCAGGACGAGGGCAATGGACTTGTCGAAGCCGAACATCGACGCCGGGTCGAGGAACTGCTGCCGCATGGCGTACAGCGCGCCCGCGCTGCCCGCGAAGAACGCCGATACGGCCAGGGCGAGCACCTGGAGCCGCGCCGTGGGCACCCCGGCGGTCTCCGCCGCATCGCGATCCATGTTGATCGCGAACAGGCCGAGGCCGAATCGCCCGCCTCGGATCCACAAGGTCGTGAGCATCGTGACGACGAACAGCGCGATGGTCGCGTAGTGGACCGTCACGGGATCGATGGTCGGCATCGAGCCGCCGCCAAGGGAGATGCCGGTGACGCCCTTGGTCAGCGTGACCCCGAAGATGTCGTCGAAGTTGGTGAAGAAGAGCCTCGTCGCTTCGCCGACGCCGATCGTCGCAATGGCGAAGTACGGACCGCGCAGCCGGAGGGTCGGCACGCCCACGATGACCCCGTACGCCGCCGCGACGAGGCCGGCGATAGGCAATGTGAGCAGCGGCGACCACTTCGCCTGCGACCAGAGGATGCCGGTGACGTACGCGCCCATGCCGAGGAACGCGGCGTGACCGAATGAGATCTGACCGGCGTACCCGCCGATGATGTTCCAGGACGACGCGAGAATGGCGTACCACAGGAGAAAGAACGTGATCCGCTGCAGGTTGAATGAACGCTCGTCGAAGATCGGGATCAGCGCCGTCGCGGTGGCCGCCACGAGGATGATCAGGACCTGCGCGATGATCAGCCAGCGCTTCGAGAAGCGCGACCACAGGGCGGTCATGCGAGCCGCCGGCGCCGGATGAGCGCGGCCAGTCCGCCGGGCATCACGACCAGCACGAGGACGAGAAGCACGAACGACACGAGGTTCTCGAGCTGCGGCTTCGACAGCGTGACCGTGAGGTTCTCCGCCGCCGCGAGCACGAAGGACGCGACCGCCACGCCGGGGATCGATTCGAGGCCACCGAGCACGATGATCGTGAAGCTCTTCAGCTGCAGGACGCTGAACGGCGTCACCGGGTCGAACGCGAAGACGAGCGTCAGCAGCGATCCGGCGACACCGGCAAGCGCGCTGCCCAGCCCGAACGCGATCATCGACACGCGCTGCGCATCGATGCCCGCAAGCCGGCATGCGTCGCGATCCTGCGCGAGCGCGCGGATGGCCCGGCCGAGGAACGTCCGGCGGAGGAAGATCTCGAGGCCGACGAGGATGATGACGCCGGCCACGAAGACCGCGAGCCGCGTCCAGGCGATGGTCACGTCGCCAAGGTGGATGACCTCCTGCACGTAGGCCGGGCGCACGGAGCGGACGTCACCGCCATGGAACGCGAAGCTCGCCCCCTGCTGCATGACCAGCAGGATCCCGAACAGCAGGAGCAGCGAGATGACCGGCTTCTCACCGAGGACCCGCCGCACGAAGAGCCGCTCGATGAGGGCTCCGACGAGGAAGAACAGCGGCGCCGTGACGACGATCGAGAGGAGCGGGTCGAGGCCGAATGACTGCCAGAGGTAGAAGGTCGTGAACGCCGCGAGCATCATCACGCCCGCGTTGGCGAGGTTGATGATCTTCATCACGCCATAGATGAGGGCGAGCCCGTACGACATCGTCGCGTACAGGCCCGCCACCAACAGCGCGCTGATGAGCGCCTCGATGAGGCGCATCTAGTGGGCTACTTCTTGGGAACCGGGATCGTCGCCGTGCCGGTGGCGATGTCCTTGGGCCAGATGAGGATGCGGTTCCCGCCCGGCGTGTTCTGGGTCATGACGTAGTCGTTGTTCGCCTGGCCGGTCGGCCCGAACTTGATCGATCCGCCGGGGAACAGCGATCCGTCCCACGTCGTCGCGAACAGCGTGTCGTGGATCTTCTGCTTGTCGATCGACAGCGACTTCTGGATCGCGCCGGTGAGGATCCGGGCGCACTCCCAGGCCGACGCGGCGTACCACTCGGGCGAGTCGCCGGTGGCCTTGAACGTCTCCAGCCACTTCTTCACGTTGTCGCCGGGCATGAGGCTGTCGAACCACGTCGCGGCGGTGATGTAATCGCTCGAGTCCTTGAGGGCATCACGCGCCGCCTTCTCGGGGCCGCGCGGGCCGTAGGTGATGTACTGGTGATACATGCCGAGCTGCTTGTACTGGGTCTGCATGGTGATGTAGTCGGCGACGCGGGCATCGATCATGAACGCATCCGCATTCGCGTCCTTCACCTTGTTGAGCAGCGAGGTGTAGTCCTTGCCGTTGAGGTCGAAGGTCTCGTTGAACACGACCTTGAACCGGTCCGCGGCGGCCTTCTCGCCGTCCTGGATGCCCTTCAGGAACTCCTTGCCGTGCGAGCTGTTCTCGTACGCGACCGCGATCTTGAGCGGCTTCGGCAGCTTGCCGGCGTCCTGCTGGGTCTTGATGAAGTCGAGCTGGGTGGCCGCGAGCTTCTCGATCGAGGCGAGCACGCCCATGCCCCACACGTTGTCGACATAGATGGACGACGATGCGCCGCCGCCGCCGACGTACGGGATCTTGTAGCGGTTGGCGACCTTCACCTCCTGGGTCGTGATCGTCGTGTTGTAGCCGCCGAGCAGCAGGTCGACGTTGTCCTGGGTGATGAACTTCTCGTAGAGCTGCCCACTCGTCGCGGCGTCGCCCTTGTTGTCCTCGATCTTCAGCTCGAACTTGACCTTCTTATTGCCGACCTGGAGACCGCCGGAGTCGTTCAGCAGCTTGAAATACAGCTCGTAGCTGTCCTTCATGATCTTCGCGATCGAGGCGTCCGCCCCGGTGAGCGGCAGCGCTGCCGCGAGATGCACCGTGTCCGGCACGTTCACCGTGACCGCGCCGCTGGCAGCGCCGCCGGTGCCCGCTCCGCCGCAGGCCGCGACGACGATGGCCGCGACGAGCGCGACCGCCCAGAGCTTCCGCATCCTGATCCTCCCACCCGAGTGCTTGTGGCCGTCCGCGATTATGCGCCGCTCCCGCCTGGCGCTACTGGCATTGCCCCCAGTGGAAAATCCCGCCCGGGCCGATCCGCCAGACGGCCGAGCGAGCGCCATCGGAGCCCACGACCCACAGGTCCGTGCCGGAGCGGAACAGTGCCCGAAGGGTGCAGGAGGTCCCAAGGTCGAGCTGGGCGAACACCGGCGCGGCCGGGTCGCCGCTGACCCGGAGGAGGGTGCCCTGGTCGCCCGCGATGTACGTGCCGTTGTCGACCCGCAGCGCCGCGCGGAAGTTCACCCGGACCGGCGACTCGACCCGGGCCCACGTTCCTCGCCACACGAGGATCGTCGCGTCGTCGCCGACGACGACGACGTCGTCGACGGCGGTGGCGGCGATCGCGCGCAGCGTCGTCGTGACCCCGGTCGCGACGGGCCGCCACCCGGCAGCCTCGAGCCGGTACGTCGCGCCTCGGGCGCCGGCCACCCAGGCCGAGGTCGGACCGAACGCGGCGACCGCGTAGAGATCCTCGTCGAGCCCCGCGGCATACACGGTCCAGCCGCCGGCGGTCTGCAGCTGCACGCTGCCGCTGCGACCGACGGCGAGCAGGCCCCCACCGAGGGGCGCGACGCCCTGGAAGTCGTCGAGCTGCACCGCATCGGAGCGGATGGTCTGCTGGGTGTCGTCGATGGTGACCACCCTCCCTCCACCGCCGACCGCGATGAGCTGGTCGCCGCGGCAGATGGCGGCGCCGAGCGATCGCGCGATCGGGTCGATGAGCTGCCAGTGGTCGAACGCGAACCGGCCGATGCCGCCGCCGTCGGACACGACATAGACCGCGCCCCCAGCCGCGCATCCGGCGGACAGCGGCTGGATGAAGACCAGCGGCTCGGTGTCGGGCGGCTCGGTCGGCGATGGGCGGACGAGCGGCGAGGGGGTGGGCGATGGCGACGGCGTCGGCCGGTTCACGAACCGCGAAGCCGCGACACCACCACCCGCCGCGAGCACGACGAGGAGGACGGCTGCGGCGACGGCGATGAGGAGCGTTCGGTCGGCTGCGGTCGGCGGTGGCTGCTCCGCGCTCACGCCATCGCTTCGAGCCGCCTGATGCGCTCCTCGATCGGCGGGTGCGTGTCGAAGAGCCGGTCGAACTGGAAGGGGTGGTCTTTGAGCGGGTTCGCGATGTAGAGCGACGCCGTCGCCTTGTTGGCGACGCTCAGCACGTCGCGGTCCGCGGAGATCTTCCGGAGTGCGCTCGCGAGCCCCTGCGGATAGCGGGTGAGGAACGCACCGGACGCATCGGCGAGGTACTCGCGCTGGCGCGACACCGCGAGCTGGATGAGTGTCGCGATCACCGGCGTCAGGATCGCGAGCACCACGCCGACGACGAGCAAGATGCCCCCGGCTCCGCCCCGATCGCGGTCGCGGGACCGGCCACCCCACCACATCGAGCGCATCAACCAGTCGGACAGCAGCGCGACGGTGCCCACGAGCACGGTCACGAGGAGCATCACCCGAATGTCGCGGTTGCCGACGTGGGAGAGCTCGTGCGCGATGACGCCCTCGAGCTCGGCGCGATCAAGCTTCTCGAGCAGGCCACGGGTCACCGCGACCGACGCGTGCTTCGGATCGCGGCCCGTCGCGAACGCGTTGGGCGCGGGATCCTCGATCACGTAGAGCTTCGGCACCGGGATCCCGAGACCGATCGCGAGCGACTCGACCACGTCGCGGAGCACCGGCTCCTCGCCGTCCGGGACTTCGCCCGCTTTGCTCTGCGCGAGCACGAGCTTGTCGCCCGCGAAATACGAGAAGAGCGACGACGCCCCCGAGAATGCGACGGCCAGCGGGATGAACGCGACGCCGGCGCTCGTGGTCCCGCCGAGGATGTCACCGGCGACAAAGGCGATGACGACGACGATGAAGGTGAATGCGGCGATGAGCAGGACCGTGCGCCAGCGGTTCTGCGCCTGCGCGTCGTACATCGAGACGCGGGGAACGAACGCCTGGCCGCGCTGCTCGGTCATCGCGCTAGCTGAACTTCACCTGCGGAACGTCGCGCTCGCCCTGATCCGCGAGCTCGAAGTACTGCTCGGCGGTGAAGCCGAACATGCCTGCCAGGATGTTCGTCGGGAACGTCTGCAGCGCGGTGTTGTAGTCCCGCACGTTGCCGTTGTAGAACCGGCGGGCGAACGCGATCTTGTCCTCGGTCGCGGTGAGGTTCTCCGAGAGGTCCTTGAACTCCTGAACGGCCTGCAGCTGCGGGTACGCCTCGGCGACCGCGAACAGCGAGCGCAGCGCGCCGGTGAGGACGTTCTCCGCCTGGGCCATCTGCTGCGGCGAGCCGGACGCGCCGGCCGCGACGGCATTCGCGCGGGCCTTCGTGACCTCCTCGAACGTTCCGCGCTCGTGGGCCGCGTAGCCCTTCACC
The DNA here is from genome assembly GCA_038207785.1 of Candidatus Limnocylindria bacterium. Lineage (GTDB taxonomy): Bacteria > Chloroflexota > Limnocylindria > P2-11E > P2-11E > UBA4735. The sequence continues at coordinate 28,149 of JBBQZK010000015.1, read as the reverse complement.
GTCTCGATCAGGTTCGGGATCAGGTCGTGACGGCGCTTCAGCTGGATGTCGATGTCGGACCACGCCTCTTTCACCCGCTGGCGCAGCGTGACGAGGCGGTTGTAGGTCGTGATGAGGAACAGCACGAGGATGACGACGATGACGATCAGGACGATGATCGAAGTGTCCACGGGACCTCCCCTTCGCGACCCTAATCATGCCAGACGGTCACCTGACCGCTGTTAGGGGGCGATCTCCCGCACGGCGGCGGCGATGTGCGCGGCGTCGATGCCGGCGGCGGCCAACAGCTCGGCCGGCTTCCCGGATCCGGGCATCTCGCGCGGTGCGAGATGCACGAACCGCTTCAGCCTGCCACTCGCTCCGGCGGCCGCGACGGCCGACAGCACCGCGTCGCCGATGCCGCCCTCGGGCCAGTGATCTTCGACGACGATGATCCGGCCCCCGGTCGCCTCGACCGCCGCGACCAGCGCCTGCTGGTCCATCGGCTTGACCGAATACGCGTCGATGAGGCGCACCTTCACGGCGCCGGCGAGCTGATCGATCGCCTTCACCGCTTCGTGCACGGTGATGCCGGCCGCGATCACCGCGACCTGATCGTCAGCTCCACCGCCGCGCACGATGCGCGAGCCGCCGATGCGGAAGTCGTCGAGTCGGTCGCTGTACAGGATCGGGGTCTTCTCGCGGGTCGTGCGGATGTAGCTGATGCCCTTCTGCTCGGCCATGAGCGCCACGAGCCTCGCGGTCTGGTTCGCATCGCAGGGATACAGGACCGTGCTCCCGAACACGGCGCGCATCATCGCGAGGTCCTCGAGGGCCATCTGAGACGGGCCGTCCTCGCCGATCGATACGCCCGCGTGCGAGCCGGAGAGACGGATGTTCGCTTGCGAGATCGCGGCCATCCGGATGAAGTCGTACGCCCGGGTCAGGAACGCGGCGAAGGTGGAGGCGAACGGAACGAGCCCGAGGACCTGCATCCCGACCGCGGCGGCGACCATCTGCTGCTCGGCGATGTACATCTCGAAGAACCGGTCCGGCGCGGTCTTCTTGAAATCCTCCGCGTGCGTCGAGTTGCTCACCTCGGCGTCGAGGACGACGACGTCCGAGCGTGCTGCCCCGAGCGCCGCGAGCGCCTCGCCGTACGCCTTGCGCGTCGCGAGCGGCTCCGTGTATGTCTTGAGGTCCGGCTTCCTCGCCGGTGGCATCGCCCGCGGCGTCCAGGCCTGCGGCTGCAGCGTCGGGAACGTCCGCGACGGTGCGGCCCCGAGCTCCGCGAGCGCCTGCTTCGCCTGATCCGCGTCGAGCGCTTTGCCGTGCCACCCTTCCTTGTCCTCGAGGAACGACACGCCTGCGCCCTTCTTCGTCTTGGCGACGATCACCGTGGGACGCTCCGCGCTCCGCGCGCGGCCGAGGGCCGCATCGATGGCCGCGACGTCGTGCCCGTCGATGACGATCGGCTCGCAGCCGAACGCCTTCACCCGCGCGGCGTACGTCTCGACCTGCCACTCGAGCTCCGTCGGGCCGCGCTGGCCCAGCCGGTTGATGTCGAAGATCGCCGTGAAGTTCGAGAGGCCCTCGTGTCCCGCGTGATCCAGACCCTCCCAGATCGAGCCCTCCGCGAGCTCGCTGTCCCCCGTGAGAGTCCAGACGTGGAACGGCGCATGTAGCGGGCGCTTCGCGCCGAGCGCCTCGCCGACGGCGATCGGCAGGCCCTGGCCGAGCGACCCCGTGGCCACGTCGGTCCACGGGAGCACGGGCGTGGGGTGTCCCTCGAGGCGGCTGCCCATCCTGCGGAAGGTCATGAGCTCGGCGTCGTCGATGGCGCCGGCCGCGCGCAACATCGCGTAGTAGAGCGGCGATGCGTGGCCCTTGCTGAAGATGAGGTGGTCGTTCGCGGGTCTCTTCGGCGCGGTCCAGTCGTAGCGCAGGTGCGAGGCGAGCAGCACGGCGATGAGATCCGCCGCGGAGAGGGACGAGGTCGGGTGCCCCGAGCCTGCGGCGGTGGAGCAGCGGATCGAATCGGCGCGCAGCTGCCGCGCGAGCTCGCGGTGGAGGTCGACCGTTGTGGGTGTCTGGCTGGCCGTGGCCATGGAATTACCCTACGCCTGTCGCTCATGCGGCCGCGGTGATCACTGGAGGACTACATGGAGATCGGCATCTACGGCCTCGGTCGCATGGGCGGCAACATGGCCACGCGGCTCGCGCAGGGAGGCCATCGCGTCGTCGCGTCCAACCGCAGCCGCGGGCCGGTCGATGAAGCGGTGACGCACGGCGCGGTCGCCGCCTACACGATCGAAGAGATGGTCTCGAAGCTCACGCCGCCGCGCGTGCTGTGGTCGATGGTCCCGGCGGGCGCGGTCACCGACGAGGCGCTCGAGGACTTCGCCACGCATGCGAGCCCGGGCGACATCTTCGTGGACGGGGGGAACTCCAATTTCCACGACTCGCAGCGGCGTGCCGCGGCGTATAGCGCGCGGGGGTTCCGGTATCTGGACATCGGCGTGTCCGGCGGGATCTGGGGACTGCATATCGGCTACTGCATGATGGTCGGCGGGCCGGCCGACGCGGTCGCCATCGTCACGCCCCTGCTCGACACCCTCGCGCCGCCGAACGGATGGGCCCACTTCGGCACGAGCGGCGCCGGCCACTTCACGAAGATGGTCCACAACGGCATCGAGTACGGGATGATGCAGGCCTACGGCGAGGGTTTCGAGCTGCTGCATGCGAGCGAGTTCCAGCTCGACCTCAAGAAGGTCGCCCAGGTCTGGAACCAGGGCAGCGTCGTCCGGTCCTGGCTCCTCGAGCTTGCGGAGCGCGCGTTCGAGGCCGAGGGCAGCGACCTCGAGCACATCAAGGGGTACGTCGCCGATTCGGGCGAGGGGCGCTGGACCATCCAGGAAGCCATCGCCCACGACGTGCCGATGACCGTGCTCGCGCACTCCCTGTTCGCGCGGTTCACCTCGCGGCAGGAGGACAGCTACGCGATGAAGGTCGCCGCCGCGCTCCGCAACCAGTTCGGCGGTCACGAAGTGAAGACGGAATGAATCAGTGAGGAGCAGCTTCGCTGCGACGAGCGGATCCACCAGCCGTGAGCGCTCTCGGGCCGAAGGCCCGAGATTGAGCAAGACGGAATGAATCAGTGACCGTCGCGCCGCCGCTCGCGAATCCGCTCCGGGCCGGGCCGCGGATCGCCCGCACCCCGCAGCCCTGCGCGCTCGTGATCTTCGGGGCGACCGGCGACCTCACGGCGCGCAAGATCGTTCCCGCGCTGTACAACCTCGCGCTCCAGCGGCTGCTGCCGGCGGCGTTCGTGGTCGTCGGTGCGGCCCGGCAGGCGCTCAGCTCGGAAGCGTTCCGCGCGAGCCTCCACGCCGACCTCGTGCAGTTCTCCCGGACGAAGCCGATCAACGAGGATGTGTGGGCCAGCTTCGCGGAGCACGTGCAGTACGTGTCGACGCAGGACGCCGCCGGATACGACACCCTGCGCGAGACGCTCGCCGAGCTTGACGCCCGCGCGGGGACGAACGGCAACCGGCTCTTCTACCTCGCGACGCCGCCCTCGGCGTATGGACCCATCATCGACCTGCTCAAGGAGCACCGCCTGACCGAAGACGTGAACGCCCGCGTCGTGGTCGAGAAGCCGTTCGGGCATGACCAGGCGAGCGCCACGGAGCTGTCGCAGAAGCTCCAGGACGTGTTCACCGAGGACGAGATCTTCCGCATCGATCACTACCTCGGCAAGGAGACGGTGCAGAACATCCTCGTCCTGCGCTTCGCGAACGGCATCTTCGAGCCGATCTGGAACCGTCAGTACGTCGACCACGTGCAGATCACCGTCGCCGAGTCCCTCGGCATCGAAGAGCGCGGCGCGTACTACGAGCAGGCCGGCGCGCTGCGGGACATCGTCCAGAACCATCTCCTCCAGCTCGTCGCGCTCGTCGGAATGGAGCCGCCCGTGTCATTCGACGCGAAGTCGGTGCGCGACGAGAAGCTGAAGGTGCTGCGCGCGATCCGGCCGATCACCGAGGACGAGACCGAGAACCACGTCGTTCGTGGTCAGTATGGCTCTGGCTTCATCGAGGGCGCGCCGGCGCGCGCGTACCGCGAGGAAGACGGCATCAAGTCCGATTCCGCGACCGAGACCTTCCTCGCCATCCGCGCATACATCGACAACTGGCGGTGGGAAGGCACGCCGTTCTACCTCCGCACCGGGAAGCGGCTCCCGAAGCGCACGACCGAGATCGCCATCCAGTTCCGCGCCGCGCCCCACGCGGTGTTCTCGCGCGAGGCCGCCGAGGGCATGGAGCCGAACGCTCTCGTGCTGCGCATCCAGCCTGATGAGGGCATCTCGCTCAAGTTCGGGGCCAAGGTGCCGGTCCAGGGCATCCGCATCCGGTCGGTGAACATGGACTTCGTCTATGGAGCGTCCTTCATGGTCGACGCGCCGGACGCGTACGAGACGCTCATCCTCGACGCGCTACGCGGTGACGCCACGCTGTTCACGCGCCAGGACGAGGTCGAGCAGCAGTGGCGTTTCGTCGATCCCATCGCGCGGGCCTGGTCCGATAGCCATCGCGACCCGCCGATCTACCCCGCGGGCACGTGGGGTCCGACCGAGGCCGACCTCCTGATGGCCCGCGATGGGCGGACCTGGCGCAAGCCGTGACGGTCGCCACCGACATCGATGAGGCGGTCTGGGGGGCGCGGGCCGAAGGCGTCGCGGCGCTCGAGCGGGAGCTCGGCCGGATGCGCCGCTCGATGGGCGCGCACGCGAAGGAGCAGGGAGTCCCGGTCGCCCGCGCGTCGGTGCTCAATCTGGTCGTGTTCGCGACGCGCGACACGCACGCCCGGCGTGCGGCGGCGACCGTCGACGAGCTCGCCACCCGACATCCGTCGCGAGCGATCGTGGTGCTCGCCGATCGCCGGCGCGAGGGCACGGCTGCCAGTCTCGAGATGCACTGTCACCTGAGCCACCCGAGCGGCGCGCAGCAGGTCAGCTACGAGCAGATCCTTATCCGCGCGCGGGGCGATGCCGACCAGCGGCTCGCGAGCGCGGTGATCCCGCTGCTGCTACCGGACCTCCCCGTGTTCCTCTGGTGGACCGAGACCCCGCCGCTCGATGCCGCGTACTTCGACGAGCTCCTTCGGCTCGCAGACCGCCTCATCGTCGATTCCGGCGACTTCGCTCGCCCTGATCGCACCCTGCCGCGCCTGCACGCCGTCGCGCAGTCCGGCCACGGCCGCTACGGGCTCACTGACTTCAACTGGACGCGCATCACGCCGTGGCGCGAGCTCGTGAGCCAGTTCTTCGACGTGCCGGCTTGGCGGCCATTCCTCGACGGCATCACCGGCGTGCGCGTCGGCTTCTCCGTCGACGCCGATGGGCGCGAGGTCCATCCATCGCAGGCCCTGCTGCTGATCGGATGGCTCGCGTCGCGGCTCGGCTGGCACGCCGTCGAGTCGCTCGCGCCGTCGGAGGCGGGCGGTTTGCTGTTCGCGATGGAGCGCGCCGATGGCACGGAGATCCAAACACGCGTCCGGCCGCGGTACATGCGCGGCATCGATGAAGGCAACCTCTCCGGCCTCCGCATTCAGGCCACCGACGGTGCTCGGCAGGCGCAGTTCGTGGTGAAGCGCGTCGAGGACTCATCGCACGCCTCCGCGACGGTGTCGATCGACGGCGTGACGGTGGCGCAGCGGCTCGTGCCGCTCGGGAAGCCAGGCGTGAGCGAGCTCCTTGGCGAGGAGCTCACCATCGCGCGCAGCGACGCGATCTATGAGGACGCGCTCGCCGCGCTGGTCGCGCTCGCCTGAGCGGTCAGGCACCGGAGTTGCCGTTCGTGTCGGCATGACCGGTCCCACCGACGACCTGACCGGCCGGCTCATCGCGGGCCGGTACCGCCTCGCTGATCGCATCGACCGCGGTGGCACGGCGGAGGTGTGGCGCGCGCGCGATGAGCGGCTCGACCGCGACGTCGCGGTGAAGATCCTTGGCGCCCGGGCCGAGCCTGCGTTCCGCGAGCGCTTCACGATGGAGGCCCAGCGTGCCGCCGCGGTGAGCCACCCGCACATCGTGACGGTGTTCGACGAAGGCCAGGACGGCGACGTCGCGTTCATCGTGATGGAGGAGGTCCGCGGCCGGTCGCTCCGGGACATCGTCACGGAGCGTGGCGCCCTGCCCGCGGCCGAGGTGGCCGCGCTCGTGCGCCAGCTCGGCGGCGCGCTCGACGCGACGCATGCAGCCGGTCTCGTGCATCTCGACGTGAAGCCCGCGAACGTGATCGTCGACGGGGCCGGCAACGCGAAGCTCACCGACTTCGGGATCGCCCGCGCGGCGCGCGACAGCGACGAGCGCGAGCTCGTCGGCACCGCCCGCTACATCGCGCCGGAGCGCGTGGAGGGCAAGCCAGTCACGCCGCGGAGCGACGTGTACGGGCTCGCGCTCGTCGCGTATGAGCTGCTCACCGGGCAGCCGGCGTTCGCGGGCGCCGAGAACGAGGATCTCCTGCGGGATCGTCTCGACCGCGGCGCGCCGCACATCCGGTCGGTCGACCCCCGCCTCTCCGAGACGGCGGATGGCGTCGTCGCCCGCGGCCTCGCGCGTGATCCCGAACGCCGGTACGCGTCGGCGGGCGGGTTCGCCGCAGCCCTCTCGGACGCGATCAATGATCCGGTCACCCGCGTGCTGCGGCCGATCATCGCGTCATCCTCGCGGCGGTGGCCGCGGTTCGACACGCTGCTCGCGCTCGGGGTCGTGCTCGCGATCCTCGTCGGCGTTGTCCTCTTCTTCGCCAAGTTCCCGGCTCCGACGATCGGCAGCGCGACAACGCCGGCTCCGACGACCAGCGCGGCGCGCACGACCCCGAACGTCGTCGGCCAGGACGTGAACGAGGCGGCGAGCGCGCTCCTCGCGGCCGGCTTCCGCGGACCGATCCCGTGGACCATGGATGGCCAGGCGAAAGGCAAGCCCTGCGCGGTCGTCAGCCAGCAACCCCCGCCCGGGACCAGCGTCCAGACGGGCTCGGCCGCCACGCTGGTGATCGTTTCCGGCAAGGACTGTTCGAAGAAGAGTGACTGACGTCGCGGCCCGGACCGATCCGGGCCTCGTCCGCGAGAGCAATGAGGACCGCTGGCTGACCCGCACGTACGGCGGCGTCACGCTCATTGCCGTCGCCGATGGCGTCGGCGGCGAGGCCGGCGGGGAGATCGCGAGCACGGCCGCGGTCGAGGCGCTCTCGCGATCGTTTGCGCCGCCGTCCTTCCGGGAGAGCGCGCGCACCGCACTGGGCAGTGCCGTGCAGGATGCGAATGCCGCCGTGCTCAAGGCCGCGGCCGACGAGCGGTTCGAGCGCGCCGCGACGACCCTGGTCGCGGCGGCCATCCGCGGACGCGAGGCGGCCGTCGCCAACCTTGGCGACTCGCGGGCGTACCTCGTCCGCGGCCGGACGGTCAGGCAGCTCACGACCGACCACAGCGGCGACACCGCGCACGGGATCACCCGGTTCCTCGGCGACGCTCGCGGAGTGCAGCCGGACATCTTCGTGGAGACGCTCCAGCCGGGTGACCGGCTCGTGCTCTGCTCCGATGGCCTTACCCGCCACGTCGCCGACGGCGAGATCGCGGCGGCGATGCGCGATGCACCGGGCAAGGCCGCGGACGCGCTGGTCGCTCTGGCGAAGGCCCGCGGGGGCCTCGACAACGTGACGGTCGTCGTCTACGCGGCGCGGCGTCCCACGGTGTCGCGGGCCCTCGCGGGCACGCTCATCCTCGCGCTGCTGATCCTCGTGGGCATCGCCGGCGCGATGGGGGCGCTGCTCGCGACGCCGGTGCCGGTCTCGCCTGCCGCGAGCGCGGGGCCGAGCGCGTCCCCGTCGCAGAGCCCGACTCCGACTCCGACTCCGACCCCGACGGGATCACCCAGCGTCGCTCCCACCCCGAGCGCGTCGCCCTAGCACGCTCCGCGCGCCGGCGAGCGCGCGGTCCGGCGCCCGGAGCACGAAGAACGCGCCGGCGGCGATCGCGGCCAGGCCCGCCGCCGCCCCGACGCGCAGCGCGACCGCGGCGATAGGGACGTCGGCCGGTGCGTTCAGCGGGCACACGAACGTCGGGTAGAACTGGCAGTCGTACTGCCACGTCGGCAGCACGAAGAACATCGCGGCCTGCGATCCGGGCACCGGCTGGCCCGATACGAACGGATAGAAGTAGAGGAACGCGGCGGCAGCGATGCCCAGGTAGCTGGCGACGAAGCTCTTGCGCCCCGTCTCCCAGAGATACGCGAGCCAGACCGAGAGCAACAGCAGGTAGAACGGCAGCGCGGTGAAGAAATGATAGAAGAACAGGACCCGCGAGATCGGGATCCAGGCCACGTACTGCACGAGCATCCCGAACACCACGAACCCAAGGACCACGGAGCGCGCGCGGATCGCGGCGATCGCGCACCACACGGTCCCGGCGAGCGCGGCCCAGAACAGCGCGATGTTCCCGGCGTCGTAGATGTACGCGTTGTTGCCGTTGTCCGACTGCCCGAAGTACCAGTACACGGGCTTCAGCACGACCGGCCAGCTCCACCACGGCGAGGCCGCGGGATGCGGAGACGTGAGGCCCGAGTGGTACCAGTACATCTGCTTGGTGAGCTCGACGAGATCCCAGCCGTACGGCGCCGTCGGGCCACCGAACCAGTGCACGTAGCTCGCGAGGTAGATGCCGGCGGGGATGACGGCGAACGATAGGAACAGGAACGCGGCGTTCCTCCCTTTGCCGGCGAGCAGATCGAGCGGCCCGCCCCTGCCGGCCCGCCCGTTCGCGTACGCGTACGCGGTCACGGCCAGTGCCGCGACGAGGATTCCGGCCAGCGTGTAGAACGCCGCCCACTTCGATGCCGCGCCGAGGCCGAGCAGCACGCCGGCGATCAGGATGTCCGCGCGCGCGGACAGGCGCGGCCGGTGGGCCGCCACGATGAAATACCAGCCCGCGACGATGAACAGCGCCACGTACACGTCGTTCATCCCGATACGGGCCTGCGCGAACATCGATCCGTCCAACAGGACAGCGAGCCCCACGAACGCCGGCAGGATCCGTGAAGCGAAGAGACGTCGCGCGAGCAGCACGAGCACGAACGCGAGCAGCGCCGCGGCGATGACCCCCGGCAGCCGCCACGAAAGCGCCATCCGGCCGGTGTCGATGCGGTCGGCCGTGCCCGACGGGGCGAGCGCGACCAGCGTGTCGCCGGTCCCATCCACGCCGAGTCTCGTCGCGGATGTGGGGATCGCGGCGAACGGCGAGAGCCCGTGCACGTCGACGACGACGATCCGGCCCTCGGCGATCGCGTAGAGGAAATCGGTGCGCGGTATGACCACCATCGCCGTCACGCCCGAGCCGAACGTGCCGGTCCGCGCGTTCGCGAGCGGCACGGTGTCGCGATGGCCGTCGTTCGTGTCGATCGAGTCGAAGGTGGCCTCGTCCGCCCGCGCGAGCACGATGGCGTTCGGACCCTGCGCGAAGGCGATGGCCCGCTCCTTCGCGACGCTCGGGTAGCTCTTGGTCTCGATCCAGTTGACGGTCTCGAGGACGTGAACGCTTCCGGCGGGATCGAGCACGTACGCCTCGCTCCCGTCGTTCTTCGCGGCGAACCCCAGCGCGGCGGTGTTGATGACCGTTGGTGGGGCGTCAATGGACGTGAAGACGGACGTCGCGGCCGCGCCGCCCACCAGGAGGCGGCCACCGATGAGCGCGGCCGACGTGACCGCGGTCGCCAGCGGTCGCGTCACATCGGGGTGCTGCCGACTGAGCGAGAGATCCGCGAGGTCGCGGTCCCCGACCACGTACAGATGGTCCTGGTCGATGCCGACAAAGCGGGGGGTCGAACCGATGTGGCCGATGAGCCGCAGATCGTGCGCATCGCGCGCCCGCACCTCGATCGTGCCGTCCGCGAGGCCGAAGATCCGCGTGCCGTCGTTCGTGACGGCGAAGGCCGTGACGTCCGTTGGCGCGAGCTCGGTCCCGACGACACGGTCGTTGCTGAACGCGAGGATGCCGAAGGCCATGATCTCTTTCGCGAGGTGCGGGTGGGTCCACTCGTACGGCTCGCGCCGCGCGAGGAGCTCGAACGCCGTACGCGCGTGATAGACCTCGTCGAAGTACATGTCGCGGGGCCAGTCGAGCCGGAACCCCCGCGTACCGAGGACCGCGAGCGCGACCGCGAGCGCGATGAGGATGTCGCGGCGGAGGGCCGGACCGCCGACCGCGAAGCCGGCGGGCAGGGCCCACCGCGCCGGTCCACGGTCGATCACCGGCACCGCCGGAGCATCGATGTGGAGCGTCCGCTCCAGACGCGCCTCTCCCCGGGCGAGACGCCAGCACAAGAGCGCGGCGACGCCGGTCAAGAGGAAGGCGAGCACGATCTGGCCGCTGCGCGCGAACGCCGTCGCGTTGAGCCATTCGGGCGCCCGCAGGTCGTTCTGCAGGTACCGCGTGAACGCGAAGTACAGCGTCACGAAGAACAGCGCGCAGAGCAACAGATACGGGCCGAGGATCCGGCGACGGGTCACGGCGAACGGGAGCAGGAGCGCGAGCGCGGGGAACAGGTACCGCTCGTGGGCCCGCGTCGGCAGGAAATAGAACGCGATGACCGTCGCCGCGCCGACGGCCAGCAGCGCGGCCGTATCGCGCCGGCGCCACAGCGGGGCCACGGCTGCGAGCACACCCGCGACGAGCAGCACGCCTCCGGGCACGACCCACCGGGCATCGTCCGTCCAGAAGTCGAGGGTGATCGACCACGCGTTGAACGCGTAGAGCGACGCGTACGGGTACGTCTCGGATGCGCTGCGGACGAGCGCGATGAACGCGCCGGGGGTCATGCCGAACGGTAGAGCGAGCAGCAGCATGGTCGCGAGCGCGGCTGCGCCCGAGCGCAGGAGCGGCCGCCCGTCGCGGGTCTTCGCGAGCTCGATAGCCGCGGCAGCGAGCACCACCACCAGGACCAGGCCGAGCTGGGGCTTCGTCATCGTGGCGAGCCCCGCGAGCACACCGGCGAGCGCCCACCGGCGGGCGCCGGCCGCGAGCAGTGCCGCGAGGAACGGCACCGTGCCGACCGCGTCGACCTGGCCCCAGTAGGGGCCGGCGAAGATCGGTGCGGGCTGCAACATCCAGAGCCCCGCTGCCAGGATCGCGGCCGCATTGCCCGCGTGACGGCGGACGAGCGGGACGATGAGCAAGACGATCCCGATGTCGCCGGGGATGCTGATGGCCTTCACCGCGAAGCGGAGCGCGTCGCCATCGAACAGGCGGCCGAGGAGCCACAGGACGTAGAGAAAGCCGGGTGGATAGTCGGTGAAATAGCCCGGCTCGTAGAAACGACCGGGACCCACCGCTGCGAGCTTCTCCGCCCACGCCATGAACGTGCCAACATCCGACGGGAAGCCCAACGATCGCGTGACGAGCAGCCGCACCGCCACGCCGACCACGATGATGACGGCGATCGCGATGTTCGCCTGCCGGCGGGCGCGGTCGGCCGGGCTCACTGCCAGAACCCGAAGCGGATGATCGCGACCGTCGCGTAGATGTTGAACGCGATCGCGATCGCGGATGCGACGAGGAACAGGATCGACGGCCGCCTGCGCCATATGCCATCGCGCAGCGCGTCACCGCCGACGGCGAGCGCGATGAGGAAGGGCTGCGCGTCGATGCTGAAGCGGTAGCCGAGCTGCGCGAAGCCGACCGTGCCATGCGTCACGTCGGGCACGAGGGCCAATGCCGCGGCGGTCGCTGTCGCGGCCACGACGACCGACCGCCGCACATCCTGCAGGCCCGCGAACACGAAGAGGAGCGCCGGTGTCGTCAGGAACAGGCTCATCCCGATGAATCGCGGCCGCAGGAAGTACCAAACGTTCGGCACGAAGTCCGGCGGCTCCATGAAGATCGCGTAGAGGTGTCGGGGTAGATATGACAGCGAGAACAGGCCGTGATCGAAGAAGAAGTCACCTTCGGTGAGCCTCGCGTAGCCGGCATCCGTCACGGTGCCCCACCGAGCCAGGTCGTACCCGATGTACACGAGCAGGAACGGGAGTCCACCGGCGACGACGCGCACCAACGCGCGACCCAGGGGCAGGTCCCCACGTCGCGCCAGGAGCAGGACCAGCGCCGGCGTCGCCGCGGCCACCGGGAGGCGGGCCAGCGTGGCCAGGCCGATGGCCGCGCCGAGGCCCCACCCCGGGCCGCCGCGCAAGGCGATGAGGAACGCGACCGTGGTGAAGAGCATCGCCACGGCGTGCGCCGCGTACCAGGAACGGCCGTCGGCGCTGGTGAACAGGAGCGTCGTCCCGAAAGCCGACAGCAGCGCGCCGGCGACCGCGACGGGGCGCGGCGCACCGTATGCCCGAAGGGCGAGATACAGGAAGCCCGCGGATGCGCCGCCGCAGACCTGCGACACGAGGTCCTGCGCCGTGGCGGTCCCGAAGCCGAGCAGTGGGACCGCAAGGACCGCCGGCAGCGGCGGGTAGGCGACGCACCACCGTCGGTCGCCGCACGACAAAAGCTCGTTGAGCCAGGGGGGGTCGTCGACGAGCCAGTAGCGCCCGTGGACGAACGCGTCGGCGAGCCGGCCGTAGTAGTCGTACACCGTCGGCGCGGCCCAGCCCGCGATGAGGTACCCCACGACGGCAAGACATCCGATGGCCACCGCGATCCACCGATCGCTCACCCTGCGGCGCGGGGCGTCCACGGATAGAACGCTAGCGTTATCGCGCTGTGACCGAACGGCTGTCGGGCCTCTCGTTCTTCTTCCCCGCCCGCAATGAGGAGCTCAACGTCGCCCCGATGGTGGCACGCGCACTCGAGATCCTCCCTCGCTATGCCGAGCACCTGGAGATCACGGTCGTCGACGACGGCAGCACCGATCACACCGGCGAGCTCGCGGACGCCCTTGCGCTGACCGACTCGCGGATCAAGGTGATCCACCATCGGCCCGGCCGCGGGTACGGCGGCGCGGTACGGGCCGGCCTGGAGAGCGCGACGCAGCCGTTCATCTTCTTCACGGACGGCGACCAGCAGTTCGACGTCGCGGACTTCGGGACGCTTCTCGGGGCGCTCACGCCGGGCATCGACGCGGTCCTTGGCTACCGGCTCACTCTCGAATACGGCCTCTGGCACGTCATCGTCTCGCGCGTCTACAACCGGGTGATCCGGACGCTTTTCGCCGGGGACTGGCGCGACGTCGATTGCGCGTTCAAGCTCTTCCGCGCGGACGTCTTCAGGCGCGTGCCGCTCGCGAAGGTCCGATCGAACGGCGCGTTCTTCTCGCCGGAGCTGCTCATCACCTTGCGTGCGAAGGGCGTCGTGACGCGCGAGGTCGGCGTTCCGCATCACGCGCGGATGCACCATGAGCCGAAGGGCACGCCACCGAAGGTGATCGTGAAGGCGATCCGCGATCTGCTGCTGCTGCGACTGTCGCTCTGGCTGCGACCCCGCTAGCCCGCCCTAGCGCTCGAGCCGCCAGATGTCGGCGTGGGTCTCGCGCTTGCGGATGACCCTCGCCCGGCCGCGGTCGATGAGCGCGACCGCCGGACGGGGGTGGTGGTTGTAGTTGGAGGCCATGGCGACGCTGTAGGCCCCGGCTGCGGGGATCGCAAGCAGGTCGCCGGGCTCGGCCGACGGCAGTGCGACATCGCGGATGAGCAGGTCGCCGCTCTCGCAGTACTTGCCGGCGATCGCAACGTGCTCGGCCGGCGCGGCGGTCGCGCGATCCGCCAGGATCGCCGTGTACGCGGCGTCGTAGAGGGCCGGGCGGATGTTGTCGCCCATCCCGCCGTCGACCGAGACGAACGTCCGCACGCCGGCAACCCGTTTCGTCCCGATCACGCGGTAGAGCGAGACGCCGGCGCGGCCGACGAGCGATCGGCCAGGCTCGAGGTAGATCGTCGCCGCTCCGAGCGTGTCGTCTGCCCGGATCGGCCCGGCGATCGCGTGGGCGTACGCCGCGAGATCGAGGACCAGGTCTCCGCTGCGCAGTGGGATCGCGAGCCCGCCGCCGACGCCGAGCTCCTTGATCGCGACGCCGGTGGCCGCGCGGACCTCCCCCGCGAGCGCGGCGAGCGCCGCCCCGAGCTCGCGGTAGCGCTCGGCCTCATGCAGCTGCGTGCCGAGATGGGCGTGCAGGCCCACGAGGCGCAGCCCCTTCGTCGCGACGATCGCTCGGCACTGCGCGAGGGCATCGCCCCCCGCGATCGGCGCGCCGAACTTGCTGTCCAGGATGCCGGTCCGCAGATGGGGGTGCGTGTCCGCGCCGATCCCCGGTGATACGCGCAGCCAGACCGGCTGCGGCCGTGTCCGCCGCGCGACGATGCGCGCGAGACGGTCGATCTCATCCGCGCCGTCAATGACGATGCGGCCGACGCCCATCCGGAGCGCCGCCCGCAGCTCGTCGTCCGTCTTGGCGTTGCCGTGGAGCTGCGTTCGGGCCATCGCGAAGCCGGCCCGCCGGGCGGCGAGCAGCTCGCCCAGGGACGCCGCGCTCGCGTCGGCGCCGGCGGTGGCGATGATGGAGGCCACTCCCCGTAGCGCGCACGCCTTGATCGCGTACGAGATCCGCACCGGCCGCAGCTCCTTGAACGCCGCTGCGTACCGCCGATAGGCGTCGCGGATCGTCGCCGCGTCGTACACGTACAACGGCGTGCCGAGCCGGTCGGCCAGCGCGACGACGTCGGCACCGCCGATCCGGAGATGGCCGCGCCGGTCCGCGCTCGCGTCGAGCGGCCAGATCGCCGGATCGATCACGAGCGGCGTGGGCCGGCGATCAGCCGCTGCTCGGGTTCGGGTCGTCGGGCAGGCTCTCGATGAACTGGCGGAAGACGCCCAGCTCCCCCGGGGTCTCGTCGTCCTCGCCCGACGCCGCGATCGACGCCCGATCCACGACGCCCTGCGCGACGAGGATGCGCGCCTCGCAGCGGACGGCGAGCGCGATGGCGTCGGAGGCCCGCGAGTCGATCTCCATCTCTCGGTCGCCGAGCTGCAGGAAGACACTGCCATGGAACACGCTGCCCTGGCCGGACGAGTCGGTCACGAGATCCTTGACCACGACGCGGGTGATCTCCACGCCACACGCGGTGAGCATCGACATCATGAGGTCATGGGTGAGGGGCCGGTCGCTCAAAATGCCGGCGATCCGCGTGGCGATGCTGTGCGCCTGATCCGCGCCGATCCAGATCGGCACGAGGCGCTCCGAGTCCTGGGGCTGCAGAAGGACGACATGCTGATTCGTCAGGACGTGGACGCGCACCGACTCGACGGTGCAAAGGACCAGGCCCGAACGCGGGACTGACTCGGGCACCGG
The DNA here is from genome assembly GCA_038207785.1 of Candidatus Limnocylindria bacterium. GTDB lineage: Bacteria > Chloroflexota > Limnocylindria > P2-11E > P2-11E > UBA4735. The sequence continues at coordinate 12,827 of JBBQZK010000015.1, read as the reverse complement.
AAAATGCTACCCGTACCGGCCATACGGCGCGGTCCCGTCACGGGCGCGGTCGCGCAACAGCAGGACGAGCCCGATGCCGGCGAAGAATCCGAAGAGGTGGGCGAAGTACGCCACGTGCTCCGTCGCGGCGTGGCCTTCGAGGCGCAGCGATGCGAAACCCTCGATGAACTGGATCACGACGAAGAACCCGATGACGATGACCGCCGGCAGCTGCACGACCGTGATGAAGATGCCGAGGAAGATGAGGGTGCGGACGCGCGCGCCGGGCGAGAGCACGAGGTATCCGCCGAGCACGCCGGCGATCGCGCCCGACGCTCCGAGCATCGGCGCGGGCGAGACGAGTCCCTGGCCGACCGCGGCCACGATCCCACAGAGCACGTAGAAGAGCAGGTATGTCGGGCTGCCCATGCGATCCTCGACCTTATCGCCGAACACCCAGAGGTAGAGCATGTTGCCGATGATGTGCAGCCACCCGCCGTGCAGGAACATGTGCGTGAACAGCGGAACGAACGTATCGACCGACCAGGCGCCGCCCTGCAGGTCGTGGGTGAAGCGCGACCAGTCGAACGCGTAGCGATCGAAGAACGCCTCGAGCGCGCCGGGCGTGCGCTGCAGGCTGACGATGTACAGCCACACGACGATGTTGACGAAAAGCAGAAGTCGGTTGACCACTGCGGGTCCCCTCGTCGGATTCGCATCCGAGAAGGGGATCACCGACTGAGGTCGGTCGCCGCGATCTTCGAGCCGTGCGCGGTGTAGACGATCCGCAGGCCCTCGGACACGAAGAACGCGGACGCCGGAGCGAGGTCCTTGGGCAGGTCGAACCGCGCGATCTCCCGCCCGTCGCGGGTCAGCTGGACGAGGATGCGGGCCTGCGCGTCCATCACGTAGATGTTCCGCTGCGAGTCGATCGCCTGGATGGCCGTGGCTTTCACCGGGTCGCCGAGCCACCTGATGGCGAAGTCCGACTTCGTCGCCGTGGTCGCGCTGCCGACGCGCTTGAACAGACCCACGTCGCCGGCGGTCGTGGTGATCCAGATGCTGCCGTCGATGGCGAACGATGTGATCGCCCCCGGCGCCAGCGCCTGCGCGAGAACGGGATCGGCCGCGAGGAACTTGCCGCGGTCCTCCTCGTGCCGCCAGATCTGTCCCGACGCCGTATCGAGCACGTAGAGGTTGCCGGTGAAGCTGGTCAGGCCGGTCACGCTCTTCCATTTGTCGGTGCCCGGGGGCGTGGCCTCGACCACGGTGTTGCCCTCGGCCTTCCAGATCTTGTTCGCGTCGTCGACGTTGAAGAGGGCGTTGTCGACGGCGGTCACGAGCAGCGGCGTCCCGACGCCGACTTTGCCCTTCTGGAGCACCGGCCCCGCGATGGTCGAGCCGGGCTTGTCCTCGAACACGCGCCAGAGCCGCCCGCTGCCGGGGTCGGCGGCGTACAGCCCGAACTGCGTCTGGGTGAAGCTCATGACCTTCGCGCCAGGTGCCTGGACCGCGAGATCAAGGAGGACGCTGTTCATCCGATCGGACAGCGCATTCGCACGGGCGGCGAGCCTGTCGATCTCGAGCTGCTTGACGACGGTGGACGCGGCCGCCTCGGCGAGGTGGGCTCGCGCCGAGACGACCTTCTGGCGAGCCCGGTCCTCGTCGGCGTTCGGCTTCCGATCGAGGAATGCCTGCGCCGAGTCGAGGTCGTTCGACGCGGCGAGGATCGCGAGGTTGTAGGTCGCGACGACGGTGTTCGCCTGGAAGTCGCGTACGACGACGGTGCCGATGGCCGCGGAGATCAGCAGCAGCGCGAGCGCGAGCACGGTGACCAGCCGCTGCTGCCGCGCGCCGCGCTCGCGCGCGGTGCGCATCGGCCCGCCCAGGGTCGTCGTGCGGTGTGGCAGGAGCTCGAGCCCGATCGCGAAGCTCTTCCCGACGGCGCCCGCCGCGGGCGCCGCGACCGAGCCGACCGCGCGGCCGAGGCGCGGACGGTGCCGCCAGATGGCATCGATCCGCGAACGGATGCCCTCGGCGACGAGGACCTCCTCGGGCGGGCGGCTCGGCTCCCGCGCGGACGCGAGGCGCGGAGCCGTGGTGGTCGCCGGCGAGACCTCGATGAACACGACGCTGTCGCTCCCCGTCCCGCCTTCCGCCATGAACCGGTTGTGGAGATGCTCGGCGGCCGCCCGCGGATGCAGGGTCACCGCGGCATTGAGCAGCGCATCGGCGCCGAGGGCCGCCACCGCGTTGCCGCCGGCCAGGATGACGGTGTCCCCGGGCTCGATGGCCTGCTTCCAGACCGCGGGCAGGAGATCGGGATCGCTGCCAAGCGATGCCGCGCGCCGCGTCGTCGTTCGATGCACGAAATCGGCGAGCTCGTTCGGGTCGTCACCGGGAAGGAAGAGCCGGGCCCGGCGCACGAGGAAGACCTGGGCCTGGCCGATGCGCGCCGCGTAGAGCTCGTGATTGACGATGACGGCGCATGCCGCGTGGAGCGTGACCCGGCCCTGCTGGTCACGCAGCCGGTGCGCCGCACGCCGGTTCGCGTCACGGAGGGCCTTGCGGATCGCCCCCTCGATGCCCGCGGAGAGGTCGTACTCGTACTGCTCGCGCACCAGGTCCGCGACCTCTTTGGCGACGTCCGAGCCCTGCTTGCCTTGCGGCAGGACCTCGCAGAGGAAGTAGAAGCGGCCCTTGGTGCGGAGCGTCGCGCCGAGCGTCGGCTCGCTGACGACGACCACGTCGGAGCTTCCCTGCCGGAGCTCCGTGGTCGATCCGACTTTCGTCGAAAATCCGGTCTGCCGCACCACGGAAGTCTAGGGAGTCCGGCTCACGCCGGGCACGGTCCGGATGTGCGTGATGTCGCTGGCCGCTCGGCGCGCGATCGCCGCGACAAGCTCCGCCTCGCGCAGCCGGATCTCGCCGGACCAGCTCGCATCGGGCACCGCGACCACGAGGGCGCTCTCGCTCAGGGCCACGGCGCGCGTCGCGTCGGCCGGCGGTCCGAAGACCTCGCGGGCCGCCTCGGGCCACGCATCCAGCGCGGAGACTCGGGCGATGTCGCGATCGAGCCCGAGCTTGCGCAGCGCGCGTTCGATCGCACCGCCGATCGGTCTCATCCGAGCACGCCATCCTTCACCCGGACGACATCCGCGCGATCGATGAGCCGCTGCGGGACGCCGGCCTCGAATGCGGCGGTGAGCAGCGTCTGCGCGTCCAGGGGCAACGCGTCCACAAGGGCGTCGCGACGGCCCGGGTCGAGCTCGCTCAGGACGTCGTCGAGGAGGAAGACCGGGAGCTCGCCGACGCGCTCGCGGATCCAGGCGGCCTCCGCGAGCTTCAATGACAAGACGGCGCTCCGCTGCTCCCCGCGCGATGCGAATGTGGGCAGGGCCCGGCCATGCGCGCTCACCGCGAGGTCCTCGCGGTGGGGGCCGACGAGGGTCGTCCCCTGCCACAGCTCCCGATCACGCTTCTGCACGAGGAGGGCGTGGTACGCGGCGCCGCGCTCCTCGAGCGTGTCCCCTTCGACCTGGGCCGCGTACGCGAGCGAGAGCGCGTCCGCGCCACTGAACCGCGTTGCGGCCTCGCGGAATGGCGCGACGAGCTCGCGCACGGCCTCCTGGCGGCGAAGCGAGATCGACGCCGCGAGGCGCACGAGCTCGGTGTCCCAGAACGCGAGCTCTGTCGTCGGCCGGCCTTCGTCGCGGAGCACCCGCAGCAGGGCGTTCCGCTGCTCGAGGACACGCGTGTACTCGCGCGACTCCGCACGGTGGCGCCGGTGGACCTGCCCCACCATCGCGTCGAGGTACCGGCGGCGCGCGCTCGGCGCCTCCGCCAGGAGCTGCACGTCCTCGGGGAAGAACGACACGACCGCAAGCTCGCCGATGGCCTCATCGGCGCGTTTGCCGGCACCGTCGAGGAGGTAGCGGCGCGGACGCCGGCGCTCGCCTGTCGGGGGCGAGAACAGCAGGACGTCGACACTGCGAGCGTCGTCGACCCGCTCGACGCGGGCGGACACGCGCGCGGTATTGGCGCCCCACCGGACGAGCTCCGCGTCGTCCCGGGCCCGCGGTGAATCCCCGCGGGCGATGAGATGGATGGCCTCGAGGACGTTTGTCTTGCCCGCACCGTTGCGGCCCACGAGCGCGGTGACGCCTGGTGAGAACGCGCGATCGGTCCGCGCGTAGCTGCGGAAATCTTCGAGGAGGAGCGAGCGGACGCGCACGGGTGATTAAGAAGGGATTCTGAGCGGCATCACCACGTGGAGGTAGCTGTCGTCGCCGACGATGCGTACGACGCCGGGTGCGAGCGGGCCGCCGAGCTCGAGCGCGACTTCCGAGGCGACCAGGCTGCCCAGCGCATCCGCCACGAACCGCGAGTTGAACGCGATGGCCGTCGCCGGACCCTCGACGCTCGCGTCGACGCGCGAGGTGTTGTCACCGACCTCGGCCGCGGTCGCACTGACCACGAGCGGGACCTCCTGGGCCGGATCCACAGCGAACCGCACGATGTTGGCTGCGTCACGCGCGAAGTACGAGGCCAGCTTCGTGGCCTTGAGTAGCTCATCCCGGGACACGGTGACCTTCGTCGCGTGGCTCGTCGGGATGACCTGGCGGTAGTTCGGGAACTGGCCCTCGATGATCCGGGAGACCAGGTCCGCCTCGTCCGTGTGGAAGATGACCTGGCTACCGTTCGGCGTCACGAGGATGTCGACCGGCGCTTCCGAGTCATCGACGATGCGCGCGACCTCGAACAGGCTGCGCGCGGGGATGATGATCTCGACCTTCGGATCGACGGCTGTGAGGAGGGGCGCGCGGCGGACGGAGAGCCGGTATGGATCGGCCGCGGCCATGGTGACCTCGGTGCCCTCGAACGTCGTGAGGACACCGGTGAGCACGGGTCGTGAGTCGTCGGTGGCCGCCACGAACGCGACCTCGTTGATCATGCGCCGGAGCACACCCTGTGACATCCGGGTGGTGGGCTTGTCCGGGATGGCGGGAATGATCGGGAATTCCTCGGCGTCGAGACCCTTGAGATTGGCTTCCGTGGTGGCGCTCTTGAGATGGATCGTCTTGGTGCGCACGTTCAGCGCGATCTCGATGGGTCCCGGCGGGAGCTGGTTCACGAATTCGGTGAAGAGCTTGGCCGGCACGGTGATGGCGCCTTCATCGTCGATCTTGGCCGGCACCCAGCAGTTCACCCCGATCTCGAGGTTCGTTGCCGTGAGCTTGAGGCGGCCGCCGTCCGTCTTCAGGAGGACGTTGCCCAGGATCGGGAGCGTTCCTCTCGTCGAGACCCCGCGTCCCACGATCGAAAGACCGCGCGCGAGGTTCTCTTGTAGACAGCTGACCTTCACCCAATCCCCCTCCACGTCCAGGTAGGTAGTGATCGATTAGAACGCCAGTCGCAGTAGTAGTGCTGTGGACTATGACCCTTCCCGGTCGTTCGACGCGCCTGTGCTGCTCGATGTGGTCTGCGGCTCGGTGGACGGACCGGGGACGCGGTGGGGACGGCCCGGGAGAGCCATTCCAGCTGTGTCGCGAAATGCTACAGGGCGATCCCTCGACGACACCTTAAGGGGGCGGTTGTCCACCATTGCAAGGCCTTATCCACAGGGCACAGGCCCTTATCCACACAGCCAGGCGTGGGTAACGGTCTAGTCGGCGTACAGCAGCTCGCGCAGCGAGTTGATGTCCCGGCGGAAATCGTCGTTCTCGCCCATCTCACGCTCGATCTTTTCGCAGCCATGAAGGATCGTCGAGTGGTCGCGGCCACCGAGCGCTTCGCCGATCCGGAGCAATGGAGCCTCGGTCTCCTCGCGCATGAGGTACATCGCGATCTGCCGCGGCAGCACGATCTGCTTGTCGCGCGCCTTCCCGCGCAGCTGGTCGGAGGGCACGCCGTAGTACTTCGCGACGGTCTCGACGATGCGCTCCGGCGATAGCGATTGCCGGCGCGGGTTGTACAGGATGTTCTGCAGCATCGTTTGCGCGAGCTCGGTGGTCACGGCAACCGCGTTGAGCGTCGCGTACGCGACGATCCGGGTGAGCGCACCTTCGAGCTCGCGGATATTCGAGACGATCCGCTGCGCGAGGAAGTCGATGACCGGCGGCGGGACCGCGACATTGGCGGCCTCCGCCTTCGCCCGGAGGATCGCCGTCCGCGTCTCGAGATCGGGCGCGGAGATGTCGGCGATGAGGCCCCACTCGAATCGCGACCGCAGCCGGTCCTCGAGCTGCGGGATGGCCTTGGGCGGCCGGTCGCTCGACATGATGATCTGCTTGCCCTCTTCGTGGATCGCGTTGAAGGTGTGGAAGAACTCCTCCTGGGTGCCTTCCTTGCCGGCGATGAACTGGATGTCGTCGATCAGGAGGACGTCGATGCGCCGGTACCGCTCGCGGAACTCCTCGGATTTCTGTCCGCGGATCGAGTTGATGAACTCGTTGGTGAACTTCTCGCTGGTCGCGTAGGCGACTCGCTTCTTCGGGTGGCGCGACAGCACCGCGTGCCCGATCGCGTGCATCAGGTGCGTTTTGCCGAGGCCACTGCCGCCGTAGACGAACAGCGGGTTGTACGAGTGACCCGGCCGCTCCGTGACCGAGAGCGCGGCCGCGTGCGCGAGGCGATTGTTGGATCCGACGACGAACGTGGCGAAGGTGTAGCGGGCATTGAGGATCGCCGTGACCGGCGACGCCTCGCCACGCCGCTCGGACGGCGGCGCGACCGGGGTCACCGACGCGCCCTGGCCGGACGAATTCTGGCCGGAATATCCGGAATTAGCGGGTCGCTGGCCGGTGCCGGCCGCGGGTGTCGCGCCGCCCGGCACGGTGATGAACCGCACATCGACCGTCCGGCCAACGAGGCGCTGCAGCGACGCGCGGACGTGCGTCCGGTATTTGTTCTCGAGCCACTCGCGAGCGAACGCGTTCGGCACGCCGATGCAGAAGACGTCGTCCTCTTCGCTGACGACGTAGGTCTCCTTGAACCAGGTGTCGTAGTTGGCTTTCGGCATCGCGAGCTGCAGCTCACCGAGGGCAGCGCGCCACAGCTCCTTGAGATTGGTGCGAGTCTCTGCTCCCAGCTGCGAGTCAGACGTCACGGATGCTCCCCACTTAGATGCGCGCGATGGTCACAACGTAGTCCGCGTGGATCCTGTTGCGGCGCGCGATGACGGTCCCTCGATATGGCTCCCCTGGAAGCCCGCGAACTATACCCCCGCGTCCGAACGTGCGGCAAGGCAAAGAACGGATACGAGCAGGCTGCTAGACTTTCGATCACAACTCCGACGTGATCCGCGTGAGCTTTTTCGAGAAGGGACTCGATCGTGAAGCGCACCTATCAGCCCAAGACCCGTCGCCGCGCGCGCGTCCACGGATTTCGTGCGCGCATGAAGACGACGGGCGGCCGCAAGGTCCTCGCGACGCGTCGCGCACGCGGTCGCAAGCGACTCACCGTCGTCTAAGCGGACTTCGATGCACGCCGCGAGGCTGCGGCGAGGGGAAGACATCGCGCGCGTCCGGGCGGAAGGTGTTGCGCGCAATGACAAGCTGTTCTCTCTCCGGGCTCTCCCGACCGATCACGGCACCGTGCGCGTCGCGGTCGCATCGTCGCGCGCCGTCGGCGGCGCGGTGCAGCGCAACCGGGCGCGGCGACGCGTTCGTGAGGCCGTCCGCGTCGCGCTCGCGTCCCGCGCCGGCCCGGCGGCAGGCGTCGACCTGGTGCTGATCGTGCGCCCGGCCACGCTCGATGCGGCTCCCGCCGAGATCCGCGGCGCGGTCGACCGGCAACTGGGCACGGTGCTCGGATGAAGCGCGCACTGGTCGCGGCCCTTCGGTTCTACAAGGCGAAGATCAGCCCGGCCCTGCCGCCGGCCTGCCGGTACACGCCGACGTGCTCCGAATACGCGATCGAGGCCGTCGAGCGCTACGGGGCCGGGCGCGGCTCGATCATGGCGATCCGTCGCGTGCTCTCGTGCAACCCCTTCGCGCGCGGCGGCTACGACCCCGTGCCGCAGCGGGCCGGGCGCTAGATGGAACTCATCGCCCCGTACTGGAACTTCCTGCTCGTCCACCCGCTCATCTCGCTGCTCGTCGCGGCCTACGACCTCCTCCACGACTTCGGCTTCGCGATCGTCGCCGTCACCGTCGCCATCCGACTGGCGCTGTACCCGCTGTTCAAGATCCAGATCCGCAACCAGCGCGCGATGCAGGAGCTTTCGCCGGCGATGGCCGAGCTCAAAGCCAAGTACGGCACCGACAAGCAGCGTCTTGGCCAGGAGCAGATGAAGCTGTACCAGGAGCGCGGGTACAACCCGGCGATGGGCTGCCTGCCGATCCTGCTGCAGATGCCATTGCTGCTCGCGATGTACGCGGCGTTCACGCAGGCGCCGGGTCTCACCGGGGATGGCCTGAAGGACATCCTCATCCCGTTCGTGCCGAACCCGCTGTCCGGCGGGGAGCGCCTCGATCTCGCGGCTCATTGGCTGCCGTGGATCACCGACGGCCTCGGAGCACCGGACCCGTTCCGGATCCTGCCGATCCTCGCGGGCGCGACGCAGCTCATCTCGTCCGTGATGTTCCAGCCGATGGCGCAGCCCAAGATCGTGGACCCGCAGCAGAAGATGATGCAGTCGATGCAGTACTACTTCCCGCTGCTCACGGTATTCATCGCGTGGAGCCTGCCGGCCGGACTCGCGCTGTACTGGGTGACGACGACCGTGTTCGGCATCGTGCAGCAATACTTCGTCAGCGGCTGGGGCCAGCTGCCACGGTTCCTGCCGTTCCTCAAGAACATCCCATCGCCCGCTGATCGGACGCTCGCGGCGCGGCAGCAGGCGGCGCTCGAGGAAGAACGCCGCGATATGGCCGCGATGCCGAAAGCCGCGGTGACGTCGAATGGTCCACGTGGGCATGGCGGCCAGAACACCCGCGAGGCCCGCCGCCAGCGGAACCGGAACAAGAAGAAGTAATTCGAGCGTGCTCGCCGAGCGGCGAGCACGCAAGGGGGGACGCGATGCCGCTTCGTGGCGAGGAATTCACCGGTCGGACCGTCGAGGAAGCGATCGAGCGCGGTTTGCTGGACCTCGGGCGCAAACGCTCGGATGTCGACATCGAGATCCTCGAACGCGGTAAGCCCGCGAACATGCTCGGCATGGGTGGCGTCGATGCCCGCGTCCTCCTGTCGTTCACGGAGGAGGAGCGGGCCGAGGTGCCCGAGCCCGTCGTGGACGAGCGTGAGGTGCCGCGCCGGCCGGACGCTATGCGTGCGGCCGCGGAGCGCGCGAAGGACGAGGCCGAGGACCGGGCACCGATCCTCGCCGAGGAGCTCGCCCTCGGGCTCACCGTGCTGAAGACGCTGCTCGAGAAGATGGACGTCGACGCGTCGGTCACGCTCGACGATCGGCCGGGCATGGAAGGACTCGATGTCGAGGGCGCCGAGCTCGGGGCACTCATCGGCCGCGGCGGCGAGAACCTCGTGGCGCTGCAGCAGATCGTCTCGGCCATCGCGTCCAAGTCGGTCGGCCATCCGGTCCACATCCCCGTCGACGTCGAGGGATACCGGCGGCGGCGGGAGGACCAGCTTCGCGAGATCGCCCACCGCGTCGCCAGCCGGGTGAAGACCACCGGCCAGGCCGTCACGCTCGAGCCGATGCTCGCCTTCGAGCGGCGCATCGTGCACCTTGCCGTGCAGGAGCAGCCAGGCATCAAGACCGAGTCGGTGGGCATGGACCCGAACCGCCGCGTCGTCATCAGCTCGACGGCACCCGGCGCTCGCGGGCCGGTCGCGTTCCGTCCAGCCCGGCCGGGCGGCTTCCGCGACGGTCCCCGCCCTGGTCCCGGCGGAGGGCCGGGCGGCTACCCGGCCCGCCGGCCGTACCCCCCGCGCCCGGGCGGGGTCCGGCCGCCGCGTCCCGGGGACCCTGGCCCGACCGAGTGACCCTCGTTCGGCCGCTCGGTCGAACGTGGAGTGCGACACATTTGCGGACATTGCCACCGAAAAGGGGGCGACGACCGCACGCCTGCACCGTTAATTTTCGGTGATGCCAAGTGCCGATCGCAACTGGGCCGCGGAGCGCGTCCGCAGCAATTTCCGCATCGACGCGTTCTCGGGGCTCATGGCCGGCATCTACCTCGGTGTCACGGTGGCGTTCCTCCCCGTCGTGGTCCGCCGGATGGGCGGATCGACCGAGGACGTCGCGCTCGTGGTGGCGGGTCCGTTCATCGGGCATCTGTTCTCGCCGGTGTTCGGCTACCTGCTCGGCAGGTTCCGCCCGGTGACGATCACGGCCGTCACGGCCACGCTCTCTCGCTCGATCTTCCTCGTCGGCGTGCTGGTCGCCGCGACGCCGTTCGCGCTCGCGTTCGTATCCGTGACGATGTGGATCATCGCGGTCGCGAACATGGCGTCGTACGCGACGCTGATGCAGGGCATCTACCCGGACTCGGAGCGCGCCTCGGCCATGGGCAAGGTGCGCATCGGAGCGTCGATAGCGAGCATCGCCAGCGCGACGGCCGCCGGTCTGTTCATCGACAGTGTGCCGGCGACCTTCGTCTTCGCTGCGGCCGCGCTGCTCTCGCTGCCCGGCGCGATCGCCTTCGGACGCATCCGCCACGACCCCCCGGCCGTCCTGCCGGCGCGCCACCGCCCGTCCCACATCGCCCGGGACGTGTGGCGTGACCACCGGTACCGCCGGCTGCTCGTCTCATTCACGATCTTCGGCTTCGGGAACCTGATGAATGCCGCGATCTACCCGATCCTGCTGGTCGACCACTTCAACGCGCCGAACAGCTTCGTCGGATTCATGACCGCGCTGCAGGCCGGAAGCGCGATCATCGCGTACTTCGTGTGGGGTCGGTTCATCGACCGTGGGAGCTCGCTCCGCATGACCGTGATCAACACCGCGCTCGTGCTCGTCATGCCGCTCGGGTATCTCGTCGCACCGAGCACGCTGTTCCTCATCCCGGTCGCGATCGTGGCCGGCATCACGAACGCCGGCGGGGACATCACCTTCTTCACGAACATCGTGCAGCTCGCGCCACCGGGGCGCGTCGGCGACTACGCCGTCGCCCAGAGCTCCCTCATGGGCGTGCGCGGCACGATCGCGCCCTTCGCGGCGAGCGCCCTGCTCGTGGCCTTCCCCGCCCAGACCGTGATGGTGTTCGCGATGGGGCTGATGGTCGCCGGGCTGGTGGTGATGGAGCGCGCCGTGCGCCTGGCGACCGTGCCGCCGGCCCTGATGCTCGAGGTCGTTCCCGCCTAGTCGCACACTGGCGGGGTGACCCGCCGCGCGCTGGCACTCGCGGTCCTCCTCGCGGCGTGTTCGGGCTCTCCGGCCGGATCGCCGGCCCTCAGTCCGAGCGCCACCCCGTTCGCTACGCCATCGGTCGCCGTCGCCAGCCCGACGCGGACCGCGGCGTCGACCGCGGTCGCCGCGCCCACCGCCACGCCGATCGCGCTGCCCAGCTTCGCGCAGCTGTCCGCTCCGTCCGGGACGGTGGTCTGGGCATTGGTGGCGTCCACTCGGCTCTTCCGCAGCACCGACCGCGGTGACACCTGGACGGAGCGGCCGCTGCCGGCGCCGGCGGCCGACCCCGACATCGCGTTCGTCGGCGATGCGGAGGGATGGGTCGCGCTCCGCGGTGCGGCGGCAGCGCGGTGTGGTCAGCAATCGCTCGCGCTCTCCCATACCGCCGATGCCGGCGCGAGCTGGCAAACGCTGGCGCCGACCGGCGTCGCGCCGGCGCAGTGCAAGGAGTCACTGGTGTTCATCGACGCGCAGCGCGGGTTCCTCTCGGCCTGGGACCCGAACAGCCCGCCGCTCATCTACCGGACCGGCGATGGCGGTCGGGGCTGGGCCGCGTCGCGACCGTTGCCGGATCCTCCCGGATTCACCACGACCGCCGCCGGATTCGCCCTCCGCGCCGGGGTCGTGAAGGCGTTCGGGACAAGCCTCTTGGTTGAAGCGGTCGGCCAGACGACGAGCGGCCAGCGGCGGTACATCTTCGCCTCGGCGGATGGCGGCGCCAGCTGGACCTATCGCGCGGATGCGCCAGACCCGGAGAGCACGGTCGTGTTCGCCACCGCGTCGCGCTGGCTCCAGCTCTCCGCCGGAACGACGCCGAAAGAGACGACCGACGGAGGCACGTCCTGGCACGCCGTCACGACCGACTACCAGCAGGCCTCGCCGGTCGCGCCGGTCATCGTGTTCGGTGACGCGCAGACCGGCTACGCGACGGTTCGCGGCGCGATCCAACGCACGCTCGACGGTGGCGGGCACTGGACGCAGCTCCGCACACCGGGGACGTTCTAGCGGAAGGGGATCCCCGCGGACAGGATGGCGGTCGCGAATCGTTCGGCGATGAGCGCATACCCCGCATCGGACGGGTGAAAGCCGTCGCCCGACACGGTCATCGTGCTCACCAGCACCGCGGAGCCGGTGAACAGATCGACCACCGTCACGCGACCGGCGAAGACGACCGAGAGGCCCTGGATCGCTGCGTTGTAGGCGCCGATCTTCGCGAGGAGCGTCGCCTGATCGACGCCGGCGTACGCCGGAACGGGCCGCAGGTCCGGGACGTTCCCGACGAAGATGCGCGCCTCGGTCTTGGACACCAGTGGCTCGAGGACCGCCCGCAGGGCTGCGGCGTAGTCGGGCGCCGACACACCGGCATTCAGATCGTTCACCGCGAGCCACACCGTGACGAGCTGCGGACGCAGGCCGGTCGCGGCGGGTGTCTGTTCACGCGCGGCCTGCGCGGCCTGCGATCCGGACACGCCGAGGTTCACGTAGTCGCTGCCGGCCGGAAGGCGCGCGGCGATCCGCCCCGGCCACGATCCGG
>JBBQZK010000014.1:0-37769 GCA_038207785.1 Candidatus Limnocylindria bacterium | reverse complement strand
GATGCCAGTCTACCCGTGGTCTTCGTGGCTTGCCCGTAACAGCGCGACCAGTGGCGCGTGCAACGGACGGCCCGACGCGACGATCTCCGTGTGTTCGGTCCAGGTGACCGCGCCGCCGGCCTCGCGGACCAGCAGCTCGCCCGCCGCTGAGTCCCACGCGGACCGTGACACCTCGAAGTACGCGTCCACCCGGCCGGCCGCGACCCACGCCAGATCGAGCGCCGCGGACCCGGCTCTGCGGACGTCACGGATCTGCCCCGCGACGCGCGCGAGCACGCCCGCTTGGACGGCGCGCTCGGCCGCGGCGTAGCTGAACCCGGTTGCGACGAGTGCCAGGCCCGGGTCGCTCACGTCGCTCGTCGCGAGCCTGCGCTCGGCCAGGAAGGCGCCGCCGCCCCGGACCGCCGAGAACAGCTCGTCGCGCAGCGGGTCGTACACGACGGCGGCAAGTCCGCCGTCCGCGTCAGCGCAGGCCACGCTCACGGACCAATGCGGGATCCGATAGAGGTAATTCACCGTGCCGTCGAGCGGATCCACGTACCACGTGCGGCCCGAGGAGCCGGCACGGCGCTCGCTCTCCTCGGACACGATCCCGTCATCGGGGAACGCGGCGCGGAGGCGCGCGGTCACCAGCGCGTCCGCGGCGCGATCGGCGTCGGAGACCGGATCCGTTCGGGTCGACTTCGAACCGACGCCCGTCGCCGCGGAGCGCGCATGCTCGAGCAGGATGGCGCCGGCCTCGAACGCGACCGCGCTGGCGATCGCAAGAAGCTCCGGAGCCGGCGTCAGGCCCAGGCTGGCGTCAGGGTGCCCTGCGCGTCGCGCCAGTACGGCGCCCACGCGAGAGCCACGAGTCGCACATCGATGTTCGACTTCGTCGGGCGCAGTGGCGCGGCGTCCAGACTACCGGCCCTCTGCTCGATCTCGGCGTTGAGCGCATCGAGCTCCTGCTGAGCCGCCGCGACGTCGGCCTTCGCGCGTCCGACGTCCTGCTGCTGCTCCATCGAGCGGCCCACGCCTCGTGCGGCCGTGGTGGCGCGCCCGAGAGTGGTGGACGTGGCCTTCCGTCCAAGGATCGCCCCGAGCACCGTCGCGCCCACCGAGACGGCCGTTTGGAGCTGCGCGGCGTGCGCCTGGCCCTGCTCGCGGGTGACGGCCTGCTCGGCGTTCCGGACCTTCTCCTCGATCCGGTGGACCTTCGGCGCGTAGTCCGCGCGCATCTTCTCGACGAGCGCGTCGCGTTGCTCGCGACCGGCCTGCCGGAGGTCGAGCGTGGCATTGCGGAACAGCCACGACGCGAACTCGGTCTTCCAGGCCGCGTAGCTCTTGGCGTTCGTCGCTGCCGCCGGGACGGGCTCGAACGTCGCGCCGCTCTGGGGCGCGGTGTCGAGGTCGGCGGCCGGGAACGTCGCCGGCGCGGCCTTGTCCCAGTCGATCGATCGCGCGCCGTCGAGCGGGGCGAGATAGACGAGCTCGTTCGTCGTGTCGATGCCGCTCTTCGCATCGGCGAATCGCACGCTCGCGGACCCCAGCAGTCGCGGCTGGTACACGAGCGTCGCGCCGGCCTGCCCGGCGCGGGCGGGAACGAATCGCTGCGCCACGTCCGCGGGCACCCGTGGCCCTGGCGAGGCAGCGTCGGCCGGTGGAGCGACCGCGACCGGCGTGGCGGCCTGCGGCGCGACGGGCGTACGCCCGGCCATGAGCTGGCGGATCTGATCCCGGGTGAGCGGTCCGCGGAGGTACGACATCGCCCACCGGGTCTCGAAGACAACGGGCGCGTCCTCGTGCACGTCGTTCATCAGGAAGACCCGGTTGCCGAGGCCGGACAGGATCTCGCCGATCTTGGCCTTGTCGAACTTGGCGTTCGCCGCGGCGGCCGCGCCCTCGAGGCCTTCGAGCACGCGGGCCTTGTCCCGCTCGGTCTGCAGACGGCCGAGGAACCAGGTCCCGGTATTCGCCAGGCCCTTGTAGTCGAGGTCGACCGGATTCTGCGTCGCGAGCACGACTCCGAGACCGAATGCGCGCGCCTGCTTCAGGAGCGTGAGCAGGGGCAGCTTCGACGGCGGCATCGCGACGGGTGGGAAATAGCCGAAGATCTCGTCCATGTACAGGATCGCGCGCAGGCTGGTCGTGCCCGATTGCGTGCGCACCCATGACAGCACCTGGTTGAGCAGCAGCGATACGAAGAACATGCGCTCGGCGTCGGACAGGTGCGCGATCGAGAAGACGGACACCCGCGGCTTCCCCTCCGGTCCGTGGAGGATCTTGCCGATGTCGAGGGCCTCGCCTTGCAGCCACGTGGAGAACCCGGGCGCGGCGAGCAGGTTGTTGAGCTGCGTCGCGAGTGCCTTTCGCTCCTTTGGCGGATAGAACGAGTCGACCTCGAGCACGCCGACCTTCGCCATCGGCGGGTCCTGGATCTGCTGGATGATCGTGCTGAGGTCGAGATCGCGGCCCGCAGACCACGCGAGGGTGAAGATGTTCGACAGAAGGATGTGCTCGCGGCTCTTCACCGGATCGGCGGCGATGCCGAGTAGCCCGAGCAGGCTCGTCGCGGTCGATGACACCCGCTCCTGCAACAGCTCCGCGTCATCGCGCAGCTGGGCTGCCGGCGCCGCGAAGGACGCGATGATCGACACCGGGATGCCGGCCGTCGACCCCGGTGTGTAGACGGCGAAGTCCGCGGCGTCCATGAGGCGCTTGATCCGCGCGCCGTCCTCGCCCCACGAGGCGAGCCCGTCCGCCCACATCTTCGCCTGCTGCGCAGCGAACTCGTCGGGGCCCAGCCCCTTCTGGCGCGCGTCGTCCTCGTTGATCCAGGGACGGAAGTCCGCGGGGCGCAGGTCAGGGAACGTGAGCAGGAGGTTCGTCAGATCGCCCTTGGGGTCGATCGCGATCGTCGGGACGCCGTCGAGCGCGGCCTCTTCGATGAGGCTGATGCACAGTCCGGTCTTCCCGCTCCCGGTCATCCCGACGGCGACCGCGTGCGTGACCAGATCCTTCGAGTCGTACAGGATGACGCCGGGCTCCGGCTTCTTCGTGTCGATGTCGTACGGCCGGCCGAGGTAGAAGACGCCCAGCTTTTCGTAATCGGCGAGCTTCGGTGCGGACCAAGTCGGGTTCGCCATCAATTCACCTCGCCGACGTTGTCGCTCACGAACGCGACCGGACGAGCCGAGCATACCCGCGCGGCTCGACCGCTTCGTCGGCGAGACCGAGCCGTGCCGCGACCTGTTCGATCGTCGCATCGTCGACCGCCTCGATCTCGCAGAACGAGCCAAGGCCGTCTACCTCATCGAGCGAGACCTGAGCTCCGTGGAAGTGGTAGATGGCGGTGCGCTTCCGGTATCGCTCCGCGGGCTGCAGGCCCAACGCTGCGAAGAGCGGGGCCATGTCGCCTGTAACGATGACCGTGTGCTCCTCCCGCACCTTCGAGCGACCGCTCTCGAGGCGCGGCCCTTTCACCGTGAGCTCCTGCGCCGCGCCGGTCGCCCGAACGCGAAGGTTCAGACCGTCGAGCCTGCCGGTGACGTCCCGAAAGTGAACCGTCTCTTGGGTCTCGCGGCGGTCCAGCGCCGCTTCGCCGTCGAGGGCCAGGGCGAGCCGGCGCAGATCCGAGCTGTCGAGTCGGTACTTGCGCTCGCGTTCGATCACGCCGACGATTCTCCACCCATGGCCAAACAACGTTCTGTGCGTGATCTGCTCCGGGTCCGCCCGACGAAGGGCCAGCTCACGCTGGCCGACATCGATCCGCGCACGACACCCGGCGTGCGCAAGGCCACCGCGCGCGCGGACAAGGCCCGTGACGGCGAGAAGCTCCGGCAGCTGCAGGAGCGCCTGTATGCCGAGGGCAAGCGATCCCTCCTCTTGGTGCTGCAAGGAATGGACACCTCGGGCAAGGACGGCACGATCATCCACGTGATCGGCGCGGTCGATCCCCAAGGCGTGCAGATCACGGGCTTCAGATCGCCGACCGAGGAGGAGCGTCAGCACGACTTCCTATGGCGGATCCGCAAGGCGCTGCCGCAGCCCAGGATGATGGGGATCTTCAATCGATCCCACTACGAGGACGTGCTCATCGTGCGGGTCCGCAACCTCGTGCCGGAAGCCGTGTGGTCCAAGCGGTACGACGAGATCAACCGGTTCGAGCGCGAGGTCGTCGCGAGCGGGACGACCATCGTCAAGATCTGTTTGCACATCTCGTTCGACGAGCAGCGCAAGCGACTCCTGGACCGGCTCATGGACCCGACGAAGCGGTGGAAGTTCAGTCCCAAGGATCTGGATGAGCGCGAGCTCTGGCCCGAGTACCAGGTGGCATACGACGCGGCCCTCTTCCGCTGCTCGACCGACCGCGCGCCGTGGTACGTCGTGCCCGCGAACAAGAAGTGGTATCGGAACTGGGCGATCACGCGGATCCTCGTCGAGACGCTCGAGGAGATGGACCCGCGCTACCCCGAGCCTGACCTGGACATCCCCACCCTCACGGAGCGTCTGTCGCCCGCGTCCGGCCGGCGTCGCGGAGCGCGACAGCCCGCGTAGGGACGCCGCTCACTCGTACCGCTTCCCGCCGTACAGGACGTAGCCGCCCTCGTGCGACCGGTCGGGATCGTGATGCGTGAAGTGGAGGAGCCCGCCCTCGGCGTTCCAGACGTACTCCCCGTGCACGGTCACCGCCATGCCGACCGCGACGGGCACCCGGGGCGCGATCGATAGGTTGTGCTCGATGAGCAGCGTCATGCCGCTCGACAGTCGGACGATGAAGCGCTCGTGCGGCCCCGATGGACCGCTCTGATCCGACAGCACGCGGTCGACGATCCCGGTGGCCGTGACCTCGGCGCCGTCAGAGTGCTGCTCGAACGCCCGCTGGACCGCAGCGTTCCCAGCCGCTGGCTCGGCGGCCGGCGCGGCCGGAGACCCTGGCACGCAGGTCGTGGCGAGGAGGAGACCCACAACGGCGGAGGCGATCGCGCGCGACAGATCAGGCGCGGCGCGCTCCGGGCTTCCCGTCGAGCACGACGAAGGTGGCGATCGTGCTCGCGGACGCGACCGCTGCCGATGGCGGCGGAGACACGGGGGGCCTGGTCACCGTGGCGACCGTCCGGAAGTCCGCGGTCAGCTGCCCCCGCTCGACCGTGCAACGGATGTACCCCCGGTGGTTGTCGAAGAAGTGCAGCTGCGGATTTTTCGCGGAGCCATCGAACTGCGTCGCGGGGATGAACGGGTCGCCGTCGCTGCTGATCGACGTACCGAGGAGCTCGGTCGCGACCGTCGGCGACGCCGGATCGCTGAAATCCCTTTTGATGTCGTACACGAAGTCGACGTGACTGTCGCCGGACAGCACGACCGGGTTCGTGGTCTTCGCGAGCTGGTCGGTGATGATCTGGCGGTCGGCGACGTAGCCCATCCAGTTGTCGACGCCGTCGAAGTGGCGCACGTTCGGATCCGGGCTCGAGTCCTGCTGGGCGAACCGCACCGACTGCGCTACAAGGTTCCACGCGGCGCGCGAAGACGCGAGCCCACTGAGCAGCCACGCGCGCTGCTCGGCGCCGAGCATCGTCCGACCCGGATCGAGGCTCGCTTGGCAATAGCCGGATGGCGTCGCGTCCTTGTCCGCGCAGAGCGGGACCTCCGGGGAGCGGTACTGGCGGGTATCCAGCACGTGGAATGTGGCGAGGTCCCCGAACGACAGCGACCGGTACAGCTTGAGCTCGGGGCCTTTCGGCTTCGGTCCACGGATCGGCATATGTTCGTAGAACGCCTGGTAGGCGTTCGTGCGCTCGAAGACGGCTTGCTTGTTCTTCGGGTCGGAGAGATCGATCCCGCCGGCGTAGTTGTTCTCGACCTCGTGATCGTCCCACGTGACGATCCACGGGAACGCCTTGTGGGCCGCCTGCAGATCTGTGTCGGTCTTGTACTGCGCGTAGCGGTCGCGATAGTCCGCGAGACTGAAGGCCCAGCCGCGCCGGGCATAGTCGCGGACGCGATCGCCGCGCGCATCGCCCTCATAGATGTAGTCCCCGAGGAACAGCACCGCCTGCAGATCCTCGTTCGCCAGCGCCGCGTGCGCGGTGTAGTACCCCTGCGTGTAGTTCTGGCACGACGCCACGGCGAACCGCAGCTGCTGCGGGCTCGACGCCACGGCCGGCGCCGTCCGGGTGCGGCCCACCGGGCTGTCGAACGCTCCCGCGCGAAAGCGGTACCAGTAACGCTGATCGGGATCGAGGCCCGCCACCTCGACGTGCACCGAGTGGGCGAGATCTGGGATCGCGGTCGCCGTTCCCTTCCTGGCGACGTCCGTGAACGCTTCGTCACGGGCGACGGTCCAGTCGACCTCGATCGGCGCAGTGCCCATGCCACCGCCGGCGAGCGGATCCATCGCGAGGCGCGTCCAGAGGACAACGCCATCGGGGAGCGGGTCCCCGGACGCGACGGCGAGCGTGAACGGGTCTCGGTCGAGCTTCAGCGCCGGCGATACGCACCCCGCCAGCGGCGCGAGGGCCGCAAGCGCCGCGATGCGCGCGGACGCGGCGAGGAACGCCCGACGGTCCAGCAGAGCCGGAGCCGCGCCAGGCGGAGGCGCCGTCGTGTGCGCGGTATTGCGGCTCGTGTAGTACCTACGCCTACCGGGCTTCTGAGCGCGGTACCCGACAAACGCGGCCAGCGAGCGGACCCATCAAGTTGACCTTAGCGAATACGCGGGAACGGACGAACAGGCAACGCTCCTCTGTTGCGCGGTCGGCGGCCGCTGAGCTGCTCGTCGCACGCATCATCGTGTCGCAACACGTAGCCGGAGAAGGCGATGGGAAGACGCCCCTTGACGTCGGGTTTGTAGTCAGGGCGTGCTCTTGATCGACGAAGACGATCCGAGTGCGCGGACGACCGCCCGGGCCTGCCCGTGGTGGTTCGTCCCTGCGCTGCTCGGCGTCGCGCTCGGTGGCCTCCTCGGGCTCGGCGGGACGCTCCTGCCGGCGCCTGTGGCGACGACCGCTCAGCTGAACTCGACATCCGTGCTGCTGAGCCCGCCACCGGGGACGGCGAGCCTGCGGCCGACGCTCTCACCCTCTCCCACACTGAGCGCTGCGCCGCGTGACGTGACGCTGGCTCTCGCCGATCTTCCGCCAGGGTTCGCGCTTGAGGAGGAACGCGACGATCAGTGGGACCAAATCGGTACTGGTGCATACGTTGGCGGCTGGCTCGCCTTCTATGGCCGCACGGCTCAAGCAGGCGTCACGTCCGTCACGGCGGACACGACCGCATGGCTGAGCGCTGATGGTGCGGCGAAGGCGCTTGCTGAGGCCGTGCAGTACGTGACGCAAAGCCATGGATGGGGCGTGGAGATCCCGCTCGACCAGACGATCGGCGACGAATCCCACGCGATCAGGTGTATCCAACTTCGGCCGGCGGCAAGACCGCCTACAGCATTTACGTCCGTGTGGCGAACATCACCAGCTTGATGAACGTCGCCGGGCCGCTCGGCACCCTCGACGTCTCGGCGGCGGTGGAGCTCGCGAAGAGGCAGCTGGCGCGGCTTCGGGGGACGACCACAGGGCCGGCTACGAAAGCTGCTCCGACCACCCCGCCGCCATCGACCTCGGCGCCCGCGCCGACGCCCGAACACTTCGGCGCCGGCCAGAAGCTGATCGGCTAGCCCGACGCTTCGAGCTCGAGCACGAACACCGCCCCGCAGCGTCTGTGCTCGACTCGGATCCTGCCGTCGCGCTCCTCATTCGGGTCGCGATGCCTGTCGTACTTCCATTACGGTTCGCCCGATGGAAGGCGAGCAGGTGCTGGTCGGCTTCGCACAGATTGGGATCATCGTCGCGGGATTCGCGGGCCTGGTCGGGAGCCTCCAGGACCGAGAGCATTGGACGCGGGCGGAGTGGGTCTATCTGCAAACGCTCGTCGTCGCGAGCATCGGCATCGTCTTCATTGCGCTGCTGCCGTTCGTCCCGTTCTACCTTTCGCATGATCAGCAGCTAAGCCTTCGACTTGCGAGCGGCCTGTACGTGGTGTACGCCGTTCAAGTCTTCGTCCGACGGCTGGTTGCCTTGCGCCGCGCGCGGGCCCTGCGCTCTGCGTACGGACATTTCGTCGTCGTACCGCTGTTGATCGGCAGCGCGGTCGCAAACATCTTCCTCGGTTCTATCGCGCTGTACGTGCTCACGTTGCTCCTTGCGGTCTACTTCGCAACGACCCAATTCAGGCACTTCGTGGTCCCGCGGGGAAAGTTTGAGGACGTTGCCCGCGTACATGCCCGACGCCAGGGAGGCGAGCGTGCGGACACCCGAGGTGAGGGCGATGGTCAAGGAATGGTGCGTGCTCGGCGACGCGGCAAACGCGAAGACGACCGCGAAGCCAGCGCGAACGAAGCTGCAGTGACTCGAGCGACTACTCCCAGGGGGTGGATGCGTATTCTGCCGGCCACGACACTAGTCCTGGCCATCGGATGCAGCTCCTCTGGCGCATCGGTCACAACGACGCCGCCTGTCTCGCCGTCGCCGGCCGCGGCGCGACCGTCCGGCGGTCCGCTGCCTCCCGAGCTCCTCGGAACGTGGAAGCCGACCGATACCGCGTCCGTCGGCACGTTGATCTTCACGGCCCCCGACAAGTACGCGTTCGAGACGCCGGGCGACATCGCCGGCGGCAACGTCCTGGTGAACGGCGACGAGATCGCCTTCTTCGGGGCTGCCCGCTGCGGGCTCGCGTTCCCGGGCGGCGTCGGCCGGTACCGCTGGACCATCGGCGGCGGGCAGCTGGCATTCGTTGCGCTCAACGACGATCCGTGCGGCCGTGTCGACGATCTCAAGAATCGCCGCTACATGAAGCTTCGTCCGTGACTCGGCCGTGACCGATCGCGCGGTCGCACGCACCCGCATGACCGACGACGCCAGCCGCTAGGAACCACCTCGGTACCCGGGTGTGCTCGGACTAGCCCGTCCCTACCGACGATTCCGCCTCGTGTGCGCGGTATTGCAGCTCGTAGAGGCGGTGGTAGACGCCGTGCTGGCCGAGCAATTCCTTGTGCGTGCCCATCTCCGCGAGCCGGCCCTTGTGCAGCACGATGATCCGATCGACGTTCTGGATCGTCGACAGGCGGTGGGCGATGATGATCGACGTCCGGCCGACCATGAGCTTCTTCAGTGCGTCCTGGATGAGGTGCTCGGTCTCGGTATCAACAGACGATGTCGCCTCGTCGAGGACCAGCATGATCTCGGGGTTGAACGCGATGGCCCGGGCGAAGGCGAGCAGCTGCTTCTGCCCGACCGACAGCGTCGAGCCGCGCTCGGTGACGACGGTCTCGTAGTCGTCCGGCAGCCGGTCGATGAACTTGTCCGCGTTGACGAAGCGCGCCGCGGCCTTCACCTGCGCATCCGTGATCGCGGTCTCGTTCAGGCGGATGTTCGACGCGATGGTGCCCGCAAAGATGAACGGATCCTGGAGCACCACGCCAACGTGACGGCGGACGTCACGCTGCGCGAGGTCGCGCAGGTCGACGCCGTCGAGGAGGATCCGCCCTTTCTGTACGTCGTAGAAGCGCGATATGAGGCTGATGATCGAGGTCTTCCCCGCCCCGGTGGCACCGACGATCGCGACGCTCTCGCCCGCGGAGATCTTGAAGTCGACGTCACGGAGGACCCAGTCCCCCTCGTTGTACGCGAAGGACACGTTCTCCATCGTGATCTCGCCGCGCACGCTCGGCAGCGCGACCGGGTGCGGCGCATCGACGATGGTCGCCTCGGTGTCGAGCAGCCGGAAGACGCGCTCCGATGACGCCATCGCCGACTGCAGGATGTTGTATTTCTCCGAAAGGTCCTGGATGGGACGGAAGAACTGATCGAGGAGCTGCCAGAACGCGAGCAGCGTCCCGATCGTCATCTGACCGCCGAGGGCCCAGTAGCCGCCGGCGATGAAGATGGCCGTCGCCGCGCCCGCGCGGGTGAACGTGACAGCCGGGAAGAACAGGCTCATCGCCTTGATCTGCCCCTGGTTGGCCTCCAGCAGATCCCTGTTGAGCTCATCGAACTGCGTGTATGCCCGCGGCTCGCGCGTGAACAGCTGGACGATCGACATTCCGCTGATGTTCTCGTTGAGGTAGGCGTTGATGCGCGCCAGGCGGATGCGGACCCCCCGGAACGATTCGCGCATCGTCTTCCGGAAGTAGAACGTCAGCGCCACGATCACCGGCAGCGTCGCGTAGGTGATGAGCGCGAGACGCCAGTCAAGGAACAGCAGGACGACGGCGATCCCGAACAGCATCAGGAAGTCACCGAAGATCGAGACCACGCCCTGGGTCACCATGTCCGTCAGGGCATCGATGTCGTTGGTGATGCGCGTCATGAGCCGGCCCACCGGGTTCCGGTCGAAGAACGACAGCGACAGGGCCTGCAGGTGTCCGAACAGCTGGACCCGAAGGTCGTACATCGCCCGTTGGCCGACGAACGTGGTCAGGATGTTCTCCGCGTACCGCAGCCCTGCCGAGGCAAGGAGCACCGCGAGGTACGCGGCCCCCAGCGGCACGAGCAGGCGCAGGCCCTCACCGGCCGGGATGCTCCCGTTCACCGCGGGCGCGATGGCGGTGTCGATGAGGAACTTCGTGATGATCGGCGGGGCGATGTCCGCGAGCGACAGGAACACGAGCAGTGCGAAGGCGAGCGTGACCGGACCGCGGTACGGCCGGAGGTACCCGAGCAGCCTGCGCATCAACCGCGCGTCGTAGGCCTTGCCGAGGATCTCATCCTCCTGGAAGAAGCCCGCCATCAGGCGCCCTCCTCCATCCCGCCGCCGCCCATGCGGGTGCGGAATCGCGTTGGGGTGGACTCCTCTGTCGCCTTCACGCGGCGCTCGTGCTCGTCCCGCTCCGTATCGACGTCGAGCTCCTCCTCGAGCAGCTGGCGGCGGTACATCTGGGCGTAGATGCCGTTCCGTTCGAGCAGCTCGAGGTGCGTACCGCGCTCCGCGATCCGGCCCTCATCGAGCACGAGGATCTCGTCGGCGTCCTTCACCGTGGAAATGCGGTGCGCGACGATGATGCTCGTGCGCTCCTGCAGGACGCCGCGCAGCCTCCGGAGGATCTCGGACTCGGTGTAGGTGTCGACCGCGCTCATCGCATCGTCCAGGATGACGATGCGCGGGTCCTTCGCCACGGCGCGCGCGATCGCGGTGCGCTGCTTCTGACCACCCGAAAGCGTGACGCCGCGCTCGCCGATCATGGTGTCGTACCGCGCCGGGAAGTCATCGACGTCCTTGTTCAGCTGCGAGACATCGCCGGCCCACTCGAGCTTCGGATCGTCGAGCGTCTTGTCGAGACCGAAGCTCACGTTCTCGCGCAGGGGCACGCTGAACAGGAAGGTCTCCTGCGGCACGTAGCCGATGGCTCGGCGCAGGGCGGCAAGTGGGTACCGCTTCACGTCGATCCCGTCGATGAGCACCTGGCCACTCGTGGCGTCGAAGAGCCGCGGAATGAGGTTGACCAGGCTCGACTTGCCTGCACCGGTGTGCCCGACGATCGCGAGCGAGCCCCCGGCCGGCACCGTGAAGCTGACGCTCCGCAGGACCTCCGTCGGCCCGTAGGCAAAGCGCACATCCTTGAACTCGACCGCGCCCCGGACGGTGTGCGCCGCGGGCTCGGCCGGATCGACGATGTCGGGCTTCGCGTCCCAGATCTCCTGCAGGCGCTGGAGCGAGGCCCAGCCCTGCTGGAAGAGGTTCGAGACCCAGCCCAGGGCGATCATCGGCCAGGCCAGCAGGTTGAGGTACGCGACGAACTGCACGAGCTGGCCGAGTGTCATGCGACCTTCGATCGCGTCCTGCCCGCCGATGAACAGCGTCGCGAGGACCGCGAGGCCGAGGATGAACGACATGGTCGGCCAGATCAGGCCGTCCATTCGCCGCAGGTTGATCGCCCGGCCCACGTACTCCTCGTTCACCGCCGCGAAGCGGGCGATCTCGGCGTTCTCCTGCGAGAACGCCTTCACCACGCGGATGCCGGAGAAGTTCTCCTGCGCCGCCGTCGACATCTCGGAGAACTGAGCTTGCAGCCGCTCGAACTTCACGTGCACCCGCCGTCCGATGAACCAGAAGGTCAGCGACACGAGCGGCATGAGCACGACGGAGATGAGCGTCAGCTTGAGCGACACGCTCACCATCGAGATGATCGTGAAGGCGAAGGTCATCGATGTGGAGACGATGTTCATGACGCCCGGCCCCTGCATCATCCGCGTCGCGGACAGGTCATTGGTCATGCGGGCCATCAGGTCGCCGATGCGCTGGTGCTGGAAGTAGCCGAGGTGCATGCGCTGCAGGTGCGCGAAGAGGTCGTTGCGCATGTCGTACTCGATGAACCGCGAGGTGTTCATCATGAAATACCGGCCCGCCGCCCGGAATATCGCTTCCAGCGCGGAGAAGAACAGTGCGAAGAGCGCGAGCCTCACGACGGTGTCCATGGTGGTCCCGTGATTGAGGCCGTCGATGATCTGGCCGATGTAGCGGGGGGGTACGACGGCCGCGATGGACCCGGCAGCGACGGCCACGGTGCCGAGGAGCAGCTGGGTGCGGTGCCGGCCGACGTAGTGGAAGTAGGTCGCGCGGGCAGAGGTCACCTGAGGTCGATTCTAGGAGGCGGTGTCCGCATCGCAGGTCACACTCCGGGCGCGGTCTCCCGACGTGCCGCCGCCCGCGTCGCGCGACCACCGGCCCACGCGACGAGGCAAGCCATCGCCCCCGCCGCGAACACCGGCGCAACGCCGTATGCATCCGCGACCGGCCCGACGAGGAGCAATGGGGCGAAGCTGAAGACCGACACGAGCATGTTGAGGACCCCGAAGATGCGGCCGCGGATCTCGTCGTGCAGATCGGTCTGCAGCCGGGTCATCGATGGGACGGTGATGAACGCGTAGGCGACGCCGAACACGAAAGCCGTGAGGCTCACGAGCGCGACGAAGAACGGAAATGCCTCATTCGGTCCGGTCGCGTTGCGGAAGGCCGTCGCGAGAGGCCGCTCGGCGGCCAGGACGAGCAGCGCGGCCGCGGTCACGATGAGCCCGGTGCCGATCGCGCGGTTCGGCGCGAGCCGTCCGCCGATCACGTTGAGCGCGCCGAGCCCGACCACCACTCCGAGTCCGGCGGGTGCGACCAGCACGACCACGTTCTTCTCGCCGAGGCCGAGGACTTCGCGGACGAAACCCGGCGCGAGCGCCCCTGCGATCGCGACGAGCATGTACGTGAGGGCGATGTAGACCAGCGACCACACCACAGGAGGATGCGTTCGCAGGTACGCGAAGGCCTCGCCCACGCCTCCGAGGGTCTCGGCCACCGCGGCGCCGGCGATCCGGACGCCGAGATGATCGGTCCGCGCCGGGGTGGCGATGCTCGGTACGGTGAGGCAGAGCAGGGCCGCTGCGGCGAACATCGAGCCGATCACGACGAACAGGGCCTCGTATCCGGAGAGCGCGATCACGACCGGGGCCAGGATGATGAAGCCGACCAGGAACGCCCCGTTGAAGGTGAACGTGAACAGTGAGTTCGCGACGAGCAGGTCCGCCTTGCGGACGATCGCCGGAATGGTCGCCGACTCCGCGGGCACGAAGAAGACCGTGATCGCCGCGACAAGGAAGTTGACGATGTACGCGGCGGTGACGCTCTCGCCCAGGACCAGGAGCGGTACGACAGCGACCGCGCGGAGGGCGTTCGTGATGACGAGCACGCGCTTGCGGTCCGTCCGATCCACGATCACGCCCGCGAACACGCCGAAGACGACCGCGGGAAGGATCGCGAAGAGGATGAGGATCGACGATGAGGTGTTCGACTTCGTGATCTCGCCCACGAGCACGATGAGCGAGAATGTGGTCGCGTTGGCGGCGACCTGCGAGAGGATCTGTGCCGCCCAGAGCGCGAGGAACGCCCGGTTGCGGAAGATACCCCGTTCCGGATCGGGTCCGACCTGCTCCACGACCCGGCCTACTCGACCGGCGCCAGCGGACCGCGCTCCACGAAGCGCGTGATGTCGCGCTCCAGCTCGCTGCGCGCGATCAGCACGCGGCGGTCGCATTTCGCGCAGCGCACCCCGATGTCGGCGCCCAGCCGAACGACGCGCCATGTATCGCCGCCGCAGGGATGCGCCTTGCGCAGCACGACGACGTCATCGAGGTACAGCGGCAGTGGTGGCTTCGGCATCTGGACGGGCAGTCTATGAGGCGATGGCTCAGCGTTTGGGCGCGACCGCCGGCATCACGATCGCCGATTCCTTCACCACGGTGAAGCGCGTCTTCGGATAGATGAGCTCGAGCTGCCCCTGAATCCCGCCCGTCCGGGTGATCGCGACGTGCATGACGTCCGACGCGCCGATCGCGCGCACCATCCATGGGCCATTGAGCTGCGTGCCGTCGAGCAGGATCGTGCGGTCGGGGCCCGACGCGTACCAGGAGCGCGGCCCGACCCGGACATCGTTCACGGAGATCGCTTCCGCGCCCGCGTTCCGCAGCTCGTTGGTGAGATCGAGCATCGCCCGATCGTCGAAGCCGCCATCGATCTTGACGCTGATCCCCGGGCCCCGCGCCGCGCTCAGCGCGCCGAAGATCTTGAGCTGGTCGATCTCCCGCTGGCTCTCGACGAGCGATCCCTGTCCGCTTGCCACCGAATCGCGGGCGGATGCGACGCGCAGGCGCAGATCGAAGATCTCGTCGCGCAATGAGTTATTGCGGTCAGAAAGGTTCGCGATGAGCGTGGTGAGCGAGGAAGGCGTCTCGAGCTCGAGGCTGCGCGAGTAGACGTCCTGCGAGCGGACCTGCGTGACGACCAGGATCCCGAGGAATAGGGCGACCGCCGTCGCCGCGATGCCGCCGACGTTCGACCTCATTGCGGGACAGCGTTCCGGACGGTGAGGGCACCGTCGTAGGCCGGCACGGTGAGCGCGCTGGATCGCGTGACGCGGAAGCCGAGGCCATAGACGTCCCGCCGAGCTTTGATGTCGCGCAGCTGGCCGGGGTCCTCGAATGCGCCGAGCACGCGGTCCTGCGGCCCGATGACCGCGATGCTGAACGGCGGCGACAACAGCGTTCCGTTCACCATGATGGTCGAGCCGACGCAGTACACGCTCGTGCTGGAGACCACGCGTTGCAGGTTGACGGACATGGCCTGCGCGCCCCCACGCCACGCCGTGTTCAGGATGTCCGTCAGGTCGGTCGAGTGGCAGATGGCCTGGTCGAGGTTGGTCGCGCCCGCCGCGACGGCGTGCGAGTCATCGAGCTGCACGGTCACCCCGTCGCCGCTCAGCGGGCTAAGTCCGGCCTGGGCCTTCAGGTCATTGAGCTGCTTCCCAAGCTCCCCCGCCGCGCCGCTCTGGCTCGCCGCGCTCGACTGGATCCGGTCGAGCTGCGCCCGCAGGTCCTGCAGCTGGGCCTTGAGGTCGTTCTGCTCCTTCTGGAGCGCGAACGCGGCGTCCGTGAGCGGGGCGTTGTAGCGCACCGCGATCGAGCTGCGCTCCTGCTGCCCTTGCCACTGCGCGCTGACCAGGAATCCGAACAGCACGGCCGGGATGAGGAGCGCCACCGCGTGCTGCAACCGCTGGCGGCGCGGATCCTGGCCCACCGCAGCGGCGTTCACCGCTCCAGTGTCCCACGCGCGAGTAGCCGGTCGACCGCGGCTCGCTCGCTCGGCGTCACGTTCGGGTCACGCTTTCGCCATTCGGCGACCGCGGGGAGCACACCGCTGAAGTCGGCATCCGCCGCGCCGGACAGGAACGCGTCCAGGAACCGATCCCGAAAGAGTCCCTGGACCCTCCGTGCGACCGGCGGCCCTTCGATGCGGGACGTCTTCCCGATGACGTACATGAGCGCCACGTCGGCCTGTCCCGGTCCGTTCGCGGCGTTCGCCCAGTCGATGACCACGGGTCCGCGCGACGTCATGAGGACGTTGCGTGGATGCAGATCCAGGTGGAGCAGTGACCGCGGCTCGCCGAAGGCGGACCCGAGGCCCGGCATCGGCGCCAGGAGATGCAGCCGGCGATGGAGGTCGGCGAGGATCCGGGCGTTCCGTCCGAGGTTCCACGGACGCAGCACCTGCTGCATCTCCGGCCCGTCGAGCTTCTCGAGGACGAGATCCGGGCCGCTCGCGTCGTACAGCCGGGGCACCGGGTACCCGTGCGTGGCCGCGTACCGCAGCACGTCGGCCTGTTCAGTCGCGGGGCGTCCACCCCTGTGGCGCCGGAGCACGCGGCCCTCGCCGATGTCGTACATGTCGGCGTCCCGGCCGCTCGCGATGAGTCGCATCACCTAATTAGAGGGGTACGGCGGAACGGCCCTCCGGGCCGTGGGGCTGTGTCTGACCACGCTCGCCGCTCGCTCGCAGGCTCGCTCGCGTCGAGTTGTCAGCAGCCCCAAAATGGCCCTTGGCCATTTTGGGGCTGTAGCTCAGTGGATAGAGCGCCGCCGTCCTAAGGCGGGCGTCGTGGGTCCGATTCCCACCAGCCCCTCCGGTCGCGCGATCACCGCCAAGGTGAAGCGACGGGCGCCGACGCCGGCTCCGCGAGTGGTGGACCGGCCGGGTGCAGCGACGCGGGCAGATGGCCGGCGAGCACCGTGGCGACGATCAGACCGCCGGCCACCCACGCGACGTAGAACGGCCAGCGGCGCTCTCGTTCGCTCGGAGGGTCGAGATCCGTCAGGGTGCCCGAGGTCATCACGCCGACTAACGGCCGGCCGAGAACGCTGTGATGGCAGTACCGCGCATGAGGACCTCCGGCCGTTTCAGTCCATACAGCTCGGAGCCTGGACCGGTTCCATCAGAACCGCACGGCGCTCGCTGCCTCGAGCAGCGGACCCGGGAGCAGTCCCACCGCGACGATCGCGAGTGCGGCGAGCAGCGCCACGAACGACGGGACGCGGGCGCGCGGCGCCGCGATCGCACCGATCGGCGGTGCGGCGAAGCACGCGAGCACGACCCGCGCGTACGCGACGAAGCTTCCGGCTGCGGCGAGCGCCCCGAGGATGACCAGCCACAGCAGCTGGCCGCGAACGGCTGCTTCGAACACGTAGATCTTCCCGATGAACCCTGCCGTCGGGGGGAGCCCTACGACGGCGGCCAACGCGACCGCCAGGCCGATGACGACCGCCGGTCGGCGTCGGGCGAGACCGGCCAGGTCGAGCAGGAGCGGCTCGTCGACCCGCAGGGCCGCGATCGCAGCGAACAGCGCGATGGCGCTCGCTGTGGAGACGCTGAGCGCGAACGCCGCGGCCGGCGGCGCGAAGGCCGCGGCGGCCGTCGCGACGGATCCAAGCTGGAGGAGCGTCGCGTAGCCGGCGAGCCGGCGCAGCCGCTGTTCGGTGAGCGCCGCGACCGTGGCGATGCTGATCGCGAGCCCGCCAAGGACAGCGAGGGTGACCTCCCAGTTCACTGACATGTCGCCCGAGTGCGTCGCGGCGCCAACGCGCAGCAGCGCTCCGACCGCGGCGGCCGTGACCACGACCGACCATCGCTCTGTCGGCGCCAGCACCAGAAGGAACAGCAGGCCGCCGGCGACGAGCGCGAGGCCGGACAGATAGAGCGGATTGTGCGTCGCGCGGCCGAAGGCGCCGTATCCGGTCTCGCCGGTCGCGGCATAGAGGAGCGCCACGCCATAGGCGACCGCGGCCACGCTGGATGCGCCACGCACCGCGCGACCGGCGTCGCCGTCGCGCCGAAGCGGGTAGAGCGGGATCGTCAGCAGCGCGACGCCGGCAAGAAGCATGACGAGGTCCGCGGCCGAGACGGTCACCACCGCTCCGCACGCCGAGAGCAGCAGGAGCGAGGTCACTTCGGCGCGACGTCCGTGACGCGGTCCTGGATCCAAGACGATGGCCGCGCCGGCGCCGATCGCGGCCAGGACGATGAAGAAGACGCCGGTGCCGTCCCGGGCGACCGACCCGGCGAAGCCTGGTGCACCCGCACCGAACGCCATGGTTGTGGCCGCAGACCCGGCGCAGGACAGGGCGCCGAGCCATCGCAGACCCGGCAGGGTCGGTCTTTGCGACAGCAGCCCGGCGACGATCGCGCTCACCGCGAGGATGAGGGCCGGCGCGACGGCCGTGACGTCGGCACCCGTCATCGCGAGCGCTCGGTCGACGCGGGCAGATCGCGGTCGGCGAGTCCGGTGACGACCCGAGGCGCGAGCCCGAGCCCGACGACGATGGCCAAGAGCGAGACCACGATCGCCCGCTCGCCCCAGCCAAGATCGTGTCCGCGCACCTCCGTCGGTGAAGGCAGCAGTGAGCGCATCGCTCTGGCGGCGTACGCGGCCGACACGATCGCCACCAGCGATGCGAGCAGGCCGATGCCTGGCGCGCGAGCGAACGCCGACGTGAGCACGAGGATCAGAGCGGCGGCACCACCCGTTGCGGGCAGGCCGACCGTTGCCAGGAGCGCGACGACGAACAGCGCTGCGAGCACCGGCTGGCTCGCGAGACCGTGCGTCGAGATACCGAAGCTCCCGGTGCGGCTCGCCAGCGCAGCGACGAGCACGACAACGGCCGCGACCGCGAGCGCGTGGCTCACGGTGCCGAGCAGCGCTCCCTGCAGCCCGTTCGGCGTTGCTCCGAACGCCCCGATCGCAACGAGGCCCATCTGCGAAACGCCCGCGTACGCCACGAGCGCGCGCAGATCGCGCTGTCGCAACGCGAGGATCGCGGCGTACAGCGCACCGACGGCCGCGAGTCCCATGAGGTACGGGCCGAGATCCAGCATCGCCTTGGGAAAGAGCGGCACGCACACCGTCGCGATCCCGAAGATCGCGATCGCCGGGATGACGCAGACAAGGACGATGGCCACCGGGATCGGTGCGGTCGCCGTCGCGCGCGGCGACCAGGTGTGGAACGGGAACAGGGGCAGGCGCATCGCGAACGCCGCGAGGAACAGAAGCGCGAGCACGACCTGGCTCCCCGCCCCGAGGCGGTACGACGCGAGATCGGCGACGGCGAACGTGTGTGCGCCGACACCGAGCGCGAGCACGCCCGTAAGCAGCAGGGCATCGGCGACCATCCAGTGCGCGACCAGACGGATCGTGGCCCGCCGCCGGTCGGCGCCACCCCACAGCCACATGAGCAGCGCGAGCGGGACGATGAGGCCCTGCCAGAACGCGACAAAGAGGATGAGGTCCCGCGCGACGAGCACGCCGCCGATCGCCACCTGGACGACGGACCACAGCGCGAAGAACGCCCGCGGCCGCGGCAGGTCCCCTCCGGCGGCGGCGCCCGCGGCGAACGCGACGCCGCTCGCCATGAGGAGCGCGGCGGTCCACCCGCTTCCGCCGATCGCGCCCGTCGCCCCGAGTGGCCCGGCCCAGCTCACCGTCCCCGTCCAGTCGCCGCCGTAGCCCGTCCAGGCCGCGGTCGCGACGATCACCGCCGTCGCCAGTCCGGACAGCACCGCGAGCACGCGCGCGAGGCCGGCGATCGGCAGGGCGCAGGCCGCGAGCACGATGAGCGGGATCCAGAGAACGGCGGCGATCACTGCCCGGTCCACGTCCAGAACGCGAGGAGCACCACCGCGCCCGCGACCAGCACCATCGGCGGCGCTCGACCACCGAACGACCGGCGCCCCATCGCGCGCGAGCTGCGCCCGACGAGTGCGCCGATCCCCTCGAGTGCATCGTCCAGCGACCGCTCCGCCCCACGCTCGAGCTCCCGACCAAGCCCGGCGAACGGACGCATGATGCCGCGGGCGTAGAGCGCATCGAACCCGAGACCCGAGCGCGCCCAGCGCATGCATCGCTCGGCGCGGGCCGCGGCGACGATCCCGCGCCGATAGATGAGGCCGGCGGCGACCGACCCGACAACCGCGGCCGCGAACGTCGCGATCAGGAGCCATGGCGGCGCGGCGTCGGCAGGGCCGCTGCCGATGGGCAGGATGCCGACGTTGACGATGGCCCCGAAGCCCAGCGCGCCGATCGCCAGGATCGCCAGCGCGATGTGCTCCAGCGGCGCCGACCGACCCACGCGCCGGCCGGTCCCCAGCGCGACGAACATGACCGCGAACAGGCGGACCCCGGCGAACGCGGCCGCGCCGCCGGCCGCCAGCACCACGGCCGTGAGGAGCACGTCGCTCTGGGAGAAGGCGGCACTCGCGATCGCTGCGACGCTGAAGAAGCCTGCTGCGGGCGGAAGCCCGGCCTGGGCCAGCGTGCCCACGCCGAATGCGACGACGGTCCAGCGCATCGGTCGCGCGAGACCGCCGTACCCGGCGACGTCCGAGGCACCTGGGGTCACGCGCCGCACGGATCCCGCGGCGAGGACGAGCACCGCCTTGAACAGCGCGTGCGCGATCAGCTGGAAGCGCGTCGCGAAGAGGGCGCCGAGCCCGGCAGCGACGAGCATCAGCCCGACCTGCGAGATCGTCGACCACGCCAGGACCCTGCGCACGTCGCGTTGGGCGATGGCCACGAGCGCGGCCCCGACCGCGGTGCTGCCGCCCACGATCGCCGCGGCCTGCAGAACGTCGGGCACCAGGATCGACCGCAGGCGCATGAGGAGGATGACGCCTCCGGTCACCAGGACGGTCTGCAGCAGGGCGGAAACCGGCGTCGGCGCTTCAGTCGACTCCGGCAGCCACACGTGCAGTGGCGCTTGTGCGGACCGGGCGATCGCGCCTACGAGCAAAAGGACGCTCGCGATCACCGGCGCGCTTCCCGCGCTCGTGCCGTGCTCAAGGGCGGCGCCACCAAGCTGTGCGATGTCGACCGTGTGGAACTCAGTGAAGAGAACGATCGCGCCAGCGAGGATGGCTGCGTCGCCGATATGACCGATGATCAGGACGCGCGTCGCCGCGTCCGCAGCCGGACCATCGTTCGCGTGATGACCGACGAGCACATACGCGGCAATCCCCGCGAGCTGCAGACCGGCGACGAGCAGGAGCAGATTGGACGCCAGCACGACCAGGAGCATCCCGCCGACGAGGAGCGCGAACGCGGCGAAGTAGCGCTGGAGCCGGCGGTCCTGCGCGAGGTGGTCGATCGAGTACAGCGCGATGAGCGCCGATACCCCGGTGATCGCAAGCGTCACAGCGAGCATGGAGCTGTCCACGACGAGCGCGAGTTCGGCCCCCGTGATCGGCAGCCACGGTCCAACGGTCGCTTCGAGGCTCGGGCGAACTCGCAGCGCCGCGATCATCGACGCGGCGGCGCCGAAGGACAGCGCGAGCCCCGCCACCGCCAGCCCACCAATCGTCCGACGGCCCAGACGCCCCCCGAACGTCGCGATGCCAATGGCCGTCACGAACGGGATGGCCACCACGAGCAGCAGTGTCATCGCCGCTGACCGACCTGCACGTAGCCGACCGCGGCCTGGGCGAGCCCGATCACGACGACCACCAGTGCCGCGATCTGACCATCGAGCTCGCGGAAGCCCGTGCCTGCCGCGGCGAACGTCAGGGTGGCCGCAGCGAGCATGACCTCGGTGCTGACGAGTCGTCCCCACACCGTCGGACGCAGGACGGTGCCCAGCGCGCCCGCGGCGAACAGGACCGCGCCGACGTACAGGTACGCCCCGGTCGTCATCGCGACGCGCGCCGCGCAGCGCGCGCGGCGAACGCGACGGCCACGAGCAGCAGCACCGCGGTGCCGACGGCGACGGCACTCGGGCCGGTCACTCGCGACGCAAGACCGGCGAGGTCATAGCCGTCCGCCGATCGAAGCGACACGTTGCGCGGGATCTCACCGACCCGGATCGCTCCGGCGAGCATCGCAAGGACGACGGCCGCGGCACCCAGCGCGATGCGGCCCGCGGCCGGCGCGTCCGCTCCGCCTGCGTCCGGCTCATGCGGAGCGGCATGTACGACGAGCGGAACGGTCAGAAAGAAGGTGACGAGCAGCGCTCCGCCCGCCAGTACAGGCGCTGCGAGAGTCGCGTAGAGGACCGCGAGCGACAGCAGCATCACGAACAACCCGGCACCGGACGTCCGCGGATCGCGATGCGTGGAGGCGACGACCGCGCCCGAGATGCACGCCACGGCGGCGACTACGAACGCGACGTGCTCGACGCTCATGGGGCAGGAGTGTCGCCTACCGCGCGCGGTCGCGTCGGCTAGACTGACGTCTCCGGCGGGGTGTGGCGCAGTTTGGTAGCGCGCTGGGTTCGGGACTCAGAGGTCGAGAGTTCAAGTCTCTCCACCCCGACACGTCGGGCCGGCTGCTAGGCCGAGCGGGTCTCCCGGCGCTTCATGCCAAAGCGGCAGCCGGTGTCCTCGAGGTCGACCGCCAGCCATTCGCCGTTCACGAGGGCCTGCACTGCGTAGTCGTCGGCTTCGTCGCGATCGATCGCACGGAGCATCTCTTCGGGTGCGCGGAGGACGACCCACACCTTGCTATCGCCATCGGGGCGCGCATGGCTCTTCCGTCCCTGGGGCATCGGGATGCACCGCCGTGTTTCGAGGACCTCGCCACCCCGGACGAGCCGCACCTTCTCCGGCAGAAGCGCTGACGTTCCGCCTTCCAGCTGGAGCCACGCAGCCTCGCCGTCGTCGTGCAGGCAGGTGAAGAACACCACGCGCGTTGCGTGCGCGACCGGCAGCTGAACAAGGGTCGCGTCCGCGGCGGGCGCCGCGATCTCCACGGTGTCGTGCTGCTCCGCGCTCGGCGCAGCGATCGGCGCCTCGCGCTGGCGCGACGCCTCGAGGAGCTCGGGGAGCTGGGCCTTGACGCGCACGACGGCATCGGTGAGCTTCTGCACCCGGCCGAGCGTCTGCGCGGCGTAGTGCAGCTCCGCGGTCGCAAGCTCGAGCTCGCCCCGCGATAGCAGGAACTCGACGTAGCGGACGTGCTCGTGGGCCGCGCCCTCGAGATCGCCGCCGCTTGCCAGCGCCGCCGCGAGGCGACGATGTACCGACTGATCGACCGGATCGATGGCGACGGCCGCCCAGAGAACGGCGAGAGCGGCGACGCGGTTCCCGTGCTGCGCGAGGAGGGTCGCCCCGTCCTTCAGCTGCTCGAGATCCGCGCGCCGCGCGTCGTCGTCCGAGGTCGCGACCACACCATCCAGCGGAGTCATGCGATCAGTGTCGGGGCACGGTCAATGCGTCAGATGGATTACCCCATTCGGGTGAGCGACGGCTTATCGCGTCCCGACCCCAAGGATGCCGAGCGCGGTCGGGGCGGAGGACACGGTGCCGAGCGTCCGGCCGGTCGCTGCCTCGATGCGTGTGATCGCGCCCGCCGAGGCGACGTACAGGCGCTGGCCGTCGTCGCTGACCGCGACCGAATCGACGCGCCGGTCGGTGGCGTAACGCGCATGGACCGAGAGGTCACCGGTGTACAGGACCAGCAGGCCGCGCTCCGCTGCGGCGTAGATGCGCGAGCCATCCACAGACAGCGCGGCGGCGTGCAATGGCGTCGTCGTCAACGTTGTCGCCGCGGGTGCGAGGTCGATGCTCGAGCGCACGACCACAAGCCGCGTCGTGTCGACTTCGCTGATGACGCCACCGGCGCCGTTCACCGCGTAGAGGAGCCCGCGCTTCCCGTCGAGCAGCATCGACCAGGCGGGCCGCAGGGCGACGGGAACGTCGGGCATGTTCAGGATGCATTGCGCGAAGAGCTGCGTCGTGTTGAGCGCGTGGATGAACGGCCCACGATCCGGATTCGTGTACAGGCTGAGGAACCAATCGCCTGAGACCGCGACGGACGTGTGATACAGGCCGTTCATCGCCTCGGGCTCCGCCGTCTTGATCTGGCCGACCACGCCGTTCTGCAGACCGTTGCCCTGGAAGCTCGCCACCCGCACCACGTAGTGCGGCGATGGGGCGAGGTGCTCGACGAGATACACGTTGCGCCCGTCGTCGCTCACCGCGTCGAAGCTCACATCACCGGCACTGGTGATGACCCGATCGAGGCGGCGCCCGGCAAGATCGATCACCGCGAAGCTGGATGTTGTCGCAGGGTGCGCCCCAGCGCTCGACGTCAGGACCATCCATGCGCCGCTCCGCGAGATCCCGCTCGGCGCGGGCCCGTATGAGATCGGTGGGGACCACGAGCCCGCGATATCGAAGGCGCTCGTCTCCGCTCCGGTGGTCGGGTCGAATGCCCGGATCACCGTCCGCGCTCCCGGCTGCACGGACCAGTACCGCGACCGGTCCGGCAGCAGCGTGCCCAAGGGAAGCGTGGCCACGACCGCGTCGGTCGTTGCATCGACGATCGTCATGCCGGTCGCGGTGGCCACGTAGAGGAGCTCGTGCGCGGGTTGGCTCTGCACCTGGGGCGCGCCCGTGTGCGAGCCGCAGCCGGCGAGCAGGACCACCACGAGGAGCACCGCGGGACGTCGCATGCCCCCTCTACAACGGAGCCGCGGGGCCGGTTCCCTAGCGCACGCTCGCGGCGATCCGGAGCGCCGTCGCCTTGTCGACCTGTGCCTCCAGGCGCATGAGCAACAAGCCCTGCGTCCAGATGAGCGTGTTCCCAGCCAGCCGCAGCGTCTCCTGTTGGACCTGGCCCGGTCCGGCGTACCGGTAGAAGAAGAAATGCGGGGCGCCCTGTATCCAGAACGCCGGCTGGCCGTTGACGATGAGGCGTTCGACCGTCGTTCCCGGGTCGACGACCTTGCCGAAAAACCCCTCGTCCACGGTCGCGCCGGCGAATTCGGTGACGATCGCGGCGACGCCGGCCTGCGCGGAGACCGGGATGCCCGCTCGCGACGTGTACACGAAGGACACCGCGGTCGAGCTAGGCACCGCGCGCAGGTACACCTCATCGGGTGCGCCGAGCTGCGGATCGGCCGGAACGAGCACCGGGTAGCCTGCGCGCGCCTTCGCGTCGGCGAGGCTGACGAGTACGCCCAGCCCGGCCGACGGCAGCGATGGCGGCGTCTGCACCGCACCAGCGGAGCGCGACGGCGTCGGGCTCGGCGTCGGCACGGGGCCGCGGAAGATCTCGATCCCTCGCAACCGCAGGATGTCGGTCGCGGTCGCGCGTGCACCGGGCGAGACCGCCAGCACGGCGAGCAGGACGATCGCGAGCGCGACGAGCGCAGGCGCGAAGCCGTACCGCGGCGACCAGGCGGCGCGCCACCAGGCGGCGCGACGGGGCTCGGCCTGGATGCGGGAGAGGACCCGGCCGCGTACATCGGGCGCCTCTGGCCATGCGATCCCCGTGCCCAGGTCGGCCAAGGCGGCCGCGAGCTGTGCGTCGTTCAAGCGCAGCTCAGGCATCGGCGTAGACCTCGCGCAGTCGCGCCATCGCGCGCGAGAGCCGTGACTTGACGGTCCCGCGCGCGATCCCGAGCACAGCGGCCATCTCCGTCTCGGACAGGTCTAGGAAGTAGCGATAGGAGAGGACGAGGCGATCCTCTTCGCGCAACCGGTGTATCGCAGTGAGCAGCCCGGCACGCACGTCGGACGCGACGGCCGCAGCCTCGGGTGAGAGGGCCGTCTCACCCGAGGCGCGGTCCGCCGCGGCGCTGAGCTCCAGCGTCGGTCGACGGGCGGCCGCGGCCTTGCGGTTCTTCGCCTCGTTGGCGACGATGCGCAGCAGCCACGGCCGGAAGGGCGCACCATCACGGAAGCGGTCGAGGGCGTAGTACGCCTTGACGAAGGCGTCCTGGGTCACGTCCTCCGCTTCCGCGGAGCTCGCGGTGATCACGTACGCGACCCGCGCGGCGAGCGCCTGGTAGCGCGTGACCAGCTCGCCATACGCGTCTTGGTCACCACGTCTTGCACGCTCCACCAACCCGGATTCGCCCGGCTGCTCCAGTGGTCGGCCCTCCACGGAGTTCGTTACCGATCCTCATACAGCGGGGCGGTCTGACCGGTTCCCCCGCGCTCGGCGAGTCGTCTCGCCCGGTCGTCGAGCTGCGCCCGCGTGGCCCCCGCGAGCGCGTAGACGCTCGAGGACGCGATCGCGAACGAGGCCGCCGCGGCGCCGTGGGCGAGGGCGTCGCGGAGAGCGAAGTCGTCGATGCGTCCCAGGCTCGCGAGCCGCGCCGTGAATGCCCCGGCGAGCGCGTCGCCCGCGCCCGTCGGGTCGAGGGCCGATGCCGTGTATGCCGGCACGGTGACCACCCCGCTCGCCGTGACCAGGGAGGCCCCATTCCGCCCGCGCTTGACGATGACGGCGCGCGGTCCGCGAGCGCGCAGCACGTCAGCACCCTTGCCATCGGTCAGCAGCGCCAGCTCGCGCTCGTTCACCGACACGACACCGACCGCGGCGATCACGTCGTCCAGGGCGCGCCGATGACCGGTGATCCATTCCTCCATCGTGTCCAGGACCGCGAGCGCCGGCCGGAGCTGCGCGAGGGCGGCGGCTTGCGCGGCGGGATCCGTATTCGCGAGCAGCACGTATGGCGTATCGAGCCACGGACGCGGAATGCGCGGCCGCCAACCCGCGACGACCCCAAGGTCGGTGTTGCGTACCTCGCTACTGGTGAAATCGTCGGCGTACGTGCCCGACCACCGCAGCGTCCGGCCCGCGCGGCGCTCGACGCCGGTCAGATCGACCCCCACAACGACGAGCGGCGCGAGGTCCCCGTCCAGCAGGTCGACGCCCGCGACGGAGACGAGGGCCGTCGGTGCGTACTTCGACGCGGCGAGGCTCGCGTACGCGCCCGACCCTCCAAGCAGCCCGAACCGACGGTCGTACGGCGTCTGCACGTCGTCGAGCGCCAGAGGCCCGACCACCAGCACCGGCACGCTCAATACGATGGACCGATGCCAAAAGTTCCGCTGCACGGCTATGTATCGCGCGGCTTCGCGCCGTCCTCCGAGCTTTACGAGAAGATCCGGCCCGACTATCCCGAGGCGGCCGTCGCGATCCTCGTCCGCGAGCTGGGGATCAGCCGCGGGCGGGTCGTCGTTGACGTCGGTGCCGGTACCGGCAAGCTCACGCGGATGCTCGCTCCGACCGGCGCGACGCTCATCGGCGTCGAGCCGCTGGCCGAGATGCGCGAACGGTTCGCGGCGAGCGTACCGACGGCCGTCCCATTCGAGGGCACCGCGGAGAAGATGGCCCTACGCGACGGCTCGGCGCACGCCATCACGGTCGGGCAGGCCTTCCACTGGTTCGATGGCGACCGCGCGCTCGCGGAGTTCCATCGCGTGCTCGCACCGGGGGGAACGCTCGGACTCATCTGGAACGTGCGCGACCGGCGCACACCGTGGGTGGCCGCGTTCGATGCCCTCATCGACGCCGTGGATCCCGATCGCCCCGACCACCAGACCGGGAAGTGGCGAGCCGCGTTCGAACGCACCGCGCTCTTCGGACCGCTGCATCACGAGGACGTCGAGTACGCGCAGACCCTTACGTCCACTGAGATCGTCGACCGCGCCGCGAGCGTCTCGAGCATCGCAGCCCTGCCGGACGCCGACCGCGAGCGGGTCCTCGAGGGGTTCCGGCGGCTGGCGGGGACGCACCCCGATCTGCGGGACCGTTCGTCGGTGCGGCTCCCCTACCTCACCAAGGTGTACTGGACGGAACGCCCCTAGACCGCGCCATCCCGATGCAGCTTCGCGATCTCAGCCTCGCCGTACCCGAGCTCGGCCAGGACCGCGTCGGTGTGCTCGCCGAGCAGCGGCGGGTGCATCCGTACGGACGGCGGGGTGCCGTCCATGCGGACCGGGATCCCCGGAGCCCGCACCCGGCCCGCCGTCGGGTGGTCCACCTCGGCGATGAGACCGAGGTGGCGCACGGTCGGATCGGTGAAGACGTCGCTCAGCGTGCTGATCGGACCGACGGGCACGTTCGCCTTGCGCAGCCGGCCCACGACATCGTCCTTCTTCAACGAGCCGATGCGCTTTTCGAGGATCGGGATGAGCGTGGCGCGATTCTGCACGCGCTTCCCGTTATCGGCGAAGCGCTCGTCGTCCTTCAGATCGTCGAGGTCCAGCGCGACGCAGAGGCGTTCGAACAGAGGGTTGTTGCCGCAGCACACGTTCACGAACCCGTCCGATGCGCGGAAGGTCTGGTACGGGACGATCGACGCGTGCATGTTGCCCTCGGGCTTCGGTGCGGTGCCGTCGGCGAAGTAACGCGCGGCCT
Organism: Candidatus Limnocylindria bacterium; assembly: GCA_038207785.1. Lineage (GTDB taxonomy): Bacteria > Chloroflexota > Limnocylindria > P2-11E > P2-11E > UBA4735. The sequence continues at coordinate 9,790 of JBBQZK010000014.1, read as the reverse complement.
GACGCGACAGCAGCGCGACCTGCCCGCCGATCATCGTCGCGTCGATGGCCTGGCCTTCGCCGGTCCGCTCACGGGCGTGCAACGCCGCGAGGATCGCGAACGCCGCGAACATCCCGGCAACCATGTCCGCCTGCGGCACCCCGACCATCACGGGATCGCCGCCGGGCTCCCCGGTGAGGCTCATGATCCCGCCCATTCCCTGCACGATGAGGTCGTACGCCGCCCAGGCGCGGCCCGGACCGTCCTGGCCGAAGCCCGAGATCTGGCACAAGATCGTCCGCGGGTTCAGAGCGCGGACGCGCTCCTTCGGGAACCCGAGACGCGACAGCGTGCCCGGGCTGAAGTTCTCGACGACGACGTCGGCCTGCTCGATGAGCCGCTCGAGGACCCGTGCGCCATCGGGGTGCTTGAGGTCGAGCGTGATGCTCCGCTTGTTGCGGTTGATCGACAGGTAATAGGCCGACACGCCGTTGATGTGCGGCGGCGCCCAGCCCCGGGTCTCATCACCGGTCCCCGGCTGCTCGATCTTGATGACCTCGGCGCCGTGGTCGGCCAGCATGAGCGTGCAGTACGGCCCGGCCAGGGCGCGCGTGAGATCGACGACCCGGATGCCTCCGAGCGCCCCCTCCGGTGCGCCGCCGCTGATCGCGGGGAGCGCCTCGAGCGTGTCGTCGTCCCGCAGCATCGCGTCACCGTCCCGCTGCTCGCCATTCACGATGAACGCGGCCGTCTCCGCCGCGGGTATCCCGAGCGTACGCATCACATCGAGCGCCGTCCGCCCCGCGCCCTCGACCCGCAGCTGCTTCACGCCGCCGGGGCTGAACTGCCGCAGCTCGCCGTGGAGCACGAGCGTGATCACGACGTGATGTCCAGCGTGCCGTTGACGACCGCACGGGTCTCGTCGTCGAGACGGTCCGACACGAGCCGCACGGTCTCGCGGAACAGCGCACCGGACGCTGCGGCCTGCGCGAACGCGTCGCCACCGTCGAGCCCGAAGGCCGCGCGGTGCGCGCTGGTCCACGCCGGCCCCGCCGCGCGCTGCACGACGCGGTAGTACTCGTTCTCGGTCCTGATCGGCAGCAGGAACGCCACGGCGGTGATGCGCTCGCAGCGGCTGGTGAGTGCCGCGGCCGCGTGCAGCGCCTTCGACTCGTCGCCCGTCGCCACAGCCCCGCGGATCTTGAACATGTACTCACAGGACACTGCCGCCCTCTGACGGATGTACCCGGTCGCCGCGGGCCGCAGCCGCTCGTACTCGAATGACCGGCAGGCGGCCTGGAGCCGCGCGAGCCCGCCGTCGCGGTCGAGCACGACGAGCATCGCCGCGTACGACGGGACGGCCCAAATGGCCTGGTCGGGCAGATCGCGCTGGCGCCACTGCTCCGCCGCGGTGATCGAGTGGCACATCACCAGCCGCCGATCGGCGAACGAAGGCCGGGTCTCCCACTTGGCGCCCAGGTCGGCGACCGTGGCTTCAACGTCCACGTCGCTCCACTCGTCCGCATCGCCACGCGCTGCGCTCCCCAGGATCGCGATCCCGGTCACCGCTGGTCCGTCGGCGAGATCGATGATCCGCTGCAGCGAGATCGGCAGGCTGGGCGGTGTGGCCATGAAATCGCAGCGTACCGTCTGGTCATGTCCGAGACAGAGGCACTCCCGCTCTTTCCGCTGGGCAGTGTGCTGTTCCCGGGAATGCTGCTGCCGCTGCACGTCTTCGAGCCGCGTTACCGCCTCCTGCTGAAGCGCTCGGTCCAGAACGACCAGCCGTTCGGCATCGTCCTGATCAGATCAGGCGCCGAGGTCGGAGGACCGGCCGAGCCGCACCGCATCGGAACGACCGCCAGAGTGGTCGGCACCACGCCGCTGCCAGGCGGCCGCTCGTTCGTGATCGCTCGCGGCGAGCGGCGCTTCGAGATCGAGAGCATCGACCCCGATCGGGAGCCGTACCTCGTCGGCGCGGTCCGCTACCTGGCAGAGGATGACGGCGGCGACGCCGCGAGCCTTGCGGACCGCGCGGCCGACGCCTTCGGCGAGTACCTCAGCGGGGTGATGGCCACGTCCAGCGACGCGCACACGGAGTCGCCGCTCGACGAGCTCCGCGAAGGCACGCCTGCGGACGTGGCGTACCGGATCGCAGGTGGCTTGGGCATCGACGCGGCGGAGCGTCAGCGGCTGCTCGAGACGGACGGCACTGCGTCCCGTCTCGAGTCGGTCATCAGGCTGCTCGACCGAGAGAACACGCTACTGAAGGAGCTCCTGCTTCGCCTGCGGACCCGGGGCGAAGCCCCACGCCTGAATTAGTCCCTGCGGGTTGTTGTGGTGATGGCCCTGCACCATCGGTGGCTGGGTCTGGCCATCGAGTCCTGATCGTCGCGATACGCGACGCGCCTGGTTGCGGTCCGAACAACCGACCGGGGGACGATGGCGGTGTGAGCACCGCAGGAACCGCCATGGAGCAGCCGCTGTAGAGGTGTTGATGAGACGGCTCGGCCGGCTGATCCTCGGCGCCGTGCTGGCAACGACTGTGGCTGCGTGCGCACCGACCAGTCCCACGGCGCAGACCGCTGGTCCGTGCGCCGTTACCTCGCCGACGGCGGAGCGCACCGTGCCCCCGCCCCAGCCGACCGGACCGAACGAGGGGATGGTCTTCACGCCGGGTCCGCGCGAGTTCCTATACGGCAATGACGCGCTCCTTGTGCTCCTGCCGAACGATGGGGTCCTCCGTCCGTCCGATCCGCAGCGCGGACTGTCGGGCGGCCTGAAACTTCCCTGGTGGCGCGTAGCGCGGGGCAACCTCGCCGTCACGACCAAGCGGCTCGACGGATCGACCCCGCCACGGACCCCCGACGTGCCTGGCGGGTATGGAGACACGGGGTTCCAGCCGGCCGGCATCTATTTCGACGCGCCCGGCTGCTGGCAGATCATCGGGACTCTCGGCGCGCAGACGCTCGCTTTCGTCGTGATTGTCGTCGAACGCTAGACGACATGAGTGTTTGCAAACGTACACGCCGTGAAAGCGAAATTGACGTAGGGCGTCAACACAACAACCGCAGGGGTGAATTAGCCGAGCCCGGCGGCGTACACGACCTCACCTGCCACCACCGTCGCGCTCACCGTGAGCAGGGGCCACTCATCCTCGGGGACCGACGCGAGGTCCCGTTCGACGACCGTCGCATCGCAGCGCATCCCGAGGGCGAGCGTGCCCCGTTCGCGCTCGGCGTTCATCGCGTACGCCGCGCCCCTGGTGTAGCCGGCGATCGCCTCGTCGAGCGTGAGGGCCTCCTCGGGATGCCATCGCTCCGCGTCGCCCGGACGCCGGCGCGCCACCGCGGCGTGGATCCCGAGCAGCGGGTCGATCGGCTCCACTGGCGCATCCGACCCGAACGCAAGGTGGGCCCCGGCGGTGAGGAGCTGGCGCCACGGGTATGCGCGCGTCGCGCGCTCGGGGCCCCAATAGCGATCGACGAGGTCGCGGTCGCTGGTGGCGTGGATCGGCTGCATCGAAGCGACCACCCCGAGGGTGGCGAAACGGCCGATGTCGTCGAGCCGAAGGAGCTGCACGTGCTCGACGCGCTGGCGCAGCTCCGGCGCCGTCGCGCGCGTCGGGGCGATGGCATCGAGGGCGATGCGCACGGCCCGGTCGCCGATCGCGTGGATCGCGACGGCGATGCCGGCCGCGGCGGCCTGGGCGACATCGGCCGTGAGCCGACCCGGCTCGATGGTCAGCAGGCCGCGGTCCGTCGTTCCCTCGTACGGCTCCTCGAGCGCGGCGGTCTGCGAGCCGAGCGCGCCGTCGGTGAAGATCTTCAGATGTCCGACGCGTAGCCACTCGTCGCCGAGGCCCGTGCGAACGCCGAGCCCCAGGGCAGCTTCGAGGGACGCGTGCGGGATGCCCATCGCGACGCGCAGGCGCAGGTCACCGCGATCGCGCCGTCGCTGGAACGCGTGGAACGCGGTGGCCTGCTCCAGATCTTCGATCGCCGTGATCCCTCGCCGGTGGGCCTCCCGCTGGCCACGCTCGATCGCGGCGAAGCAGTCGTCGCTCGTCGGCGGCGGCACGACCGCATCCGCGAGACGGTTTGCGTTCTCCTTGAGGATGCCGGTGGGCTCGCCCGAGGTGTCTCTCTCGATCGCGCCACCGTCCGGATCGGGCGTCCGCGCGTCGATGCCGGCCTGCCGCAGCGCCGCGGTGTTCAACCAGCGCGCGTGACCGTCGCGGCTGCGTAGCGCCGCGGGCCGTCCTGCGGTTGCGCGGTCGAGCTCGGCTGCCGTGGGCCATCGGCCCCAGCGGTTCTTGTCGAAGCGGCCGCCAAGGACCCACGCGCGTTCGGGCAACCCGCGCGCGTACTCGGTGATGCGCTCCAGTGCCGCGTCGACCGTCGGCTCGTCGCGCAGATCGATCTGACCCATCTGGATCGCCCACCAGGTGAAGTGGACGTGCGCGTCGTGCCAGCCCGGCGTCATGAGACCGCCCTGCAGGTCGATGCGTTCCGCGGTCGGGTGATCCCGGCGAAGGTCGACTGCGCGGCCGACGGCCCGGACCACGCCGTCGACGGCCACGAGCGCTTCCGCCGTGGTTCCGTCGCCGACGTGGATCCGTCCGCCCTGGAAGAGCCGCGCGCTCACGCGCGCAGGATGCTAGCTACCACTCTCGATCGGCGCACCGATGAGGCTGCCGTACTCCGTCCAGCTGCCGTCGTAGTTGCGGACGCGCTCGTGACCGAGGAGGTACGTGAGGACGAACCAGGTGTGTGAGCTTCTCTCGCCGATACGGCAATACGCGATCGTCTCGGTCGATCCATCGAGGCCCTTGTCCGCATAGATCCGCCTGAGCTCCTCCGCAGCCTTGAACCGGCCATCGTCGGCCACTGCGGTCGCCCACGGCACGTTGACCGCGCCCTTGATGTGACCCGCTCGCTGCGCGCCTTCCTGTGGCAGGTTCTCAGGCGCGAGCAGCTCGCCCGAGAACTCCTTCGCCGAGCGGACGTCGACGAGCTTCTTGTCGTTCTGCTCGACGGTATCGAGGACGTACTGCCGAAGGGCCCGAAGTGAGGCGTCGGGTCCCTTCGACGCGTACCGGGATGGCGGGAATGCCGGCACCGCGGTCGTCGTCGGCCGCTGCTCGGCCAGCCACTTCACGCGGCCGCCGTTCACGAGCCGCACGTCCGCGTGGCCGTAATACTTGAGGAGCCAGAAGAACCACGCGGCGAACCAGTTGTTGTTGTCGCCGTAGACCGCGATGGTCGTTTCCGGGGTCACCCCCGACGCGCCGAGCAGCGCCTCGAGCTGCTCCTTCGAGATGAGATCACGGACCGGCCGCTGCTGCAGGTCGTTCTTCCAGTTGAGCCCGATAGCGCCGGCGACGTGGCCCTGCGCGTACGCGGACGTGTCGACATCGACTTCGAAGATCCGAACGTTCGGATCGGTGGCGTGCTCGGCGAGCCACTCGGTCTCGACGAGCGCTTCGGGATGGGCATAGCCAGACATAGGGAGCCTCTTTCTCGTGTTTCGTTGGACTCGCCTGCGGTGGAGGCGGTGGCTGGGTCTCGCCAGGGTGGCCGCTTGTTTCAGCGGCCTACGGACACCAGCAGGTCAGCCCGAAGCAGTCGGGCCCCTTGGGAAGTGAAGTTCCGACGTGCGGGATCAACAATTCGTTTCTACCACGACCGCGGGCTAGAGCCAAGGGGTCACGACGGCGGGTAGCTCACGGAGCGAGCGCACGATCGCGTCGGGTCGGACGTCGGTCTCGATCTGCGGAGGGCCGGTCGTGGTGCTCCGCAGGATCGCGCGGAGGCCGAGCTGCTTGGCGCCGACGACGTCCGCGCCCAGGCGGTCGCCGACCATGAAGGCCTCCTCGGGCCCGGCACCAGCGAGCGCAAGAGCACGCTCGAACATCGCCGGGTGCGGCTTGCGCCAGCCGACGCTGTGCGAGCTCGCGACGCCATCGATGAACTCCGAGAGGCCGAACCGCCGCCAGTCCTCGCGGACCTCGTCGTCCCCCCTCCACATGGTGTTCGTGACGAGGACCACGGTGAGGCCGCTGGCCTTGCACCAGCGCAGCGCGTCGGCTGCGCCCTCGGTCAGGTGCGCGACCGTGTCGAGCGGCACGCTGCACAGCGACCGGATCCGGTCGAGGTCGAGATCATCCGTCGCCACGCGCTGGTCGCGGAGCCAGCGCCCGATGATCGCCAGTGTCTCCTGGCGCCACGGTCCGTCCTGATCGGCGGGCTCGTGCTCGGCGTCCAGGAACGGCGTGTACCAGTCGCGCTCCCCGTAATGGCCGGCAAGTGCGCTGCGGGCCAGCGTGCGGTAGTCCGGATCCCATCCCTCCACGAGCGTGTCGCCAACATCGAAGAACGCGGCGCGCACTCCCACGCGAATATCGTATCGACGATGTTGGACTTCGATCAGCTCGCGTTCATCGAGAAGTGGCGGCAGCGGGCGTCGCGCGGCGTCGTGATCGCCCTCGACGGCACGCGCGGCGACATCGTCGTCACGATGCGCTCCGGCGAGCTGGGCGAGCAGCTCGACCTGCGGGGCAGGGACGCGACCGGGGCCGTGCGCAAGGCCCGCCTCGCGATCGGCGACCGGGTCACGATGGCGATCGAGTACACGGCCATCGACGTCGGGACGGGCGCCGGCGCGAGTGTGAGCGGCGGACTGGTGGCGCCCGGCGCGGTCGTCGAGGGCACCGTCTCCGCGACCGGTGACATCACCGTCGTCGACTGCGGAGCGGCGCTGCTCGTGAAAGGCGAGAGTCTGCCGGCCAACATGGGAGACGTGGTGCGATTCACGATCGCGGACGAGGGCCGCGCCTACTTGATCCCCACCCGCTAAGACTCGAGCTTCCCAAGTTCCTCGGCGATCTCGGCCTCGTCCGGCACTTCGCGCAGCTGGTGTACGTCGATGTAGCGGATCACGCCCGCAGCGTCGACCACGATGATCGCGCGCTCGGGCCGGCCGATCTCTTCGTTGAATACGCCCCATGCCCGAGAGATCGCGCCATGTGGCCAAAAGTCGGAGCAGAACGGATAGCTCGTGATGCCAAGCTGCTCCGCCCAGGCCTTGAGCGAGTACACCGCGTCGCACGTGATGCCCACGACCTGGGTCGTCCCCGCCTCGTATCGCTGCTGAAGCGATGCGAGGGCCGGAGCCTCGTGGTTTCAGGTACCGCTGAAGGCGAAGGCCATGAAGGCGATGACGACGCGCTGGCCGCGGAGCGCCGACAGCGTGATGGTGCGGCCATCGTGTGCGCGCAGGGTGAAGTCCGGTGCCGCATCACCGACCTTGAGGGTCTTTGTCTCGGTCGCGATCTTCGTACGACCCGTGGGTCTCTTGTCGCTCCCGGCGGTTCCCGCTTCAGCCACGTCCCTAAGATATCCGCATGCACGCGCGTGGAGTGGAAGGCCGGCGCATCACCGCGCGGCGGGCCGACTTTCTCGCATACGCCACAGCGTGTCCGTTCTGTGGGGAGCACGTCGGTCCGCGCTTCGTGACCCGCGAGCACTCGGACGTGCCGCCGAACCCGCCGTACGCCGCGTCAGTGAAGTGCCCACGCTGCCGCGCGCTCTACGAAGTCCTATTCAACGACCCCTGATCAGGCGAGGGAGGGCTTTGCCCGACCGAGCCGCAGGGCCCCCGATCGCGGAGCAGCCGAAGGCAGCGAAGCGATCAGGGTTTATCAGGGAGGGCTTTGCCCGACCGAGCCGCAGGGCCCCCGATCGCGGAGCAGCCGAAGGCAGCGAAGCGAACAGGGTTTATCAGGGAAGTACGGTGACGATGAGGAAGACGCCTTCGTCTTCCATCCACGTGGTGCCGTCGATGACCGGCCTGACGTGGATCGAGTACACCCCCGGCGTCGCCGGCGCCTTGACCTGGAACGTGAACGTCCCGACCTGTCCGGTGGCGACGTTCGCCTCGGTCTGCGTCGCGACGCGGCTGGCGAACGGCCAGTTCACGCCGAGCGCGGCCCAGGTCACGTCATCGAGGTTGATGCCAAGTCGGGCTTCCTGACCGAGCACGCCCTTCACCCAGGGGCTCGATCCGGTGTTGGTGAATGAGATCGTGAGCGGCGCGCTGATCTGGCCCGCTCGCAGGGCTGGATACGGCGACTGCGAGAGCCACCTCGAATGGAAGCTCGACTGGCTGACGATGACCATGAAGACGCCCGAGTCCTCCATCCAGGTCACCCCATCGATGACCGGACGGAGTGGCAGGCGATACGTGCCGGGGGTCATAGGCGCGCGCACGTTGAACGTGAATGTCGCCGTCTGACCCGGGGCCACCGTCGGCTCCACGGTCGTCGCGAGCCGGTTCCCGGAGAGCCAGCCGTCGTTCATGCCGAGGCTCGCGAAGGTGAGCGTGTCGCCGTTGAGGCCAAGGTTGGCCTGCTTTCCGGCGACACCCTTCTCCCACGTTGCAGTGCCGGTGTTCGTGAACTTCACCGTGAGCGACGTCGAGGTGCCGGCAACGAGCGTCGGCCACGCGCTCTCGCTCTGGAACGCCGAATGGAAGCTCTGCGTCGGGGGTGGCGGCACGGCGATGCCCGATCCGCCGGCGGTCGTGAAGTCCCATTCGTTGGTGACCATGACGTTGCTCACGTTGATGTCGAAGCGCACGTGGTACGTGGTGCCCGCGGCGAGGGGCGCCTGCGGGATGATGATCTGGTAGTCGTATTCGAATTGCTGCGGCGCGTAGTAGATCGGTAGGCGCGCGCCGCCCGGCGCGACGACCTCGGCCGCGCGCATCGTGACGTTCTGTCCTGCGGAGTAGACGAGCATGATCGGGTAGCCGACCGGCCCGGAGACGCCTGCGGGAAGCGGATCCGGTGACTCTTGACCGCTCCAGCTGGTCGGGATGCCGGCCTGCCCCGCGGCGGGCGACCGCACGAAGTTCACGGGACGCTGGCTGAAGTCGTACACGAAGTCGCCGACCGTCGATCCGCGGCTTCCCACGACCGAGTAGCCCCATCCGGTGGAGACGGAATTCGGATGCATCATGCCGAGGCGGTGGTACGGCGCGTCCCAGAGCTGGTTGACGCCGGCGACGCCACTCGATCCGCCCGTCGCGACCTCGCTGACGAAGGAAGTCGTCCAGCCGGTCGCGGTGAGCCGGTCGCGCGCCGAATAGCCCGTGTAGTACGGCAGGCCGCTGGTCTCGTAGTGGCCCATGTAGTTGTTGGCGGAGCTGTAGTCCGCGTGGTTCTGCGCGGCACCGTTCACGCGCGCATCGGCGGCGATCGTCGGCGCACCCACGGAGGCGCGATGGTCGTTGAGGGTCTGGAGCATGTCCGCCTGCACCGCGGTCTGGGTCGCGTCCGCGGACACGACGGACATGGCGTTCGCCGAGCGAACGTTCAAGCTCACGCTCGACAGCACCAGCAGCAGGGCAAGCGACGTGACGGAGACGGTCCGCTTCATCACTAGGGGCAACGAGGCCCGGCTGGCTGCTGTTATCGAATCGTTACGGAATGAATGCGCTCGACCGGTACGAAAGTCCGGCCAGCGCCGCCCGCCCGCGGCGCCGCCGTCAAAGACAGAGCGACTACGAAGTAGAAGTAGCAGAGCGCAGGGGCGTTAGCCCCGAGCACTACTTCTTCTTCGACTTCTTCTTCGCGGTCTTCTTGGCAGCCTTCTTCTTTGCGGGCATTTAGGTCACCTCCCTTCCTCGAAAAGTGTCAGCGCGTCGAGCGATCAGAACAGCCGCCGCTGCCGCCCGGTCATACGACCGGCCTGGCTGGAGCGAGCGAGCCATTCGTCGAATTCGCGTCGCGGGACGCGCCAGACCCGAC
>JBBQZK010000013.1:0-39115 GCA_038207785.1 Candidatus Limnocylindria bacterium | reverse complement strand
CGGCCGACGAGCGGCGCATTCAGCTCGATCGCGACGCGGATGTCCGAACGCTCGCCGGTGAGCGCGTACGCGAGCACCGGCTTCTCCTTGCCCTTGAGCTCGACCGGTCCGACCTCGCGGAACGTGAACTCGCGGTTCGTGAGCCGGAACGTCGACTGGGTCACGTACGTCTCACCGGGCGGGGCGGACTCCTGGAGCCGGGCGGCCGTGTTCACGGTGTCGCCCATCACGCCGTACTCGGCGACGGAGCGAACGTTGCCTGCGACGACCATGCCGGTATGCACGCCGATGCGGAGGCCGAGCTCGATGCCGCGGTCCTTCTTGGCCCGCGCGGCGTGCTCCCCGAAGACCCGGTGCATGGCGAGCGCGGTCCGCAGCGCGCGCTGCGGATCGTCTTCGTGCGCGATCGGCGCGCCGAAGATCACGAAGATGGCGTCCCCGATGAATTTCTCGATCGTGCCGTCATAGGTGACCGCCTGTTCGGCCAGATCCTCGAAGATCCCCGACACCAGCTCCTGGAGCACCTCGGCATCGAGCTCCTCGGAGAGGGTGGTGAAGCCCACGAAGTCCGCGAACAGCACCGATACGAGCCGGCGCTCCTGGCCATACTGGATCGCGTCGCTCACAGGCTCAGTGTGGGCCACCGGTGGTCCGCCGACCGCTGTGGAGGCGACGTTCGCTAGCAGTGGTGAGAATTGAGCGTGATGACGCGGATCGGCAGCGGCGTCCCGCCAGGCGGCGGGACCGCGCGTTCGTAGTAGATGAGGTCGAAGCTCTCGATAGGCACCTGGCCTGGTCGAAGGTGGAGATTCCGTAGCCGGCAATACATGCGGGAGTATTCCTCGCGGTAGGGGACACCGGCAGGCGACGCGATCCACTCGGTGACCTTCGTCCAGCGGCTGTACAGGGGATCCGCGTACAACGGCTCGTCGCCGAGTGGCCCGCCGGTCGCGAGGTCGATGCGTGTGCCGTCAGCAAGTACGGCAGGGATACGCATCCAGCCGTCTGTGGTCGCGGGGTTGGGGGCGAACATGTTCCATTTCTGCCTGAGGTCCGCGTAGAGGAGCGCCTGATCGACGGCGCTGGGACGTGGCACCGCCGCGTAGGCGGGAAGGGACGTCGAAAAGATGGTCAGCGCGAGGAGGGCCAGCCCTACGCCACCGGCCGCGCGCGTCCACCGAGGCGTGGGCGTCTTCGCGACGATGGCGCGCTCGCGTCCGGGCAGCCGCAGCCGCTCTGCGAGCTGGTGGATCCAGACCGCAGGCAGGAACGGGATGAGCCCGGCCAGCATCACGAGCGGGAAGTTGCCGACATTCATGAACAGCACGATGGATAGATGCAGACCCGCCGCTGCGAGCACGGCGACGATCCGGCCGAGGCGGCGGATGTACGGAAGGAAGGACAACGGGAGGAAGGCCAGCTCGGTGACAAGGGTGAGCTGCGTCGCGATCCGCGTGAGATCGACACTGCGCGCCAACGGCGCGGCCCAGGGACGGGCGAAGGTGTGCTCCAGCTGGAGCGAGTAAAACACCGCGAGGCTGTCGCGCCATAGCCCGCCACCCATCTTCTCGAGCCCGGTCGCCAGATAGATCCACGCGAACTGCAGCTCCAGCAGACGCATCGGGAGCGCCCACGCGAGCCCGCTTGGTGGATCGCCCCGCCGCGTGCGTAGCCACGCGTCCACCGAGTAACGGTCGCCGGAGGCGGTGAACCCGAGCCAGAACGCGCTCGCGCGGAAGACCTGGTCGCTCCCGTCGCCCATCAACGGATCACGCAATGAGAAGCTCGCGAGGGCGATGAACGTCGCGAAGGCCGCGGTCCGGCTATGAAAGCCGATAGCCAGGGCGACCGCGGCTACCAGAGCGATCGCCCAGAAGATCCCGACCTGCCAGCTCGTGCCCGCCGCGTTCAAGAGCGTGAACTGAGCCCCGAAGAAGGTGACCTGGCTCGCGCGCGGGAGCATGCCCTCGTCCGAGAAGAACTGCGCGAGATTCGGCAGGAGCTGCCAAAACCAGTTGATGGTGAGAACGCCGTAGACCAGACGGAAGAGCGCGATCGGCGCGACGTCGGCCTGCCCCGTCCAGAACCCGAGCTCGCGCTTCACGGCGTAAGTGTGGAGGAAGAGAAGGGGAGCCCCCCGGAAGGGGGGCTCCCTCAGCGCAAGGCTGACTCTCGAGGTGGGCTTACGCCCGGGTCTGGTCGCGCCGCAGGATCAGACCGCCCATGGCCATGAGCGCAACGCCCAGGGCTGCGAGCGGGATCGCCGGTGAGTCCGTGCTGGTCGAGGGAAGGCTTTCAACACCGGCGACGGTGCCGGCGCTCTCGACGCCGTTGACCGCGTTTTTGCCAGGCGTTTCGACGATCGGGCTGACCGCGCCCGCGCCGTTGGCTTGCGGGGTCTGGATGCCCGCGACGACGCCGGTCGAGTTGCCGGTGCTTGCGGAGGTTCCGGTGCTCGAACCGGTCGAGCCGGTGCTGTTGCTGGTCGTGTTGCCGGTGCTGTTGCTGGTCGTGTCGCTGGTGCTGTTGCCGGTGCTGTTACTGGTCGTGTCGCTGGTGCTGTTGCTGGTCGAGTTGCCGGTGCTGTTGCTGGTGCTGTTGCTGGTCGTGTCGCTGGTGCTGTTGCTGGTCGAGTTGCCGGTGCTGTTGCTGGTCGTGTCGCTGGTGCTGTTGCTGGTGCTGTTGCTGGTCGTGTCGCTGGTGCTGTTGCTGGTGCTGTTGCTGGTGCTGTTGCTGGTCGACGACGCGGTAGAGTTGCCCGTCGACGTACCGGTCGATCCTGGGCATTCGACCCAGAAGACCTTCTGCTTCTCGCCGCCTGGAGTCATCGGTGCGGTCTGCTTGAAGAAGAGCTTGTAGTGCCCGTTCGGGAGGGCCATCCGCTCGGAAACCCAGTGCCCGTTGCCATCAGCGGGGCCCCAGACACCGCTCTTCGCGATGCCGGATCCGGTGGGCGCCCAGCGCTCGATCCGCCATGTGCCACTCGAACCACCATCGAAGTTGAAGCCGTCGATGTAGAAGGTACAGACGTGCGGCTCATTGCGATGGTCGTCCGGGGCTGCCGTGTCGTGGATCTTCACGTCCCCGTTGTTTCCGGCCGGGTCCGCGGAGGCGGGTGCCGAGAACGCGAGCGCGTAGAACAGCAAGCTCGCGAGGATCGTCAAGAGAGTCGTTGCCTTGCGCATCTTTTGCGTAGCCCCCTTATTTCCATTACCCGGTGGCCGGGCGTTGATGGGGCAGCTAGAAGCAGGTCAGCGACCGAATTCGCTGTGAATGCGTAACGCCACGCCCACGACTCGCCCATGAATACGCAACAAACGGTGGTAGAGCGATTCTATTTACGGTATCGGTACCGGTTCGTTGCGGACGCGTCATATCGAGTCACTACCTACCGGTCGGTAGACTCAAACCGTGCCGACCAGACGGCCTCCGGAGCGACGCAGGGGTCCCGGATCGACGCGTGAGCGGCTGCTGCAGGCTGCGGATCGGCTGTGGAGCGAGCGCGGGGTGCATGGGGTGTCGCTCGACGACATCGCGCGCGACGCCGCGGTGACGAAGCCGACCCTCTATTACTACTTCGGCGACAAGAGCGTCCTGTTCACCGAGATGGTCTGCAGCGTCCTCGAACAGCATGGCGGCGGCCTGCGGACCGCGAGCCGCGCTGCTGGCTCGGCGCGAGAGCGGCTCGTCGCGGCGATCGCGTATCTCATCCGCGCCCGGTGCAGCGGTCCCCGGCTCGTGCGTGAGGGCGGGGTGACCTTGACGATCGATCAGCTCAGCCAGACCCGCAGCGCCTTCTTCCGGCATTTCTTTTCCCCGCTCCAGCTGGTGCTGGACGACGGCGTACGGAGTGGCGAGCTGCGCAGCATCGACACCGCCTTTACCGCCCAGGCGCTCCTGAACCTCATCGATCCGTGGACCGGGCGCGAGGCGCGGCCCGGAGGTCGTGGCGCGGAGGAGCTCGCGACGGACATCGTCGATCTGGTGATCGACGGTATCGGGCCTAGCGGTCGGAGCTCGTGATGCTCCCAGCGGCAGCGGTGCTGCGGCCCTGCTGCGCCGCGCGGGCCCATTCGCCGATGCGCGTGACCGCCGCCAGGAGGTTCTTCGGCGAGTTCGCGTAGGAGAGGCGCAGGTGGCCCTCGCCGCCGGCGCCGAACGCCGTCCCGCTCAGCGTCGCCACTCCCGCCTCGTGGAGGATGCGCTCTTGGACCGTCGTCGAATCGCCGAGCCCGAGGCCGGTGATGTTCGGGAACACGTAGAACGCACCCTTCGGCTCGCGGCAGCTGATGCCGTCGATCCGGTTCAGGCCGCGGACGATGCCGTCGCGGCGCTCGCGGAAGGCCTTCACCATCTCGGCGACCTCCGGCGGCCGCGACGTGAGCGCGGCCACCCCGGCGCGCTGCGTGAACGCGGCCGTGCAGGACACCGAGTTGGTGACGAGCTTCGTCACCGGATCCACGAGCGACCAGGGGAAGACGCCGTATCCGAGCCGCCACCCCGTCATCGCGAACGTCTTGCTGAAGCCGTCGAGCAGGATCGTCCGGTCGGCCATCCCGTCCTCACGCAGGATGGAGTGGTGGGTCCCCTCGTACAGGATCTCGGCGTAGATCTCGTCGGCGAGCACCCAGAGGTCCCGGGCCTTGGCGATCTGCGCGATCTCGTGGATGACGCTTTGTGAAAGCACCCCGCCCGTCGGGTTCCCGGGACTGTTCAGCACGATGAGCTTGGTCCGCTCGGTCACGAGCGTCTTCAGCTCATCGAGGTCGGGCGCGAAGTCGTTCTTCTCGCGGAGCTTCAGCGGGACGCCGGTCGCGCCGGCGAAGCTGATCATCGACGCGTAGATCGGGAAGCCCGGGTCCGGGTAGATGGCCTCGTCGCCCGCTTCGAGGAGCGCGAGCATCGCGTAGAACATGATCGGCTTCGCGCCCGGCGTGACCACGATCTGGCCCGGATCGATGCTCACGTGGCGCGTCCGGTTGAGGTGGGCCGCGATCGCTTCACGCAGCTCGAGGATCCCGGCCGACGCGGTGTAATGCGTTTCGCCCCGTTGCAGGGCCGAAAGACCGGCGTGCACCACGGACGGCGGCGTGTCGAAGTCGGGCTCGCCGATCTCGAGGTGGATGATGTCCCGGCCCTGCGCCTCGAGCGCGCGGGCCTTCGCGAGGACCTCGAACGCGGTCTCGGTGCCCAGGCGGGACATCCGGGCGGAGAGTGGACGGGTCATCGCGCGGCAGTCTATCCCGCGGATGTGCTCGATACTGACGGGCGGTGCGTCTCCACGCGATCTTCCCCCAGACCGAGCTCGGCACCGATCCGGCCGTCGTCGCGCGATTCATCCGCGATGTCGAGGCGATGGGCTTTGACGGCCTTGTCGCCTACGACCACGTGCTCGGAGCCGAGCCGGACCGGCCGAACTGGTCGGGCCCGTACACGGTCGAGTCGACCTTCCATGAGGTCATGGTCCTCTTCGCGTTCGCCGCGGCGATCACGCAGACGCTCGAGCTCTCGACCGGGGTCCTCATCCTGCCGCAGCGGCAGACGGCGCTCGTCGCGAAACAGGCGGCTGCGCTCGACGTGCTGTCCGGCGGGCGGCTCCGGCTCGGCGTCGGCGTCGGATGGAACTGGGTCGAGTTCGATGCGCTCGGCATGCGGTTCACGGATCGCGGCAAGCGCATCGAGGAGCAGATCGCGTTGCTGCGGCGCCTCTGGACCGAGCCGTCCGTCACCTTCGACGGCACGTGGCATCACGTCGACCGGGCCGGCATCAACCCGCTGCCGGTGCGGCGGCCGATCCCGTTGTGGATGGGCGCCGACAGCGAGATCGCGATCCGCCGGGTCGCGCGCCTCGGTGACGGACTGTTCGCGCACTTCGCGCCGACGGATGAGGGCGCGGCGCAGGCGACGCAATTCTGGGAGTGGGTGAAAGGCGCCGGGCGCGATCCGAGCGGCGTCGGGCTCGAGTGCCGCATGGGCGCGCGAATGAGCGACGACGAGCTCTCCCGGGCCGCGGAGCGCTACCGCGCCATGGGCGCGACCGACTTCGAGATGAACACGATGCGGGCCGGGTTCGGATCTCCGGACGAGCATCTGGCGGCCTTCCGCCGGTTCATGGATCGCGTCAGGGTGTAGTCGAGACCGGCACGCCGAATGACGAGATGCGCACTGGGTCGCCGCCGGTGAGCCGCATCGCGTAGAGGCCTGTGTCCCGCGCGACGTAGAACCACTGGCCGTCGGGAGACCATCCGGCGAAGCGCCCGCTGGTCGCCGACGAGACGATCGTCGCGGTCAGGGCGTCGCGGATGATCGGGATGTTGCCGAAGGTCATCCCGACGAGGTGGCCGCTGGGTGACCACCTGATATCGGCCACGTCCTGCCCCGGGACCTGGAGCGTGGCGACGCCGTCGGCTGCGCGCAGAAGGGTGAAGATGAATCCGACGCTGCCTGTCGCGGGGCTCATCCGCGCGGACAGGACCGTGCCGTCGGCCGATGCGCCCAGCATCGAGAGCTGTAGCGCGGGTGTGACGGAGAACTGCGTGCCCGCCGACAACGTGGCCGCGGTGGCGACGGTGCGCATGCCGGTCGGCGTGGCCTCGAGGATCGAATGGTCGGTGCGCGACTGAACGGTCACATTGAGCTTGCCGTTGTCGATGAGGAAGGTCTTCCCGCCGCCGAACGCGATCTCGCGGGCCTTGTAGGTCGCGACGACCGCGCCGTTCGTGGGGGACACGATGCGCACCTCGCCGTCGGCGCCGAAGCCCGCGGAGTCGGCGGCGCTCACAAGGTCGGTGAACGCCACGTTGCCGTCCGGCGTCCAGAGCGGGAACATGCCGGCAGCATCTTGATCGCTCAGCCGGCCCCCCGTCCCGGTGACGTCGCTGAGGAAGATGGCGCCGCGGAACGAGTTCGCGAGCACGTCGAAGTACAGGACCCGGTCACCGCGCGGTGACCACTGCGGGATGGCGATGCCGCCGAGCCGCCGTGTCACGAAGTCGCTCGACTGCAGCTGTCGCAGCAGCCGGACGCCGCCGTTCGCGTCGGTGGCCCACACCATGCCGCCGAAGGAGAACGCATATCGCGCCGTCGGCCGCTCGCCCGGCGAAGCGGGGGTGCGCGAGATGACCGGCTCGGCTCGCGGGTACCACGCGTCGGGTTGGACGACGTCGCTCAACAGAAGGACCGGACGGTCCGGCTGCGCGGTGTCGTAGCGCACGATCTTGGAGCCACTGACGCCGATCGCCGCTCGCCGGTCGGGCGAGAAGACCACGCGGTCGACGACCCCCGGGACCGAGGCGAGCGGCGGCGTACCCGGGATGAGGAACGCGAGTGCGGTGCTCGCGCCCTGATGCACGAGGAATCGTCCGGGACTCCACGCGTCGACGAGGCGAACGTCGTCGTATGCCTGCGGCATCTCTTGGCGGACGTCGCCGCCGTCGAGGTTCATGCTCCACACGCGGGCCTGGCCGGCGTTCACGACGGGCACGGTCGAGTCACGGATGGTCGGCGCGACCTGGCCGGCAAGGTAATAGACCCGTCCATCGTCACCGAGGAATGGCGACGTCGCGATCTGCGCGGTGAGCGGGCGGACCCGTGAGCCGTCGGTGCGCTGCACGCCGATAAGCCCGCTCTGGGTGTGCACGAGCAGCTCGTCCGGCGAGATCCACTGCGACAGGAACGCGTTGCGCAGGACCGTGACGTTGCGCCAGCTGCCACCGGTCGCCGACGCGACATACACGTCGGTGCTCTGGCTGCCCGCATCGCGCTGCGTGGCCGCCACGGAGCGGCTGTCGGTCGACCAGGCGAGGTCGATGAACCGCGACCCTCCCGAGGCGACGCCCGGCGGCAGTGGCAGGTCGACGTGGCCGCCGTCGAGGCGCTGGATCGCCACGAACTGCCCGCCCCGGTCCAGATACGCGATCGACTCACCGTCAGCTGACCACCGCGTCATCAGGACGCCTGAGAGCGATAGGGCTCGCCCGATCGCGCGCCGCTGGCTCCCGTCGGCATTCGACACCCAGAGCTGGTTCGTGCCGCTCGGATCGGCGCGCCAATACGCGAGGCGCCCGGCTCGTGAGAGCTCCACGATCGCGCGCGATGCCGACGGTGTCGGCGACGCGTCCGCAACGATCCGCTCCTCGAGCAGGCCGCCGCTCGCGAGCGCGGTCGCGAGGACCGCCACCGAGATGACGAAGACGAACGCGGCGGCGATGGCGTACGGCGCGAGGGACTTCCGCACATCGCCAATAATCCGCCTCGCGTGGATGCGCCGCTGGTCCGTGAGTTCCTTCGCACGATGCCCGAGCGGGCGGCGGATGGCGGCACGGTCGCGCGGATCCGGGGGCACCTCGAGGCGCTCGGACGTCCGGACGTCCGTTACCTCGTGGGCATCATCCGCGGCACCGGCGCACGGACCGTCGCGCGATACGCACGCGGGGTGCTCGAGGCGGCCGGCGCGACGGTCGCCGCCGCGGACGACCCGATCGATGACCCGCTGCTCGCCATCGCGGGGACGGCCGTGGCGACCATCGGGTACCAGCTCGGCGCGACGCGCCCCGAGCTCGGCGAGCTCTCGCGGGGCGATGTCGAGGCGCTCGTCGCGTTCGTGGCCCACGCGGAAGCGAATCGGCGCGTGCTCCTCCTCCTCGACGAGGCCGTCGATCCATGGGCGCCGGTGCACGGCCCGCTGCCCGACGTCGTCACGATCGCCCGGGCGCCGGACGAGGCCGTGGCGCTCGCGATCGTCGACGCTCCGGATCGCCGGCCGTTCGTGCTCGCCCGGCGCGACCCGGGCGGGATCGAGATGGTGATGCGCGGGCGGGCGCTGCCGTACGTGTTGGGCGGACGCGATTTCACGGCCGCCGCGACCGGCCACACGTTCGCGCTCGTCGTCGCGGACGAGCGCTACCCGGAGCTTGCCCTCGCCGACGGCGACGACCCCGACCTTGCGGCGACCGGGATCGTCACCGCACTGGCCCTGGCCGCCCTCGGTGTGCGGATGCGGC
The DNA here is from genome assembly GCA_038207785.1 of Candidatus Limnocylindria bacterium. GTDB lineage: Bacteria > Chloroflexota > Limnocylindria > P2-11E > P2-11E > UBA4735. The sequence continues at coordinate 30,113 of JBBQZK010000013.1, read as the reverse complement.
CCGAATGGGTCGAGCAGGGAGCGCGCGCCGCCGCCGCGAGACAATGACCGCGTGACGCCCCTCCAGGCCGCGAAGACGTTCATGGCCGCGCTCGAAGCCGGGGACCCCGACAAAGCCGCGGCGGTGTGCGCGGACGACGTCACGGTCGTGCTGCCGGGGGGCGAGACCGAGCTGCAGGGCAAGGACGCCGCCAAACGGCTGATCCGGATGGCGCCGCCATTCATCCGGCGTGTGCGTGAGGAAGAGATCCTGGAGAACACCGTGATCCTGCGCGGGCTGACGCGATCGCCCGGTCACTTCGCGAACTTCACGACGTGGACCTTCGAGACGGATGGCGAGCGGATCGTCCACGTCTCGTTCGCCTGGCGGCCCGCGAACTAACTAGGACCCTGCTGCTTGTTGTGTTGGTATCTCCGCTTGTCGCGTCGCGCTACAACTTTGCTGTGAACGAGTCCCCGACAAGGGTCCGCGTCATCGTGCCGTGGGGCGATCGGATCTTGATGGTCCAGCACCTCGACTTGGAGGGTCACTTCTGGATCCTGCCAGGCGGTGGCGTAAAGCCGGGCGAGACTCTGGAGCAGGCGGCCGTTCGCGAAGTATTCGAAGAGGCCGGTGCGCACTGTCACATCGTGCGGCGCCTCACGCTGCCGGAGGGCGTGACGGGGATGCAGGGCTCGGACTGTTCCTAGGCCGGGTCGAGACAGACGATCTCGCTGTTCCTCAGAATGTCGATGGCGAGGTCGTCTACGCGGTGGCTTGGCAGCAGATAAGTGACGACGAACCGATCGGCCCGCTCACGCCTCGGTTCTGGGCACCGATCGCAGATCTGTTCCGCACGCTACTAGAGCCAGCCGGGTCGAACTAGCCCTCGACGTAGCGGAACGAGCGGGGGACCTTCGCGAGGCCGAAGTCACTGAGGGGGCGCGGGGCGCGGTACCGCCGGGGCTTCGTGACGGGAAGGGCCCAGCCCTGTTTGGACTTCCGGGTGGGTGCGCCAAGCTCGCACTCGCCGATGACCGCGCGCTCCTCGACGACCGCGAGGTACGCGCGGGCGGGCAGGCGCTTTGGCGGGAGGGTGCGGTGCTCGAAGCGCGCGGTGCCGTCCAGGATCGCGTCGGCGTGGTCCGCATGGATCGCGAGGACGATGGCGTCGGACATGCGACCTCCAGGTGATCGCCTGTTGATCGGCGCCGGCTTGCGTCAGAGGTCGAGGCGCCTGACCTCGCGGTAGTACGGCCATCGCTCTCGCAGCCGCGCGGCCATCGTCCCGTAGTCGGTGGGCTCGACGCCGGCGAAGAGCGTCGTGGTCTCCTGCAGGTAGCGGGTCTCGCGTGCGGCACGTTCGATGTCGTCATCGGTCTCGTCCGCGGCCACCGCCTCGATCTGCCACGGATATCCGAGCACGTGGCGGAACGTCTCCGTGGCGCGCTCCAGGTGGAACGGGGACGTGATGATCGCGAGCGGGCGGGGCTCGATGTCCTTGAGGTAGCGGATCGCGGTAAGCACCGCGTTGCCGATGGTGTCCCGGGACTCGTCCTCGATCGCGATCCGCTCAGCCGCGACGCCCCAGCCCACGATGAGATCGCGCATCAGCGCGGCCTCGCTCGGTGTCCCGGGGGCGGCATCGAGCTGCCGGTCGCCGGAGCAGATCACCACCAGCTCCGTTCGCTCGCGCGCGAGCTGCGCCCCCCGATGCGCGCGCGCGCTCGTGGAGGGGAGCGGGCCGGCGTCGGCCGCGAGGCCTCCACCGAGCACCACGGCGAGCTCGGGCGCATCGGCGACCGTGGTCATGGCCGAACCATACCCAAACAGAACGGGCGCCCCGTTCGGGCGCCCGTTCCATGCACGATCGCGATCGAGCTAGATCGCGTGCAGCGTTCCGTTGTAGATCATGATCGACACGAAGCTGTCGCCACCACCGTTCTTGTACACGGGGTCGCTGTCGGCCGGCCACGCTGCGACGCGCTTCTTCTCGTTCACCGGGTTGTTGCCGTAGCGCTCCCAGAGTGGGATGTTCGGAAGCAGGTCGTTGTACGCGAGGATCGCTGCCGTCACGGCCGGCTTCTGCTTCTCGGTGTCGAAGCCGTCACCCATCGAGTTGATGAGCGCGGCGAAGTCGGTGCTTCCCTGCGTGAGCGGGTAGGCCATGCCACCGCCGGCGGGGATGGTGTTGTGCGTCTGCAGGTCCTGGATGAACGAACCCTGCGGGTGCGGGTTCGCCGTGCCCCAGCCCATGATCGCGATCTGGAACTTGCCGCCGTTCACGTCGGCGAGCTGCGTGGAGCGGATCGCTCCGCGCGGCGTGATCTTGATGCCGAACTTGTTGAGCGAGTCGCTCGCATGGTTCGCGGCGCTCGTCCAGTCGGCGAAGTCGCTCGGGAAGTACAGCTCGTACGCGAGCGCCTTACCACCCTTCGCGTAGATGCCGTCGCTGCCCTTCGCGTAGCCCGCGTCGGTCATGAGCTTCGCGGCCGCGGCGAGGTCGTAGTCATACGACTTGAGCTTCCCCTGGTCCGCGGTGCTGACCCAGAGCGGGACGATGTTGTCGCTGACGCCGGCCATGAACTTCTGGGCCTTGGCCGACTGGCCGTAGGTGATCGTCGCGCTCTCGGCCTTGTTGATGGCCATGGCGACGGCCTGACGGAGCCGCTTGTCCTGGAACTCCGGAGCGGTGGTCCAGTTGAAGTAGATCGCCGGCCCGGTGTAGAGCGGGCCGCGCACGACACGCAGTCCGTTGCCACCGAAGGCCTTGTCGGTCGCGAGCGGGAAGCCGTGGGTCGCGTAGTCGACGTCGCCCGCGAGCACGAGCGGAGTCACCGCGTCGGTCTCACCCTGGTAGACGACGATCTTGTCGAAGTTGACCTTGTCCGCGAACAGCCCACCGGAGTTCTTCGTCATCGTGAGCTGTGCCGCGGTGACGCTCGAAACATCGATCTTGTAGGCGCCGATGGCCGGCGCCGTGGTCGGACGGAAGTCGGCGACTTCCTTGGCGACGGCTTTCACCTCATCGGACGCCGTCGTCTTGCCGGCGTTGTAAAGATCCTGGAGCTTCTTCGCGAACGTACCGAACTGCGAGTCCGGGCGGATGCCGTTGCGGAGGACGAGACGCGGCACGAGCGCGGACGGCCGGTTGATGTGGAATCGCACCGTGTACTTGTCCGGCGTCTCGAGCTTGTCCGCGTAGGTCCAGATGCCGAAGCTCTGGGAGCGGCCGACCCAGTACGTCGATGCGACGTCGGCGGAGGTGAACTCCTTGCCGTCGTCCCACTTGAGCCCCTGCTTGAGCTTGACTTCGTAGTTCTCGCCGCTCTGGGTCGCTGACTCCATGAGCCAGTTCTCCCACTTGCCGTCGGCCCAGCGGTAGACGCCGAGCGACGGCAGCACCAGGTCCATGATGTAGCTGCCGCTCATCAGCGCACCGGCGGAGAGGTAGTTGTAGTGACCCTTCGGCGGGAGGTCCCACGGCCACGCGGCGTGGAACTCGCCACCCTTCTTTGCAGTACCGCCGCCACTGCCGCTGCCGCTGGCAGCCGGGGTAGCCCCGGGGGCGCACGCAGCGGCGACGATGCCGATGCTGACGAATGCGGAATCACGCAGGAACCGGCGCCGGTCAACGCGATATCGCTGGTCGTTCATTGTTCCTTCCTCCTTCGCTGGACCGTCGCATTGTGCGCTCGCGGTATCTTCGGTGTCGAATACCAAACCAGTACGCCCACGAGCGACATGAAGGCGAGACCAATGACCAGGGCCATCGCGCTCACCACGAATTCGGCGGAATCCCGGGGCTCGAAGATCATGAGTAACAGCGCGACCCCGGCGACAAGGACGGCGATGCGGAATCCCGCACGCAGGATCTGCGGGTCCACTTACGCAAGCAGCTCCGCGGCAGGCTGACGCTCGCGGATGGCCACGTGGCAAGCGACTTCCCGGGGGCCTCTCGGCCCCGGCAAGGGCAGCAGCGCGGGGACGAGGACGTCGCAGAGCCCCTCCTCGGCCAGGGGGCAGCGGGGGTGGAACGTGCAGCCCGGCGGCAGTGCGAGCAGGCTCGGGACCTCGGCCGTCTTCAGGCGGACGCGCTCCTTCGACCGGGTGATGTTCGGGTCCGCTTCGGGGATCGCCGAGATCAGCGCGGCCGAGTACGGGTGCGCCGGGTCGGACACCAGTGCTTCGCTGCGTGCGAGCTCCACCATCCGTCCGAGGTACATCACGCCGATGCGCCCCTCGCTCGCGAAGTAGCGCGCGACGGCCAGGTCGTGGGTGATGAGCACGATGCTGACACCCATCTCGTTGCGTAGCCCGAGAAGCAGGTTCAACAGCGAGATGCGGATCGACACGTCCACCATCGACACCGCCTCGTCGGCGACGATGAGCCGCGGGTCGACGGTGAGCGCACGCGCGATCGCGACCCGCTGCCGCTGTCCGCCCGAGAGCTGATGCGGGTACTTCCCGAGGAAGTCGTCCGGCGGGGTCAGGCCAACGACCTGGAGCAGGTGGCGGACGCGATTCATCGCGTCGCGGCTGCCCTTGGCCTTCTTGTGGCGGTAGATCGGCGCTGAGAGCGTCTGGAAGATCGTGCGGGTCGGATTGAGTGACGCGTACGGGTCCTGGTGTACGAGCTGCACGGCCCGGCGGAAGGCCGACAGATCCGTTCCCTTCTTGGCCCACACGTCCTTGCCTTCGTAAATGAGACGCCCGCCGGTCGGTCGCAGGATGCCGGCGAGCATCCGCCCGGTCGTGGTCTTGCCGCAACCGCTCTCGCCGACGATGCAGAGGGCTTCGCCGGCGCTTATCGCGAGCGACACGCTGTCGACCGCGGTGATGACGCCGCCAGGGACCTTGAAGGAACGACTGACACCATCGAGCTCGATGAGCGGGGTCCCCGCGACGGTCACGTCGACGACGCTCATGCCGTGGCGATCTTCTCGGCGACCGCGACCTCGGCGTTGCCGACCTGCTCCGCGACGGTCTTCCAGCGGATGCAGCGCGCATCGTGGTCGGGCATGTCCACTGGCAGCAGGTCGGGCTCGCGCTCGGAGCAGGCCGGGATCGCCACCGGGCACCGCGGCACGTACGTGCAGCCGGGCGGCAGGCGGATGAGGTCGGGCGGCGAGCCGGGGATCGACGCCACCGCGCCCATCGCACCCGACACCCGTGGGACCGCGCGCAGGAGCCCGACCGAGTACGGATGGCGCGGGCGATAGAAGAGATCCGTCACCGAGGCGCGCTCGACGACCGTGCCCGCGTACATCGTGATCATGCGGTCGGCCAGCTCAGCGGCGATCGAGAGATCGTGGGAGATGAAGATCATCGAGAAACCGAGCTTCTTCCGCAAGGTGCCGAGCAGATCGATGATCGAGCGCTGCGTGAGGATGTCGAGCGCCGTCGTCGGCTCGTCGAGGATGATCAGCTGTGGCTCGAGCATCAGGCTGAGCGCGATGAGCACGCGCTGCTTCATGCCGCCGGAGAGCTCGTGGGGATACGCCGTCAGCACGCGCGCGGGATCCAGATGCACGAGGTCAAGCAGCTCCTGCGCCCGCGCGTGGATCTTCTTCGAGTCCTTGAGCCCGTGCGCGCGCGCGGTGTCGGCGAACTGCTCCCAGATGTTGATGACCGGATTGAAGGAGTTGAGCGCCGCCTGGAAGACCATCGCGCACTCGCTCCACCGGTACTGCCGCAGCTCGTCATCCGGCAGGGTCCGGATGTCGACCGTCTCCTTGTCGTTCGTGTACAGGATCTGGCCCTTGGTGATCTTCGCCGAGCGCGGCGACAGCCGGATGAAGCTGACTGCGAGGGTCGTCTTCCCCGACCCGCTCTCGCCGATGATCGCGACCGTCTCACCCTTGGCGATGTCGAACGAGACGTCGCGGACCGCGTGCACGGGCCCGCGGCGCGTCCGGTAGTCGATCGAGAGATCGCGGACCGAGAGGATCGGGGTCATGACGAGCGCAGGCGGGGGTTGAAGATGTCCTCCAGCGCATTCACGAACAGCACGAGGGACAGCTGCAGCAGGATGATCGCGAGGATCGGGCTGAACACGAACCAGAACGCGTCGTTGAAATAGAAGGCGCCCTGGGTCTGCGCGAAGTACAGCATCAGCGCCCAGTTCTTTCCGGAGAAGGGCACCAGTCCGAGGATGATGAGCGCGACCTGCGCGTAGATGGCGCCGGTCATCGCCAGTACGAAGTGGATGACGATGTAGCTGCGCATGTTCGGCAGGATCTCGCGGAACACGATGTGGATGAGTCCGAGGTCCAGAGACCGCGCTGCCTCGACGTAATCGCGCTCCTTCAGCGTCAGCACCTGGGCGCGGACCTGCCGCATGAGCCCGGCCCAGCCGAGCAGCGAAAGCACGAGCGCGAGCGCCAGGAAGTTCGTCGGACGCGCGAGGGCGGAGATCACGATGAGCACGATGAGCGGCGGCACGGTCAGAAGGATGTCCGCGATCGCGACGAGCGCGGCGTCGAAGCGCCCTCCGACGAGGGCGGAGATGGACCCGAGGACCGTCGCGACGAGGGTGGTCAGGAACGCCGTGATGAGGGCGACGCTGATGATCTCCTTGCCGCCCTGGACGATCTGGTTGAGGACGTCGCGCCCGGCGTTGTCGGTGCCGAGGAGGTGCTGCAGCGACGGCGTCTCGTAGAGCTGCGTGATGTCGCCGCTCTCCTGATTCGGGACGAAGAGCGGCGCGATGAAGGCGAGGGACAGGAAGAACACGATGCCGATGAAGCCGATGAGACCGCTCGGTCGTTTCGACAACAGGCGCAGGAACTCGATCGCGCTCTCGACGGGGCGGGGCAGGGTCCGGTCGCCGGCACGGGGCAGTGCCGCGGCGGTCATGCGCCGGTCGCCCCGCCCGCGCGCCCGATCCGCGGGTCGAGCTTGCTGTAGAGCAGGTCGGCCGCGAGGTTCGCGATGACCACCGACAGGGTGACCATGAGGAGGATGCCCTGCATCACCGGGTAGTCGCGCTGCGTCACCGCGGCCTGCAGCCGAAGCCCTACACCCTGATACACGAAGTACTGCTCGATGAGGATCGACCCGCCGATCGCGAGGCCCGCGGTGATCGCGAGCTGCGTCACCAACGGCAGCACCGCGTTGCGTCCGACGTACGCGGTCATGATCCGGCCGTCCGACAGACCACGCGCGCGCGCGGCGTTGACGTAGTCCTCCTCGAGCGCGTTGATGGTCGCGCTCTTCATCCCGAGGATCCAGTGGCCCAGCGTCGCGAGGAAGAACACGCTGATCGGCAGCGCGGCGTGGAACAGCACGTCACCGATGAAGGCCGGCGTGAACCCGGGTTGCATCCCGGGGCTGGTCGCGCCGCGCATCTGCGTGATCGGGATCCACCGCAGCTCGACGCCCAGGACGATCACGATCAGCAGCGCGATGAAGTAGTTCGGGACGGCGCTGATGATGGATCCGCCGAGGGACAGGATGTGGTCGATCTTCGTGTTCCGGTTGTAGGCCGCGAACAACCCGAGGAACACGCCGATGCTGAAGCTGAACAGCAGTCCGGTGCCCACGGAGAAGAGCGTCCAGGGCAGCACCGCCAGCACGATGGACATGACCGGCGTGCCCTGGGAGATGAACGAGTAGCCGATGTTGCCATGGGCGAGGTTGCCGACGAACGAGAGGTACTGCTCGAAGACCGGCCTATCGAGATCGATGCTGAAGAGGCTCGCCGCCTGCGCGCGCGCCTCCTGGTACGTCATGAGCCCGTCTTTGGTGAGCTCGTCGATCTTGATGTCGATGGGGTTGCCCGGCATCAGCCGGATGAGGAAGAACGTGATCGTCGTGGTCACGAAGATCGTGAGGAACGCTTTGACCAGTGCTTGCGCGACCGGATGGCGCCAGTAACCGAGGATGTGGCGCGCGCGGTTCGCGCGGGGCGTGGTCGGGAACTGTTGCGCGACGATCTTCGCGTCGGCGGGGGTCGTGGCGGCCACGCCCGCATCCTAGGACGCGTCGAGCAGTATTTGGAGCGACACGTCGGCGAGCGACGCGAAGCGGTGGTCGGCGCCGGTCAGGTCCATCGCCACCGTCAGCTCGTTCGGCACCACGACGCAGCGCATCCCGGCGGCCTGGGCCGCGAGCATGCCGTTACGCGAGTCCTCGAACGCGATCGCGCTGGCCGGCGGAACGCCGAGGCCGGCGCAGGCGGCCTGGTAGAGATCCGGGGCGGGCTTCGCCCGAAGCTCCGGCCGGTCGCGGCACTGGACGTGATCGAAGAACGACCGGAGCCCGAGACGGTCCAGGTGCCCGTGGACCCAGCTCGGTGTCGAGCTCGAGCACACGGCGAGACGGAGCCCGCGAGACCGTGCGTCCGTGAGCAGCGCGCGCAGGCCGGCGGACTCGGCGACCCCTGCGACGAGCTCTGTCTTGCGCCGGTCGCGACGGTCCTGGATCGCCTGCCGGTCCTCCCGCGGCCCGACCAGCGTCTCGAGGTGCGCCAGCGCGTCGAACCAGTTCCCTTCGCGCCCGATGTACTCGAGCCACAGGTCTTTGGGCAGCTCGTGGCCGAACTCGCGGTAGATCTCGACCCACGCCTGATACGCCGGCGTCTCCGTTTCGAGGATCAGGCCGTCGAAGTCGAACACGAGCCCGCGGATCACCACCATCGCTCCGACGGTACGAGCCCGAGGGCCGTACGTGCGTCGCCAGCGAGGGCGAGCGATCCGGCGACGCACACCAGGCCATCGGGTCCGGCAGCCGCGCGGGCCGCCGCGAGCGCTGCTCCGACGTCGGGCGCCACGGTGATCGGGACGCCGGCCGTGCGCTTCGCGATCCGCGCGACAGCCTCCGGCTCGGCGGCCCGCGGGCTCCCCGACCGCGTCACGACCACGGCCGAGGCGATCCGCACGAGCGGGCGCAGCACGGCGTGCGCGTCCTTGTCGCCTGCGACACCGATCACCATCACGAGTCGCCGGCCCGCGCGCTCGGAGCGCAGCGACCGTGCGAGCGCTTCGGCCGACGCCCCGTTGTGCGCGCCGTCGAGCACGATCGCCGGGCGGCCGCGGATCCGTTCGAAGCGCGCCGGCCACGTGGCCACGCGCACGCCGGTCGTGATGCTCGACGCCCGCTCGATGCGCACGAGCGCCTGCGCAGCGGCGATCGCGAGCGCCGCGTTCTGCCGCTGATGCTCCCCGGTGAGTCCGAGGTCCGCGTGGATGTCGAGCGGGGTGATCACGTGCAGATCAGCGCCAGCGGCCTTCGCGACCCGGGCGATCGCGCGCGCGGCGGCCGGCCGCTGCACGGCGGCGAACGCCGGCCGCCCGCGCCGCACGATGCCGGCCTTCTCGGTCGCGATCGCTGGGAGCGTCCGGCCGAGGATCGCGGTGTGGTCATAGCTGACCGATGTGATGACCGACACCGCGGGGTCGAGCGCGTTCGTCGCATCGATGCGGCCGCCAAGGCCCACTTCGACGATCGCGAGCGCGCACCCTCGATCCGCGAAGGCCCGAAGCGCGAGCAGCAGGGTCAGCTCGAACGTCGTCGGGTCGCCCGCCGCGGCATGGCTGCGCCGCAGCCGCGTGACGAGCGGCCGTAGAGCGTCGATCCGCGTGGCGAACTCGGGGGCGGGGAGCATTGCTCCGTCCACGCGCACCCGCTCGCGGTACGTCTGGAGGTGCGGCGACGTGAACAGGCCGGCGCTGATCTGCGCGGCATGGGCGATCGATGCAAGGAATGCCGCGGTCGACCCCTTGCCCTTCGTTCCGGCTATCAGCACGACGCGCAACCGCCGGTCCGGAGCACCCGCGAGATCCAGCAGGGCGCGCATGCGCCCGAGGCGCCACGGGGCGGCGCGGCTCGCACGTGGATTCCAGCCGGCCCCAAGCATGGGATCGGAAAAGCTGAGCAGCCACTCGAGGGAGGAGGAGGTCATGGATGCGCGGATTGTGCCGCGCCATACCATCGTTCGTGGAGCAGGATCGATTGATAGAAGATCTGGATGGCGTCATCGAGCCGCGCCCGTCGTGGCGCGCCCGGTGGCTGCTGCCCCTCGCCGGCGGCGTGCTCCTCTCGGTCGTACTCGCGACGACGTTCTTGCGGTACACCCCGGCACCGGTGAGCGTGCTCCACGCCGCACCGCCCGGGACGGGTATCAAGGCCATCGAGCTGCCGCGAAGTGTCGCCACGCTCCAGACCCGCCTCCAGTTCTCGGGCGTGACCGGTCTTACGAGCATGGGGATGAGCGAGGGATTCCGTGATACGTACCGGCTGGCCGACGGACGGCTCGCGATCATCATCGAGTACCCCGATCCGGCGAATGGGGCGCTCATCGCGCCTGCCGCGCGCGTTGCGGTGCCCGTGCGTGGCGTGCGCGGCGCGGTCTTTGACACCGTGCAGGCGAGCCAGCCGAAGGCGATCGCGTGGGTCGCCGACGGGATGCAGTACCAGGTGGGCGGCGCGTTCTCCGCGGAAGAGCTCATCAGCCTCGCCGAACAGCTGCGATAGGGTGCTGCGCAGCGCAGCCTCGATGGAAGGACGAACGACATGACGACGGTGAAGGCCGCGCTGGTCCAGGCCGCGTGGACCGGCAGCAAGGATTCGATGGTCGAGCTGCACCTGCGGCACATCGACGACGCCGCGAAGCAGGGCGCACAGATCATCTGCCTGCAGGAGCTCTTCTACGGACCGTACTTCTGCCAGGTCGAGGACAAGAAGGGCTACGCGTACACCGAGAAGATCCCCGACGGCCCGACCACGAAGCTCTTGCAGGAGCGCGCGAAGAAGCACTCCATGGTGATCATCGCGCCGATGTACGAAGAGGATCAGCCGGGGATCTACTACAACACCGCCGCGGTGATCGATGCCGACGGCCGGTACCTCGGCAAGTATCGAAAGACGCACATCCCGCACCTGCCGGGGTTCTGGGAGAAGTTCTACTTCCGTCCGGGGAACATGGGATACCCGGTGTTCGATACCGCCGTCGGCAAGGTCGGCGTCTACATCTGCTACGACCGCCACTTCCCTGAGGGCGCCCGGATGCTCGGCCTCCACGGCGCGGAGCTCGTGTTCATCCCGTCGGCCACGTCGCGCGGCCTGTCGATGCACCTCTGGTTCATCGAGCAGACGGCGCACGCGATCGCCAACGGCTACTGGGTTGGCACCATCAACCGCGTTGGCGTCGAGGGCGAGTACGGCAAGAACGAGTACTACGGGTCTTCGTACTTCGCCGATCCACGCGGCAAGATCGTCGCGCAGGCCTCGGACAAGGACGAGCAGCTGCTCGTGACGGACCTCGACCTGGATCTCGTGCGCGAGGTCCGCGACACCTGGCAGTTCTATCGCGACCGCCGGCCCGACATGTACGGGGACGTGTCCGCGCCCTAGTGGCCGTCCGCCCGGCGCTCAATCACATCGGCGGGGCCTGGGTGGGCTCGTCATCCAATGCGACCGTCGAGGACCGCAACCCGGCGCGCACCGCCGAGCTCCTCGCGAACGCGGCGGCGTCGACGCCCGACGACGTGCGCCACGCCATCGACGCTGCCGAGCACGCGTTTCCCGAGTGGCGCGCGACACCGGCGCCGCAGCGGGGCGACGTGGTGCGTAGGGCCGCTGATCTCATGGAGCGGCGCCGCGAGCAGCTCGCGCGCCTGTGCACGCAGGAGGAGGGGAAGGTCCTCGCGGAGTCATACGCGGAGGTCGATCGGGCGATCGCCAACGTCCGCTTCTCCGGGGGCGAGGGCCTGCGGCTCAGCGGCGAGACGATCCCGTCCGCGCAGCGCGGCACGCTGATCTACACCCGGCGCGATCCGCTCGGTGTCGTCGCCTGCGTGACTCCGTGGAACTTCCCGATCGCCATCCCGGCGTGGAAGCTCGCGCCGGCGCTCGTGTCCGGTAACACGGTCGTGTTCAAGCCCGCGTCGCTGACGCCCCTGTGCGCGACCGAGGTCGTGCAATGCTTCCTCGACGCCGGCCTGCCCGATGGTGTGCTCAACCTCGTGCTTGGATCGGGCGAGGCGCTCTCGGGCGCGCTCGTCGACGACGAGCGCATCCGGGCGATCTCGTTCACCGGCTCGTCATCGGTCGGCCGCGCGTTGTACGCGCGCGCTGCGCAGCGCCTGTGCAAGGTGCAGCTGGAGATGGGTGGCAAGAACGCCGTCATCGTCCTCGCGGACGCCGACCTCGAGAAAGCAGCGGAGAGCGTCGCGGCCGGCGCGTTCGGCGCCACGGGCCAGCGCTGCACCGCGACGAGCCGCGCGGTCGTGGCGAAGCCGCTGCTCGCGGACTTCGTCACGCTGCTCGGCTCGAAGGCCGAGTCGTTCATGCCCGGTGACGGGATGGCCGACGGCGTGAAGATGGGTCCGCTCGTGGACGCGTCGCAGCTGAAGAAGGTGCGCGCGAAGATCGCCGACGGCAAGCGGGAGGGCGCGAAGCTTGTCCGCGACGGCACCGAAGCAGGCATCGATGGTGGCTACTTCGTCGCGCCGACGATCTTCACCGAGGTCGATCCGCGGATGAGCGTGGCCCAGGACGAGATTTTCGGCCCCGTCGTGAGCGTCATCCCGGCCGACGATCTGGAATCGGCTCTGGCGAAGGCGAATGCCGTCGGGTACGGCCTGTCCTCGTCCATCTATACGCGCGACCTGCACGCGGCCTTCCGGTACGCCGAAGCTTCCGAGGCGGGCATGCTCCACGTGAACCTGCCGACGCTCGGTGGCGAGGCGCACGTTCCCTTCGGGGGCGTGAAGGACTCGGGCTTCGGCGATCGCGAGTGCGGCACCGCGGCTTTCGATTTCTTCACCGACCTGCGAGTCGTGTACGTCGGGTATTAGCGACCCGCACGGAGAGCGCGCAGTCGTTGTCGACGCGCTCCGGCTCGCGCTCCATGAAGCCGAGGCCTATCTTGCCACCCTCGACACGGATCGGGTCGCCGGTCCGGAGACCTTCCGCACGGCGGAGGCGCTGGGCGGCGCGCTTCCCGAGGACGGTGCCGGCACCCTCGCCGCGATCCGCGAGCTCGCGGCCGCGCACCCTGCGGCGCTGCGATCGTCGGGGCCGCGGTTCTTCCATTGGGTCGTCGGCGGCGGCACGCCCGCCGCACTTGCCGCGGACTGGCTCGCCTCTACATACGACCAGAATGCGTTCGCCTGGGAGTCATCGCCGCTCGGCACCCGTCTGGAAGAGATCGCGATCATCTGGCTCAAGGATCTGTTCGCGCTGCCGGCCGCGTGGGGTGGGGTGCTCACGACCGGCGCCACGATGGCGAATTTCACGGGGCTCGCCGCCGGCCGGCGCTGGTGGGCGGACCGTCACGGTGTGGACATCGATGCGCGCGGCTTCTCCGGCCTGCCGCCGGTCCCGGTGTTCTCGAGCGGCTACATCCACACGTCCGCGACCAAGGCCCTCGCCATGCTCGGCATCGGACGCGACTCGGTGCGGCGCTTCGCGATGGACGACGTCGGCCGCCTCGATCTCGACGCGCTCGAGGTCGCGCTTCGTGCGCTCAAGGGCGCGCCGTCGATCATCGTGGCCAACGCCGGCGAGGTGAATGCCGGCGATTTCGATCCGATCGATGCGATGGCCGACCTCGCCTCGCGGTACGGCGCGTGGCTCCACGTCGATGGGGCCTTCGGCCTGTTCGTGCGCGTGACGCCGGGGGCCGTCGAGCCGGGCGACGGCATCGAGCGCGCCGACTCGGTCATCTCCGACGGCCACAAGTGGCTGAATGTTCCGTACGACTCCGGGTTCGCGTTCGTGCGCGACGTGCGGCTCCTTGCCAGCGCGTTCAACCTCACCGGCGCGTACCTGCCGGTCCCGGGTGAGCACGCGAGCTTCGGCTATCTCGGGCCGGAGGCGTCACGCCGGGCGCGCGGACTCGCGGTGTGGGCGACCCTTCGCGCGTACGGGCGCTCTGGCTACCGGTCGATGGTCGAGCGGCACCTCGCGCTCGCGCGCCGGCTCGCGCTCCGCGTCGACGAGGCGCCGGACCTCGAGCGGCTCGCGGACGTCCGGCTGAACGTCGTCTGTTTCCGCTACCGGCCCACGGACGTCGCCGAAGCCGACCTCGATGCGCTGAACGCGCGGCTGGGCAGGGCGCTCCTGGCGGACGGCCGGGTGTATGTCGGCACGACGCGGTACGGAGGCAAGGTCGCGTTCCGGCCCGCGATCGTGAATTGGCGGACGAGCGACGCAGATGTCGACCTGATCACCGACGTCGTCCGGGAGCTGGGCGCGCGTCTCCTCATCGCGGCGTGACGATGGACGCGCGGTGTCCCGAGTGCGGGGCGCCCGGCGCCGTGACGACCGAGGCGTGCGAGCGGCGATTCAATGGCCTTGGCGTGGAGCGCTTCGACGATTCGGAGCTCGCATCCGATTGGCGGCTGATCATCGACTGCTACTCCGTGCAGCACGACACGTACATCCTCTCGGCGCGCTCCCTCGCGGCACACCTGACCGGGGTCTGTATCGCCCTCGAACACCGGGGTGACGAGGCGCTGCTTCGCGCGGTGCAGCAGTGGCTCGGCCGCACGCGCGATCTGGTGAAGCCGGCCGTGCCCGCGCGGCGCGGCGATGTGACGATCGACGACGTCATCGCAGCCGCGCCCGAGGACCGTGGTGCGACGGTGCGAGCGTGGGCCGGGTCGGTCTGGACAGCATGGGCGGAGCATCAGGCGCAGGTACGGTCGTGGATCGCCGCGGCGGGCGGGCGCTAGGAGGCTTTCACTCCGGCGACGAGCTTCGCGACCGCTTCCTTCGCGTCACCGAACAGCATCTGGGTCTTCGGGTCGAGGTACAGGTCGTTGTCGATCCCGGCAAAGCCCGGCTTCATGCTCCGCTTGATCACGATGATCTGCTGGGCCTTGTCCACATCCAGGATCGGCATGCCGTAGATCGGGCTGCCCTTCGTGCTGCGCGCCGCCGGGTTGGTCACGTCGTTCGCGCCGATCACGAGGGCCACGTCGGCCCGCGGGAACTCCGGGTTCACCGCGTCCATGTCCATGAGCTTCTCGTATGGCACGTTCGCCTCGGCCAGCAGGACGTTCATGTGGCCCGGCATGCGGCCCGCGACGGGGTGGATGGCGTACACGACGTTCACCCCGCGCGACTCGAGGAGGTCCGCCAGCTCGCGTACGTTGTGCTGGGCCTGCGCGACCGCCAGCCCATAGCCCGGCACGACGATGACGTTGCGCGCGTACGCGAGGAGCGTCGCCGCGTCCTCCGCGGTCGTTTCGCGCACCGTGCGTCCATCGTCTGCGCGCATCGCCCCGGCCGTCGCCGCGCCGGCCGCGGGCGCCGCGCCGAACGCGCCGAAGAGGACGTTCGCGATGGATCGGTTCATCGCCTTGGACATGAGGCGGGTGAGGATCGTGCCCGACGCGCCGACGAGCGTTCCCGCGACGATGAGGAGCTGGTTGCCGAGCACGAATCCCGCGGCGGCCACGGCCAGCCCGGTGAACGCGTTCAGCAGCGAGATGACCACCGGCATGTCCGCACCGCCGATCGGCATCACCAGAGCGATGCCGAAGAGGAGCGAAAGGATCGCGACGCCCGCCATGACCGCGAGCTGCGGCACGCTGATCATGCCCGCCACCGACGCGGTGAGGAGGAGCGAGAGCAGGATCATCCCGCCGAACAGCACGCTCGTCACGATCTGCTGGCCGCCGTATTTGAACGCCTTAGGGGTGATCAGGCCCTGGAGCTTTCCGAATGCGACCGCGCTCCCCGAGAAGGAGACCGCGCCGATCATGAGGCCGAGCATGGAGCTGATCGTCTCGCCGGGCGTCACACCGGCGCCACCGAGACCACGCGTGAGCTCGAGAATGGACACGAGGGCCGCCGCGCCGCCGCCCGCGCCGTTGAACAGCGCGATCATCTGCGGCATCGCGGTCATCTTCACGAGGCGCGCGCCGACGAAGCCGGCCGCGCCGCCTATGAGCAGGCCGGCCGCGGTGACGATCAGGCCGGTCGTGCCATAGCTCTGGAACTCGATATCGAAGAACGTGGCCGCCACCGCGAGGAGCATGCCGGCGGCGGCGATGCGGTTCCCGCTCACCGCGGTCTTCGGACCCGACAAGCCCTTGAGCCCGAGGATGAATGTGATCGCGGCGATGAAGTAGGTGAGCGGGATCAGCATCCGGAGATCCATTACCGCTTTGGTCCCGGGTTACCTGGGTTACCGGGCTTCTGACCGGGCTTCTGCTTGAACATCGCGAGCATCCGGTCCGTGACGACGAAGCCACCGACGACGTTCGCGGCGCCGAGGACCACGGCGAAGAACCCGAGGACGAGGCCACCCGGCCCGCCGACCGCGGCGGCCACGAGCATCGCGCCGATCACGATGATGCCGTGGATCGCGTTGGCGCCGGACATGAGCGGCGTGTGCAGGGTGGACGGCACCTTGGAGATGACCTCGAAGCCGACGAAGATCGCGAGCATGAAGACGTACAGGCCGACGATGGCTTCGGTGCTCATGCTTTCTCCAGCGCTGCCTTTGTCGCCGCGTGCACGACCTCGCCCTGATGCGTGATGAGCGCGCCCTTGATGATCTCGTCCTCGAGATCGAGGTTCAGCGCGCCGTCCTTCACGAGCAGGCTGAGCAAGGCGCCGACGTTCCGCGCGTACAGCTGGCTCGCATGGATGGAGACGGTGCTCGGCCAGTTGACCTCGCCGTGGATCGTCACGCCGTCGCGCACGACGGTCTCGCCCGGGGAGGTCAGCTCGCAGTTGCCGCCCATCTCCGCCGCGAGATCCACCACGACGGAGCCGGGCTTCATCGCCTTGACCATCTCGGCGGTGACGAGGATCGGCGCACGCCGGCCCGGCACCAGGGCGGTCGTGATCACGACGTCCGCGTCCTTCACGTGCGTGGCGACGAGCTCCTGCTCCTTGCGGTGCGCTTCCTCCGACAGCTCTTTCGCGTAGCCGCCGGTGCCCTCGCCCTGCTCGCCGAGCTCGATCTCGAGGAACTTCGCGCCGAGGCTCTGGACCTGCTCCTTCACGACCGGGCGCGTGTCGAACGCCTCGACCACCGCGCCGAGCCTGCGCGCCGTCGCGATCGCCTGCAGCCCGGCGACGCCGGCCCCGAGGACGAGGACGCGGGCGGGCGTGACCGTGCCTGCGGCCGTCGTGAGCATGGGAAAGAATTTCGGGAGCGAGTTGGCAGCGACGACGACGGCCTTGTACCCGGCGATGTTGCTCTGGGATGAGAGGGAGTCCATCGGCTGCGCGCGCGTGACGCGCGGGATCGCATCCATGCTCAGCGTGGTGGTGCGCCTGCCCGCGAGCGCGCGCACGGTGTCCGTGTTCGTGAGGGGCTGGATCGTCGCGACGAGTGCCGCGCCCTCGCGGAGCAGTCCGATCTCCTCCGCCGACGGCTTCTGCACCTTCAC
This sequence comes from Candidatus Limnocylindria bacterium, assembly GCA_038207785.1. Taxonomy (GTDB): domain Bacteria; phylum Chloroflexota; class Limnocylindria; order P2-11E; family P2-11E; genus UBA4735. The sequence goes on along the minus strand of JBBQZK010000013.1, from coordinate 12,777 downwards.
GACCAGATCCGCGCCGAACGCGGCGCTGCGGTCAGCGACGGTCGCGCCGGCCGTGCGGTAGGCCTCGTCACCGTGGCCACTGCCGGTGCCGGCGCCTGACTCGACGACGACCAGGGTGCCGCCCTTCGTCAGCCTGCCGACGGCCTCGGGCACGAGCGCCACGCGCCGTTCGCCGGGCACGGACTCTCGCGGCACTCCGACCTTCATCTGACCGCGAAAAGTTAGCAGGTCAACGCGGAGGTCGCGTCCGGCTAGCGCGCGGCGGCGACCGGCTCGGTCAGGCCGGTGGCCCTGCGGGCGTCGGCGATCGGAAGCTGCCACAGGATCGACTGCCACGCGAGCCTGAACCCGAGCTGCGTGTTGATCCCGAGCATCTGCGCGTTCGTGTTCGCGTTACCGGTCCGGATGAGCTTGACCTCGGGGCGCTCGCGCAGGATGCGCTCGAGCATCGCCGCTTTCATCCAGAGCCCGAGCTTGTGGCCCCGGTGCGGGTCGATGACCGCGGTGCCCTGTTGCCAGATGACCCACGGCTGGTTCGGGTCGTATGTGACCTCGGTGAAGCCGGCGCCCTGCCCGGTCGCCTCGTGGACCGCGACGATGAGCCACCACTCCACACCGACCTGCTTGAACCAGTCCTCGCGGTCGCGGATCTGCTGCTCGGTCAGCGTCCAGTCGCCCATCTTCAGGTCGCCTTTCGGGGCGTCGTTCATCCCGGACGAGGACTCGATGTACGCCTTCACCAGGCGGTCGGGGACCGTCTGGTCGACCCGTTCGAGCTGGTAGCCGGGAGCATCGGTCTTTGCCCACTCGGCGACCTTCGCGCCGTCGACCGACGCGATCGCGAGCTGGTTCGTCTTCATCGGAAGGCCCGGCTGGGCCTTCGCCGCACGAAGCCACTCTTCACCGGCCGGCGCGCGGTCGTTCGACATGCCCATGAACATGAGCTCGGGGTGCTGACCCTCGCAGGCCTTCACGAACTCGCGGAAGAGCGCGGTCCCAAGACCCTTCCGACGGTGGTCGGGATGGACCTGCAGCTCGCACCACATGATGTGAGCGTTCTCGGGTTCATTCAGGCTCCGGCCCCCGCCCATCCAGCCGACGACGTTGCCGTGCGCGTCGCGCGCGCGGATGCGGGCGTTCCACTGGTTCGCCGGTTTCGAGCGGAGTCGCGCGAGGATCGCCGGCATCGGGCGCGTAGGCTCCTCAGGTAGTAGCTCCGACGTCATCATCTGGAACAGGCGGCCGACTGCCTCCTGCTCCGGCTCCGGTAGCTCGCGCGGCTCGACGCGATCGAGGGTGTAGCCGTTCAGGTCCATGCCCGGAAGCGTATCGGCCGGACCGGCGCGGACCATCAACGGCGATACGTTCGCAGTAGCATCGCCGCCTCGTCACGCAGGCCAGAAGGGGAGGGCGATGGGGAAGACGCTCATCACCGGCGGGACCATCGTCACGGCGGCCGATACGTACACGGCCGACGTGCTCATCGACGGGGAGAAGGTCGTCGCGATCGGGACCGACCTGAAAGCCGCCGGCGCTACCCGCATCGACGCGAGCCGCAAGCTGGTGATCCCGGGTGGCATCGACGTGCACACCCACATGGAGCTTCCATTCGGCGGGACGATGGCGTCCGACGACTTCGAGACCGGCACGGTCGCCGCGGCGTTCGGTGGGACCACGACGATCGTCGACTTCGCGGTCCAGGGATTCGGAGAGCCCCTCGAGACCGCTCGTGACCTCTGGATGCAGAAGGCGCGCGGCAAGGCCGCCGTCGACTACGGCCTCCACATGATCGTGCGGGACGTGTCCGACGCGGTCCTGCGCGAGATGGAGACGATGGTCCGCGACGGCATCTCGAGCTTCAAGCTATTCATGGCGTACCCCGGCGTGTTCATGGTCGATGATGCCGCGATCTTCAAGGCGCTCGTGCGGAGCGCGGAGATCGGCGCGCTCATCTGCATGCACGCCGAGAACGGCGGCGTCATCGACGTGCTGGTGAAGAAGGCGCTGGCTGCGAAGCACACGCAGCCGAAGTGGCACGCCCTCACGCGCCCGCCCGAGGCCGAGGGCGAGGCGACCGGCCGCGCGTTCAGGCTCGCGGAGATGGCCGGCGGCGTGCCCCTCTACATCGTCCACCTGTCCGCGGCGCAGGCGCTCGAGCAGGTGCGCCTGTTCCGCGACCGTGGCCTGCCGGCGTACGCCGAGACCTGTCCGCAATACCTCTTCCTGAGCTACGACAACTACGAGGAGCCGGGATTCGACGGCGCGAAGTACGTGATGTCTCCGCCGCTCCGCGAGAAATGGCATCAGGCGGAGCTCTGGAAGGGCCTCCAGCGGAACGATCTGCAGGTGGTGTCGACGGACCACTGCCCGTTCTGCATGAAGGAGGGCTTCCAGGGCCTGCCGAAGCAGAAGGAGCTCGGACGCAACGACTTCTCGAAGATCCCGAACGGCGCGCCCGGCGTGGAGACGCGCATGGCGCTGCTCTACGACGGCGGCGTCGTCGCGGGGCGCATCACCGCAAGCCGCTGGGTCGAGCTCACCGCGACGACGCCGGCGAAGATCATGGGTCTGTTCCCGCGCAAGGGGACGATCGCCGTGGGCAGCGACGCGGACATCGTGCTCTGGGACCCGAAGGCGATGCAGACGCTCTCCGCGAAGACCCACCACATGCGCGTCGACTACAACCCCTACGAAGGACGGAAGGTGAAGGGGAAGGCGACGACGGTCCTGTCGCGCGGCGAGGTGATCGTGGCCGATGGGAAGTTCCTCGGGAAGAAGGGCCGGGGGAAGTTCCTCAAGCGCGGTAGCCCGCTGCTTCAGACCTGATGGGTAGCGGCTCGCCGATCGAGCACGTGTTGCGGCACAACGCCTGGGCGAACATCACGCTCCTCGAGTTCTGTGCCGCGCTGGACCCGGCCGTGCTCGAAGCGAAGGCCGCCGGCACGTACGGCACGCTGTACGGGACGCTGCAGCACACCGTGGGCGCCGAGCAGTGGTACGTCCAGCTCCTGACCGGCGAGCTGCTCGGCCGGCCGCGCATCCGCCGCACCGAGCGACACACGCTCGACGACCTCGTCGTCACGGCGAAGGCCATCGGTGAGCGCGCGCTCGTGACCGCCGCGACCGACGAGGTCACCCGGTCCATCGAGATGAACGAGGGGCGCCGCTCCACCGTCGGGATCATCCTGGCGCAGCTCGTCCATCACGGGAACGAGCACCGCACCCAGGCGACCACGATCCTCGGCTCGAACGGCGTCGAGCCGCCGCCGCTCAGCGGATGGGGGTACGGTCGGGCGACGCGGATCTCGGAGGCAGAGGAATGAGCGATCTAGCGATCCCGATCGAGTACGACAACTGGGCGACCGAGAAGGTCGCGACGTTCTGCGCCACGCTCTCGGCGGAGCAGCGGGGACTGACGACACCCGGCACCATGGGCACCGTCGAGGCGACGCTGATCCACCTGGTCGCCGCCAAGGAGCGCTACGCCTCGGCGTTGCGCGGGACGCCGCCGCCGGACGACGCGGTGCACGAGACCACCGCAACGGACCTGCGGCAGGTCTCGAGGCGCGCGAAAGCGCTCGCCGAGTGGTTCAGTGAGTATGCGAAGGGTGACATCGCGCTCGACCGGATCATCGAGCGTCGCGGGGCCGATGGCGCCACGCAGCAGCTGCCGATCGGGATCCTGATCGCGCAGTTCCTCCACCACGGCAACGAGCACCGCGCCCAGCTCGGATCGATCTTCGGTGCGAGCGGGATCGAGCCTCCGCAGTACTCCGCCTTCAACTGGGGGAAGGAGCTCGGAAAGATCACCGAGCTAGGCAAGATCGGCTAGGCCGGCGCCGCTTTCAGCGCGCTGACGCTGAACGCCGGCACCGGCTGGTGAAAGCCCTTGAGCTCCACGTCTCCCGCCGACACCGCGTCCACCACGTCCTCGATCACCGCGTGTACTCGGCTGCTCACCAGGATCTCGCCCGGCTTTGCCTTGTCCGACAGTCGTGAGGCCTGGATGACGACCATCCCGACAGCGCCGTAGTCGAATCGGCCCTCGAACCCGATACGGCCGAGCGTCGCATAGCCGACGGCGATGCCGATGCCGACCCCGAGGTCGTAGCCCCGCTTCTTCCAGCCACCCTGGAGCTCCGCGAATCGCGCCCGCATCGCGATCGCCATGCGCGTTGCCTGTAGCTCCGGCGTCGCGATCGGGACGGGGTCGTTGAAGAACACCATGATCCCGTCGCCGGCGAAGTGCTCGACAGTGCCTTCGTGATGGAAGATCACTTCGCCCATCGCGGCGTGATATGCGCGCAGGACGCCGAGGGCCTCTTCGGGCTCGGCCGTCTCCGAGAACCGGGTGAAGCCGCGGAGGTCGGCGAAGACGACGGTGATCTCGCGGCGATGACCGGCTAGGAATTCGTCGTTGCCCTGGGACATCACGACGTCCGCGATCTGCGGGGAAAGGAATCGCCGCAGGCGACCGAGCCGTCCGAGCTCATCCACCTGATCGTGCACGCGGTCCTCGAGCGTGCGGTTCCACTCGGCGAGCTCCGTCTTCTGGCGCTCGATCTCGTCGTGGTAGGTCTTGACCCGGAGCAGGGAGCGGACGCGGGCCAGGAGCTCGGGCTGATCAAAGGGCTTGGGGACGAAGTCGTCGGCCCCGGCCTCGATCGCCTTCACCTTCTCCGCCAGGCCGCTCGACGTGATCATGACCACCGGCAGAAAGGTCGTCTTTGGGTCCGCGCGGAGGCGCCGGCAGACCTCGTAGCCGTCGATGCCCGGCAGCATGATGTCGAGCAGCACGAGATCCGGCTTCTCCTTTAATACCTGGAGCATCGCGTCCTCGCCGGACGCCGCGGTGACCACGGTGAACCCGTTCGAGGTGAGGACAGCCTCGAGGAGCCGCAGGTTCTGCGGGACGTCGTCGACGGCGAGGATCTTCGTCATCGCTTCGCGTCCAGGTACGCGCGCACCTGACCCGGGAATTTCGTCACCTCGATCGGCTTCGAGATGAAACCGTCGAAGCCGGCCTCATCGAATCGCGCGCGGTCGCCGGACATGACGGACGCGGTCAGGGCCACCGTGGGGATGTGCTTCGTGCGCGGGTCGGCACGGATCTGCTTCATGGCAGCGATGCCGTCGATGCCCGGCAGCTGGATGTCCATGAGGATGAGCGCCGGGAGATGCTCAGCGCTCATCGCGATCGCAGACTCGCCATCGACCGCCTCGACGGTGCGGTATCCGTGGAACCGAAGCACGTCGCGTGCGAGCTTCAGGTTCTTCTCGTTGTCCTCGACGATGAGGAGGAGCTCGTTGGCCATCAGGACTCCTTCACCAGCGGCAGCGTGATGGTGAACGTACTGCCCTTGCCCGGAGCGCTCTCGACCCTGATCGTGCCGCCATGCAGCTCGACCATGCGCCTGGAGAGTGCCAGGCCGAGGCCGGTGCCCTCACGCGAGCGCTCCCCCTGGGGGGCGGCCTGCTGGAATTCCTCGAAGATCCGCTGCTGGTCCGCTTCGGCGATGCCGATGCCCGTGTCGTGGACCGAAAGGCTGAGCTCGCCGTTCTCCCGGGCGGCCCGCAGGCTCACCGTCCCGCCGTCGGGCGTGAACTTCACCGCGTTCGCCAGCAGGTTGACGACCACCTGCTTCACCTTGCGCTCGTCGGCGACGACCGTGTCGAGCTGCGGCGCCACGTCCAGCACCAGGTGGATGCCGTGGCTCTGGGCGCGCTCGCGGACGAGGGTGACGGCGTTGTTGAGGGCGGCGACGAGGGAGAACGGCGCCACCTCCAGCTCCATGCGACCGGCCTCGATCTTCGACAGGTCGAGGATGTCGTTGATCAGGGTCAGGAGGTGTTGCCCGGAGCTCTTCACGTCCTCGAGATACTCGGCCTGCCGGTCGTTCAGCTCGCCGAACATGCGCTGCAGGAGCACCTCCGAGAACCCGATGATCGCGTTGAGCGGCGTTCGGAGCTCGTGCGACATGTTCGCCAGGAATTCGCTCTTGTGGCGGTTCGCGACCTCGAGCTCGGCCGACTTCCGCTGGATCTCGTTGAACAGCCGGACGTTCTCGATCGCGATCGCGGCCTGACGCGCGAACGATTCCACGAGCTCGATCTCGCGATCGGTGAATGGCCGCACTTCGATCCGGACGAGGATGATCACGCCGAGGACCTCGTCGCCGCGAAGGAGGGGTACGCCGAGCGCCGTCCGAGCGCGGATACCAACGACCGTGCGTGAGTCCGCGACGCTGGGGTCGGTCGTGATGTCCGGGATGTGCACGGTGCGTCGCTCGCGATACGTGCGGCCCATGACCGAACGGCGGTCGATCACGGTCTGCGTCAGTGCGGGAATGTCCACCACTACATCGGGTCGTCGAATGGCTACCTCTCGCGAGGATCCGTCGGAATGAAACTGCCGGATCCAGCCGTACTCCGCGCGACAGAGCGCGAGCGACTTGTCCAGCACCATCTCGAACACCGGCGTGAGGTCGAACGCACTCTCGCTCATCGTGGCGAGCAGCTCGCTCGTCGCGGTCTGGCGCTCGAGGGCCTCCTGGGTCTCCTTGAACAGCCGCACGTTGTCCATCGCGATCGCCGCCTGCGTCGCGAACGACTCGACCAGGGCGATCTCGCGGTCGCTGAACGGATCGACGTCGCGCCTGCCGAGCTGGATCGCGCCGATCGGCTCGCCGTCCTTCAGGATCGGCACCGCCAGACGGGTGCGGACGGTCGCGGTCCCGCTCTCGGGACGCAGCTGCGGATCGTGCATCACGTCCGGCAGATGGATCGAGCGACGGAGCTCGATCGCGCGCTCCACGGTGCTCGGCCCACCGGGCTGATAGGTGCGGCGGACCTTGCGGCTCGGCGCATTCGGCATCCAGTCACCCGCCGTCGCGTCGTAAGACCATTCCTCGCCGTCCCGCTGCCAGACCACCGCATGGTCGGCGCGGCACAGGGCCAGCGATGAATCCGCGATCGTCTGTAGGATCGGCGCGATATCGAACGCCGATCGACTGATGACATTGAGCACGTCGCCGGTCGCGGTCTGCCGCTCGAGGGCCTCCTGGGTTTCTCTGAATAGGCGCACGTTCTCCATAGCGATGACGGCCTGATCGGCGAATGTCCGGATCAGCTCCACCTGACGGTCCGTAAAGAGGCGTGGCTCCCGCCGGCGCAGCGTGATGACGCCGATGGCCTTGCCGTCGCGCAGGAGCGGCGCGGCCAGCACCGTCCGCTGATCCACCTCGATCGACAGCTGCTTGCTGAGGGGATAGTCGTCGCTGCTCCTCACGTCCGCGACGTGAAGCAGCTTGCTGTCACGTATTGCCGCGCTGCTCACGGACCTGCCGTCGAGCGGGACGGCGATGGGCTGCGCGATCGGCCCGTGATGCGCCACCGGCTCCGCCGTGTTGTCGCGGACGATCATCACCGACGCGTCTTCGGCTCCCGTGAATCGCGCCGCGCTCGAGGCGATCGCGTCGAGGACCGGCTGGATGTCCGTCGGTGACGCCGAGATCACCTTGAGGATGTCGCTGACCGCCGTCTGGCGCTCGAGCGCTTCGGTGGTCTCGTTGAACAGGCGGACGTTCTCGATCGCGATGACCGCCTGGTCCGCGAACAGCTTCACGAGCTCGACCTGCTTGTCCGTGAACGGCCGGACCTCGCCGCGCCGCAGCAGGAGGGCGCCGATCCCGCGGCCGTCCCGGATGAGCGGCGCCGCGAGGGTCGTTCGCTCGTTCAGCGTCAACGCCTGCGCTTGTCCCACTGGGTATTCGTCGCCAGCCGCCTGCAGGTCGGCGACCTGGACGGTCCCGCGGTCGACGATCGAACGGCCGCTCACCGTCGTGCGATCGACGACCCACGCGGCGGTCCGCGTATCGAGCGTGCCGACGTGCGCCTGCACCTGGAGCAATGCGTCCTCGCGCTGCAAGATCACTGAGACGTTCTCGGCAGCGCAGAAGCGCGCAGCGCTCGCGGCGATCGCGTCCAGCACGGGCTGCACGTCCGTCGGCGAGCTCGCGATGACGCTGAGGATCTCGCTGGTGGCGACCTGCTGATCGAGCGCCTCCTTCGTCTCGTTGAACAACCGCACGTTCTCGATCGCGATGGCCGCCTGGTCCGCGAACGTGCGGATCAAGTCGATCTCCTGCTGGCTGAAGGCACCCGTGTTACGGCCAAGACCGATCGCGCCGATGGCCACTCCGTTGCTGAGGACCGGCATCGCGAGTCGGCTGATCGGCCCGTCTTGCGGCAGGCTCGCGTCGAGCCGGCTGTCCGCGACGGCGACCGTCTCTCGTCGCAGGATCGCGCGGCCGACCAGGGTTCCCTCGTCGAGGGCTTGGCGCAATCCGATGAACTGGCTGGGCATCGTTCGTCCCGCGAACGCCGAGATGACAAGCTCGTCACCCTCGCGCCGATGCAGGGTGGCGGTCTCGGCGCGCGACAGGACGGCCGCTCGCTCGGTGATGGTGGCGAGCACGCTGTCGAGATCGAAGGCCGACCGGCTGATCGACGCGAGAACGTCGCTGACGGCCGTCTGGCGTCGGAGCGCGTCCTTCGTCTCGTTGAACAGCCGCACGTTCTCGATCGCGATCGCCGCCTGTGTGGCGAAGCTCTCGATGAGCTCGATCTGTCGCGCAGTGAATGACCGCGCCTCGGCGTACGAACACGCGATCACCCCGAAGGTGCCGCCCGTCGTGAGGATCGGTACTGCGAGGCGGGAGAGCGGTGGCCTGATGTTGCCGGCGTAGGCAGGGTCTTTCGAGATATCGGGGATGTGCACCGCCTTTCCGGTCCGGAACGCGCGAGCGGAAGAGCGCGGTGAGCTCGCGATGTTGCTCACCTCGGAGGGGAGTTCGGGATATCCCGCGACGGCGATCAGGTCGTCACCAACGGCTTTGAAGATCAGCGCGCTGTCGGAGCCAAGGAGCCGGCCGGCCGTAGCGACGAGCGTCTGTAGCACCGGGGCGAGGTCGGTGGTCGACCGACTCACGACCTTCAGCACTTCGCTCGTCGCCGTTTGCCGCTCGAGCGCCTCCTTCGTCTCGTTGAAGAGACGCACGTTCTCGATCGCGATGACCGCCTGGTCGGCGAAGGTCTCTACGAGCCTGATCTGCGCCTCGTCGAACGGCACTGCCTCGGTCCGGCGCAGGATGATCGCCCCGACCGCGGTGTCCTCGCGCACGAGCGGCGTGGCGAGGAACGCACGGAAGCCCGATTGTGTCGCGCGATCCCGCAGGTGGGCGTTCTCGTCGCCTTGGAGGGCGAGCATGTCCGGGATGTGGACCGTCTTCCGATCGAAGATCGCGATGGCGGAGAGTGACGAGCGGTCCAGGGGAATGGGTCCAGTGGTCGCTGCAGGGATCGGGCCGAAATGCGCGGCGGCCGAGAGCTGGTCGCCTTCGATGAGGCGTACCCCGACGTCCTGCGCACCGGTGAAGCGGGCAGCGTTCTCCACGATCGCCTTGAGCACCGGGGCAACGTCCGTCGGCGATCCAGCGATGGCGCGCAGCACCGCAGCAAGCGCGGTCTGCCTGTCGAGCGAGCTCTTCGTGTCCGCCAGCAAGCGCGCGTTCTCCAGCGCGACGGCGAGCTGATCGGCGAAAGTTTCGATCAGCTCGATCGTCGGCTCGTCGAAGCCGCCCGGATCGTCACGAGACATCGTGAGCACGCCGATCGATTCGCGGTCCCTGAGGATCGGGACCGACATTCGCGTGCGGCGCCTCTCGGCATCCGCGAGCGCGGGTTCGGCGAATTTCGTGTCGGCGTAGTGGAATCGTTGCCCGCTGAGCACCGCCCGGCCCCAGATGGATCTGGGCACAGCTTGCAATCGCGCGCCTCGCTCAAGGCCGGTCGAGCCGTAGCTTGCGCCGACGACCCAGGCGTCCCCGTCCCGGCGGATGAAGCTGCCGTGGTCCGCGCCGGCGAGCTTCTTGGTCGTCTTCACGATGAGGTCGGCGACGTGGTCAAGCTCGACCGCGGGGTCGGCCAGCGCTCGCATGACCTCGCTGACGGCAGCGAGCTGATCGCGAGCGTCGGCGGCAGCGCCCGGCGAGGCTCTGCCCTTGGGAGCAGCCTTCTTCTTCGCCGCCGCCGGTTCGGTCTTCCTCGCTCCCGCCCTCACGATGTGCGAAGTATCGGCGTGCGGCGGCGTGCCGGGCCAGGCCCTTCCGTTACGCCCGGCACATCCGGCCGGTGCTCTGTGCGACGGACCCGTCCGCTCCTACGCTGTGCGCGGACGGGGAGGGCGGATGGACATTTGGCAGACCCTGCGCGACCGGCTGGACTACGCGACATTCGTGCCGACGCCGCTGCCCGACATCGAGCGCGCTGACCTCCGGCGCCGCGACGGCGCGCCCTACACGATGCTGAAGAACCCTCACGGCGACAATGGAGCAGGGCGCTACCTGCGCCTTGAGCCGGCCGACGTGCAGCTCTTCCAGCTCATGGATGGCCAGCGCAGCATCCAGGACATCCTCGTCGCGAGCCTCGAGCAAAGCGGCGTGTTCGCGATCGACCGCCTTGCCCGGCTGACCGCGGCCCTGCGCGCGAACGGGTTCTTCGGCGAGGAGCCCCCGGTGCTGTACGAGAAGCTGTTCGCCCGTCGCGCGATGCGCGATCCCATCGTCCGCTCGTCGCTATTCCTCCGACGCCTTGTGACCTGGGACATCGCCCGCTGGTCGAACGCCGACGGTTTCGTGGATCGCGTGTACCGCTCCGGCGGCTGGCTGGCCTTCACCGGCATCGGGGCCACCCTCCTCGTCACGTTCGGGCTGTACGGCCTGTGGTTGTGGTTCCAGGAAGTGCGCGACCCCAAGCTCCAACTGGTCACGATCGACGGCTCGTATGTGCTCGGCATCCTTGCCCTCACCGTGCTGCAGGTGCTGTCGATCTCCGTGCATGAGGCGGGACATGCGCTCGCGATCCGGCACTTCAAGCGGCACGTCCGCCGGTTCGGATTCGCGATGTACTACCTGTTCCCGTGCTTCTACGTGGATTCGACGGACATGACCCTGGGCTCGCGTCGTCAGCGCATCGTCGTCTCGCTGGCCGGCCCATTCGCGGGCCTTACGACCGCGGCCGCGTGCGCGGTCGCCGCAGCCGCCCTTCCTGGCACGCTCCAGGGTGAGCTCGCGTTCAAGGCGGCGAGCCTTTTCGTCTTCCAGTTCGTGTTCAATCTGCTCCCGATCCTCGAGCTCGACGGCTATCACGTGCTCGTCGACGCGGTGGACGCGCCATTCCTCCGGCAGCGGTCGCTCTGGTTCGTGCGCAGTGCCGCCCTGCGCAAGCTCCGCGCGCGAGCGAAGTGGACGCGCGAGGAGATCGGCCTCGCGGCGTTCGGCGCCGGCGCGATCGTGACGTCGCTGTTGACGCTCGTCCTCTCCATCCAGCTGTGGCGCTCGCGCATCGTCGTCGCCGCGCAAGAGCTGCTGGCCATCGGCGTCGTCGGCTACGCGATCTTGGGCCTCATCCTCCTTGTGTTCATCGGGCCGCTCTTCGTTGCGGTCATCGCGCGCCTGGTCGGCATCACGAAGACCACGATCACGCTCGCCTCGGCGCGCAGCCGCGCCGCGGCTGCCAGGGAGCAGGGCGAGCGTGTCGCGATGCTCGCGCGCGTCCGGTTCCTCGCGGGCCTGCCCCGCCCGACGCTCGCGGCGCTCGCGTCGCATCTTCGCGTCGAGCGGGTCGACGCGGGGCACACCGTGATCACCGCGGGGAGCGTGGGCGACCGGTTCTACCTCGTGCGCTCGGGGCGGCTGCAGGCCGTCGCGCCCGACGGCACGATCCTGTCCCAGCTCGCGCCCGGCGAGGGGTTCGGCGAGCTGGCACTCCTCGACCGGACGCCGCGTTCCGCCACGGTCGAGGCGCTGGAGGCGAGCGAGCTCTGGTCGCTCGATAGCTCGCATTTCCAGCGGTGGGTCCGCGACCGGGTCGAGATCGCCGCCCGGATCCGGGCCGATCAGAAGGAGCGCACGGCGCTCGGGGCCTTGCCGTTCTTCCGGGACCTGGAGGGGCGTGAGCTCGACCGGATCGCCGCCCGCCTGCAGACGCGCCGGTATGAAGCCGGCGACGTGGTGATCCAGGCGGGCGAGAGCGGGGGCGGCTACTACCTGATCCGCGACGGGCGGGCCGACGTGACGCTGCCCGACGGGCGGCACGTACGCACGTTGGGCCCCGGCGACGGCTTCGGGGAGCTTTCCCTGATCTTCGGCGTCCCGCGCACGGCGACGGTGACCGCCACGGGACCCCTGCTGGTGGGGGTCATGGGCCGGCCCGACTTCGCGGCCCTGGTGACGGCCTCCGGCGAATCCATGCGTGATTTCCGCGCCAGGACGGGCCATTATGTCGGTGCCGGCCTGGGCGGGGCGGTTGGGGGAGGGTGAGTGGACTGTTGGACCTGCGAGCGCCCGGCGCTCGCTGCCTGCCGGTTCTGCGGTCGGGGAGCGTGCCGGGAGCACGCCAAGAGCCATCCGTTCGTGCTCGACATCTATCGCGGCGCCAAGCGCCAGGCGCTGCGGGCGCTCGTCGTAGAGGATGCGGTCCACTGCGGCGTGTGCCGGCCGCGCAACGAGCCGGTCGACATGCCGGAGCTCGAGTAGGGGAGGGCGGCCAGGCGCGATAGTTAGGTACATCACGGAGCGGGCGTGCCCGCGTGTATCGAGCAGGCTGTGCGATCGGCGCAGATTGCACGCATTACCGCATAGCGGGGAAAGAAGGAGCAAGGCGATGGCGAGCAAGAACCTAGGGGCAGTGATCCAGCGGGCGATCAGCGACGGGGCG
>JBBQZK010000012.1:0-40004 GCA_038207785.1 Candidatus Limnocylindria bacterium | reverse complement strand
GAACTTTGCGGGGACCGCCAGCCGACCCTTCTCGTCCAGCGCGTGGGAGAATTCGCCGGCAAAGTACGTTTCCAACTGCCTTGCGCGCCCTTCCGATTCCGGGGCCTGCTGGTTCCCCACCAGTCCCCACTACTCACCACGGGAGTGCACTTTCGCTCCACTCGAGCATGCTGTCAATAGGTGAGAGGGCCAATTTCAGGGCAAGTTGGAGTCGAGTTCATGCATCGAATGGATGTTCTAGTCGCGCGAGAGCGAGGGGACGCGGGAACCACGGGTGCGACGCCGCGGTAGATAGGTGTGTTGGATCTCCGTGGGATGTGTGCCGCGCTGCTGGTTCTGTCCGCGTGCGCACCCAGCGCGTCCACCGCTTCACCGTCTGCGGTCGCTGCGGCCCCCACCGCGGCGTGTCGCGACGTCGGACAGGTCGATGCGGTGCTGAGGCAGTTCGCGGCAGCGTTCAACTCGGGCGATACGGCGACCATCCGCCACGTGTTGAGCGCCGAGCTCTGGGCCTTGTCCTTCACTGTTCTCGGTCGCACTGACGTCGCTTACGGCCGGGACAGCGCCATCGAGCATGTGGTAGCGCGGCAGCGCGACGGTGACGTGCTCGAGTTCCGGAACGTGCAGGTGAACGAGCTCTCCGGCTGGGACGGAGCCGCGCAGATCGGCCCCGTCCAGTTCGCGCTGCGGCGAGGTCAGACCGTCCTCCTGCTCGACGGCAAGGGGGCGCTGTACTGCGGAGGCTCCGTCACGGGGATCAAGGTGCTTGCTCTGGGCGACTAGCAGCCGCAGAGCAACGGCGCGTTCGGGTCAGGCGGCGCTTAGCTCGGCAGTACCCGGTCGACGAGATCTTCGACGCAGCGGCTCGCGCGCTCGACGATGGACTTCGGACGGCCGGGCTCGTGCTCGCCGAACCACTCGAGGACGGACGCGCCCCAAGTGAAGCCGCCACCGAACGCGACGAGCAGCACCTTGTCGCCGCGGCGCAGCCGGCCTTCGGCCGCCGCCTCGCAGAGCGCGATCGGGATCGACGCGGCCGACGTGTTGCCGTACTTCTGGATGTTCACGAAGACGCGGTCCATCGGGAAATGCAGCCGCTTGGCGACACCCTCGATGATCCGCATGTTCGCCTGGTGCGGGATCATCAGCTGGATGTCCTCGAGCCGCAGGTTCGCTTCGGCGATGGCCTCTTCGGCGGCGTCGGCCATCGACTTCACCGCGAGCTTGAACACTTCCCCGCCGGCCATGGTGATGAAGTGCTGGCCCAGCTCCATGGTCCGCTGCGATGCCGGATGCTTCGCGCCGCCGCCGGCGATCATGAGGAGCTGGCCCTTCGAGCCCTCGCTGTGTAGCACCGCGGACTCGATGCCGACCGACGCGTTGGAGGCTTCGATGACCACCGCGCCGGCACCGTCGGCGAAGAGGACGCACGTCGAGCGATCCTTCCAGTTGAGGAACCGCGACAGCGTTTCGGCTCCGATGACGAGGGCGTTCTGGTGGGTGCCGGACACGATGAGCCCGCGAGCCACGGCGATACCGGACACGAAGCCGGTGCAGGCGGCCTCGATGTCGAACGCCCCGGCCCGATTGGCCCCGAGCGCGTCCTGGACCATGCACGCGGTCGCGGGGAAGATGTAGTCGGGCGAACACGTCGCCACGATGACCAGGTCGAGGTCCTGCGGCCGCAGCCTGGCCTTCTCGAGGGCGTTGCGCGCTGCGCGCAGTGACATCGACGACGTGGTCTCACCTTCCGCGGCGTACCGGCGCTCTCGGATGCCGGTTCGGCTGGAGATCCACTCGTCCGAGGTGTCCACGATCTTTTCGAGATCGGCGTTCGTGACGACGCGCGCGGGTACGTAGTAGCCCCAGCCGGTGATGACCGCGTTCTGCCCCACCGCCTACGCCTTGCTGTCGCGTTCGACGCCGGTGCGCCGGCCGTCCGGCTCGAGCATCGCCGTGACGCCACCCTCGTAGCCCTTGAGGAACTCATGCGCGTCGAGGACCTCGTCGAGCGAGACCGCCGGCCGCTTGCGCCGTTCGGCGCGGCGCGACGGCTCCTGGACCGGGCTCACGTTCGTGCGTTCCTCATCGATGACCACGAGCAGCTTGAACGAGGTGTCGCACTTGGAGCAGGTCACCCGCACGATCCACGCGGACTCGAGCTTGCCGAGCACCCGGATGTCCGACCGCGCGTGATTCTGCCCGCACACGCTGCAGTCGTAGCCTTTCGCCTGCTCGCGCAGGAACCGGAGGATGTTCACCGTCCGGCCGCCACTGTACCCACTCGGTCCGCGGTGCCAAGGCCCAGGGTCGACGCGAAGAACGCGAGCTGGTCGGCGCTGTCCTCGACCTGCTTGCCGAGCGGCTTCCCCACCCCGTGGCCGGCGTCGTGATCGACGCGCAGCAGCGTCAGCGCATCGGGATCGTCGCGCTGCAGCCACTGAAGGAGGGCGGCCATCTTCCGGGCGTGCCCGGGATCCACGCGCGAGTCGCCTTCCGCGGTCGTCAAGAGCACCGCGGGGTAGCGGACCGCGGCGCGGGTGTTGTGGTACGGCGAGTAGGCCCGTAGCCAGCGGAACTGCTCGGGGTCCTCTGCCGACCCGTACTCGGCGATCCAGAACCGTGCGATCAGGAAGTGCTGGTATCGGAGCATGTCGAGCAGCGGCACCGCGCACGCGACCGCGCCGAAGAGGTCGGGGCGTTGGGTCATGGCGGCGCCTACGAGCAGACCGCCATTCGAGCCCCCGGAGATCCCGAGATGCTCGCGCGCGGTCCACCCGCTCGCCACCAGGGCCGCGCCCGCGGATATGAAGTCGTCGAACACGTTCTGCTTGTTGCCGCGCATGCCGGTCCGGTGCCAGCGCTCGCCGAACTCCGCGCCGCCGCGCAGATTGGCGACGACGTAGAGGCCGCCGGCCTCCACCCACGCTGCGACGGCGCCGCTGAACGCGGGCGTCCGCGAGATGTTGAAGCCGCCGTAGCCATTGAGGATCGTCGGGACATCGCCGGTCGGCCGGACGTCGCGGCGGTGCACTAGGAACATCGGCACCGGCGTCCCGTCTCGGGAGCTGAACCACTGCTGCTCCACGGCGACGGATGCGGGATCGGACCCGTTGGGCGCGGCCAGCTCCGCGACCACCTCGCTCCGCCCGGTGCCGGCATCGCCGACGTACGCGACCGCCGGGCGGGTGAACGAATCCACCGTGTAGCCGAACCGCTCGCTCTCGGGATCGGCCGCCGGCGACCGCACCGGTGGGCGGTCCAGCAGAGCCACGAACGGGTCGAGCGCCACGTCCCGCTGCCAGATGCCGTCGTGCGACCAGATGGAGAGCCGCGAGACGGCGTTGACGAGCGTGTGCACGACCACGTGCGTGCGGGTCACGTCGAACGACTCGATCGGCCACTCGCTCTCCGGCACGACCGTCCGCCATTGGTCGGGTGCGTCCGGATCGGCGACGACGATCCGATAGTTGGGGCAGAGGACGTTGGTCCGGATCCAGATCCGGCCGCGCGCGACCGTCGGGAGGCTCAGGCCGTCCGCCCCTTCGATCATGACCCGGGGTCCGTCGGAGCCCGGCTCGCGGCCGAGCAGGTAGAGGTCGTTGCGCGTCCAGCCCTCGGCCGCGGAGAGGACCACCCAGCGGCCCTTCGCGTCGGCATCCATGCCCAGCAGCGTCTCTTTCGCGAGACCCTCGCCGAACACGAGGGGATCGGTCGACGGGTCGTCACCCAGCCGGTGGTAGCGCACCCGGCGGTAGTAGTGCTCGTCACCTGAGGGCACCGTGCCGGGCTGCGGATGGACGGTGTAGTAGAAGCCGTCCGCCGACCACGCGACCCGGGCCCGTTGCGTGTGCGGGATCACGTCCGGCAGCTGCCGCCCGGTCGCGACCTCGACCACGTGCAGGGTCGACATCTCCGTACCCCCGCGCGACAGGCCGTAGGCAACGAGAAGTCCGTCGGGCGATGGGTACCACCAGTCAAGGGTCACCAGGCCGTCCGGATCGAGCGCGTTCGGATCGACGAGCGCGCGCCGCGCGCCGCGTTCGCGCACGTACAGCACCATCTGCCGGTCGCCCGCCGCCCGCATCTCGTAGAACACGCGCTCGCCGACAGGCCACGGGACCCCGAGCAGCCCGATGCCGAGGAGCTCGCGCAGCCGCGGCCCGAAGCGCTCCCGGTCCGGCACGGCATCAAGCACCGCGCGGGTCCGCGCGTTCTCTAGCGCGGTCCAGGCCCGGGTTTCCGGCCCGTCCGATTCGAGCCACCGGTACGGATCGGCGATCTGCTCGCCGTGCAGGAGCTCGGCGTCGGGACCCCGTCGGGCGGGCGGTGCGGGCGGAACCCTTCCCATCTGGAAAGCCTAGCCGGAAGGGGCTATCCGCTCCGCTTCAGCCGCCCGGTCCGTTTGGCGTAGCGCTCGGCCGCGATGAACGCCCGGAGGCCGATCGGGATCGAGAGGACGCCGACGACGAGCGCCGGCCAGACCTGTGACCAGAGGTCGCCGAGCGGGGCGCCGTCGAGCAGTGCGCGGCGCATCCCTTCGATCACGTATGTCGCCGGCGAGATGACCGACAGCGCCTGCAGCGCGCCCGGCAGCACGCTCGTCGGGTAATACACGCCCGAAACGAGCAGGACGACGGCCTGGACGATGTACGCCATCTGAAAGGCCAAGACTATTTAGATAGCTCTGTCGGCACTCACATCGGCAGCCGTCGTAGCGCCACGTGAGAGCGATCTGCTCAGCAGTGGAGCACAGTTCCGCCCGTTAGCAACGGCACGACAAATGGTCTTCCGTCCGACGCGTGCGCGGCACGCCACTCCTTTTGCTACATCACAGTGCCCCTGCATGCGAGACTGGCCCACAGAGCCTGCTAGTCACGCGCGCAGCGACGACTGTCTGAGGAGGAAGGATGAAGATGCAGGTCCGCAGAACAAACTGGGTTGAGGTAGGTCGGGACTTTGTGATTCTCGCGGCTAATTGGCTGGCTCTTGGTACGGTAGGTTCACTTGTCGGGACATTGGTGGTGTTTACCCTCCACCGCTCGGAGCTCAAACCGTGGCTCTGGACGCTTCCGGCAGCCATTGTCGTCGCCTTGATCTTCAAGTTTCTTAGCACCGGGCGGACAGGGGGCTTCTGACCGCGCTCACGACCTCGAGGCGGTGCAATGTTTTTTCAGTCGTTGGGGCCTACGGGGCGTCATGCGTCGGACTCGACGCAGACCTGAGGGCCATGGATGAGTACCCGATCCCGCATCCTCGATGCACCGTTGTTGACGCCGGAATGCGATGCACCTCACTGGTTGTCGCATGTCATCGGGAGAAGGTGAAGACCTTACCCTCAATACGCTCTAAGTTCTCACGTTCTTACGTTCTTACGTCTGCGTTCGATGTGCACGTTCTTCCGCTCGCTTACGTATTTGAGGAGCACGTTCTCTCGCGCATTGCCGGAAGAGCGTCAGAACGTAAGAAGGTAAGGACTTAGGAGGCCTAGTTCTTCAAGTTCTTCCGTTTCAGTTTCGGCGGACTGACTCTTCATGAAGATCAAGCGAGAGCAGCCATGGCCACGGACCTCAACCCAGGAACCTCCACCACGCTCTACCAGGCCCAGATGGGCTAGGGAAAGTTGGGAGCGCTCATTTCGCCTCCTCCGCTCCACCAGCCTGAATCACTGCGTTCGTCAACTAGGAATCTTCGTGTTGACTGAAGCTGGGTCGCCGAGGACGATGGAAACCTTTTCCAGTAGTTCGTAAGTGACGAGGTGAAAGGTGTCGCAATAGCGGTCAGGAAAAAGGAGGCCAGCAATGAACTGTCCAAACTGCGGAGCCGAGTACCAGGTGGTGTTCTCAGGTCAGACAATCGGCAAGGTCAAGCGGGAGAGGCGTCGTCCTATAGATGACGATGATGGTCAAGCCGCAGCGAGCAACAGGAGAGTGGAAGAGCTGTGAACAATTACAGAATCCAGTACATCGATGACGAAGAAAAGGTCGTGCCAGCTGAGTCATATCTCGTTCAGGGCGACTTCATTCAGTTCTATGCGCAACAGGACACGGTGTTCTCGGTACGGGCCAAGAATGTGAAGTCAGTGGAACTCGTCAAGCAGTAGAAGAGTTGCTGGCCGTCGTCTTGTCTCACGCTCCAGGATGCGTTGCCCGTCGGCCAGAAAATCCAGGACGAAAATGCAGGGCGACCTTTCCGACGGCTCCTGCTGTCAGACGCTCTCGGAATCAAGCCGTCAAGCAGCAACTTCCGCGAGATCCTCAGTTCCTCGTTCAAATACGGACTGACAGACGGAACTGAGAAGGCCTCCGAAATTTCATTGACCAGTACCGGTGCTGATGCAACGCAGACGAGCGATACTGCTCGCCGCCTCGCAGCGATTCGCCGTTCAGCGATGACACCAAGCATCTTTGGTGACTTCTACCGTGCATACTCGGACCGCAAGCTTCCTTCTCCCGAGATGATGCGAAAGATTCTCGTTGCCGAGCATCAGGGTGCCGGAGGACCGCACGAACGAAGCCGCGGAAACGATCATCGCCAATGGCCGATTCAGCGACCTAATTCGCGACGTTGGTGGCTCACCGCACGTAATGCTCGATACGACAAGTGCGGAGGTCGTCGTTCCTGATCCCGCGCTTACCGAAGATGACGGAGGTCATGGTGTTGGAGCAGAACCGAACCACACTCCGCCACCCGCACCTGCCCACGTCCGGCTGCTCGCGGAACGAGACAGAGAACGCCCCCCAGCGCCGACGACGCGGCCGATTTTTGTCGGTCACGGCAAGAAGAAGCAACCGCTCGAGAAACTGCAACGGATTCTCACGGGCTTTCAAATCCCCCACAAGGTTGTGGTCGACGAGGCCAATCTCGGAAGACCCATTTCTCAAAAAGTCCGCGACACCATGCTGCAGTGTGGCTCGGCGATTCTCATCTTTACGAAGGATGAGCAGTTCAAAGACGAGGAGGGGAACCCGATTTGGCGCCCAAGCGAGAATGTCGTCCATGAGCTAGGTGCAGCGTCGTTCGCCTATGAAGACCGCGTGGTGAGTTTTAAGGAGCGCGGCATCACATTCCCAGCCAATTTTGAGAGCGTCGGCTACATCGAATTTGAAGAGGACAGCATCGAGGCAAAGACCGCTGAGCTACTCAAGGAGCTGATTGGCTTCGGTCTCGTACGCATCACGCCGGCCTAAGGGGGTAGAACCGCATGGACATCAAGATCGTCGGTGTAGACGTGGACAATGTCGGATCGCCGCGGAACGATGGAACAGCCGGCAGCGGTCTGTATCGCGTGCCGCTGAAGCTGAGTGGACGGGTTTCTGCGCTCTGGGCAAAGCTATTTCACGAGGTCTGGGACCATCCACCTCAATACACGTCGATGCACCGACCGGGAATCGGTCGAGCTGCCGATGATCAGATCGTGCTCGATGGCACTACGATCGAAGAGGTCCGGGACTACCACCTTGCGACGCTGAAGCTGGTCGTGGCTGAGGTCAACCGTAAGGTCGCGGAGGTCGAAGGACAGATACAGACCGATCGGGAACAGAGCGCAGCTGAAGCGCGGGCACACGAACAGCATGTCCGTGATGTCGCCTCCAAAATCAAGCTCGATGAGTAGGGTCTTCCCGACCGCGTGAAGAAGGTTCTTCGGTGGGCTGCTGTCCTACCTGCCGCGATCGGTGGCTATCTCGCAGCGGTCATCGTCGTCAATCTCGCAATCGCTATCACGCCGAACGACTCAATCAACCTCTATGTAGGCCAGTTCATCGGATGGGTGTTTGGATTACCAAACAGCTCACGTGACTTGGTATCGGAAATCGTTTCTGGTTTCTTCCGGTCGATGGCCTTCGTCTATTACGGAGCCAAGGTTGCACCGAGCCACCGCGTGGCAACGTCCCTGGCTCTCGGCGCAACGATAATCGGGATCGCGACGTTCGCTCTGGGACTCTTCGCGCAATCGCTCCTCCGCGCCGTCGACTTTGGATACTGGCGATTGGGTCTTTACGCTGTCTTCTACTTGGGCCTCTACGTAGCTGGTGTGATTTACGGCGTGCGACTCATACAGAAGAACGTGGCGTCCGAAGAACGCATGGCGATGCTCGTCGAAGCCAATTGGCCCACGAGTGCATCGACCTAGCCACTACGTCAACGACGGCAAAGACCGATAGGCCTCCCGCCACACGACCGAGATGTCGTGCTCGCGGATAACGATTCGTTCCACCGTCTCAGCAACGATCTCTCGCCACTCGTCGTCGTTCGGCAATTCACCGTCTAGCTCGTCGACTCTGGCGAAAAGCGGCTCGATGTCAGTCGGCGAAACTCTTGGATGAGCAGCTAGCTTCGCCTTGATCGCCTCTAGCTGACGTTCTGTTCCCTCTCGACGCTCTAGGTAGCGGTCCCTCGACAACGATCCATCGAGATAGAGGTCCTCGATGCGAGTTAGCTTCGTGCTCAAGCGACTCTGCTCGGCTCCTAGTTCGACCTGGCCTACGTTGGCCTTAGCGTCAATCGCAGCTAGCTCGCGTTCCAGGTCGTTTCGGACCATCGTCCGCATCTCCGCTTGATGCAGCTTCCCGAACAACACTTCCAACGGCCCGAGCACCACGGCTCGGATTCGGACTTCATCTATGCCGGAAGCCTTGCAGTCACCAGCGAAGACCTTCCGGTTGCAGTTGTAGTAAATCCGCTCTCTCGGGTTCCGGTGGCCTGAGTACCTACGTCCACAGCTGCCGCAGTAGACGAGACCAGCGAAGAGGAATGTCGGCCGTAGTCCACCCGTGCCCCGAATCCGGCTGTTGCTGTTCAGCCTTGCCTGGACCCGATCGAACGTAGCCTGGTCCACGATTGCCGGATGGAGTCCCTTCGTCAGGGTCACTTCGGGCTTAGGTATGAACTTCGAGTGCGACCACTTGCCGTGTCGGACCATGCCGACATAGGCAGGATTCTTCAGTAGGTTCCAGACGGCAGCCCGAGTCCGAACGTCGTCGCCATGCCGCTTTTCGTTCAGAACGTCCGTCAGGCCATAGAGGCTGACGTTTCCGCTGCCGTACAAGGTGAATAGCTCTCGGACCAGCTTCGCATCACGATTCGGAACGAGAACGTAGCCACCATCCGGATGCTGTTTCTTGTCGTAGCCGAGCGGCGGTCGGCCATTCCACTTCCCTGCCTTGGCCCGATGAAGCTTGCTCGCCGCAATCCGCACTGACTTATCGCGTGATTCCTGCTCAGCGAAGACGCCAGCCATCTGCTGCATCATCACCGACTCGCCAGGCTGAGTGACGCTCACCACATCAACGCCCTGCCGCTTCAGGTCACGGAGCTGTGTTGCGTACTCCGCTAGGTCCCTGCCGAGCCGATCCAGCCGCCACACGATCAGCTTGTCAACGGCCTTCGACCTAGCGAGCTCGATAGCTTCCCTGTATTTCAGGCGATCAGGATTCAGGCCGGAGAGCACGTCTCGGAATTCAGCGACCACGATCAGCCCATTGCTCTCGCAGTACCGCTGGCAAGCCTCGAGCTGGACATCCAGGCTCGCACCATCCTGCTGCCTGTCAGTGGACACACGGGTGTAGATGGCGGCCTTACCGACGATGGGCACCCGTTGAACAAGACGAATGTCGTTGTCCTGAGAAACGAACTTGTCCCGATGATTCGGAGTTGCAGAGATGCCCGGACCGGTAAAAATTCCGGCAGGCCTTGGCGATCCTGCATCGACCGGGCGCGGCGGACATTTCGGAATCGACGGAGCCATACAGACCTCCCTGCTAACTGAGCGGGAGGTGAGGCTCCTCTATCTAGTAGGAATAGTCAAGTGGCTTTGCAGGCCCTTCTCCGTCCACAGCATCGGGAACACTGCCGACGCGATGCCGAGCCCCATGAACGCGATGGTGCCGACCGCGAGCATGACGACCGCCGAAAGCGCGTTCCCGTGAGAAAGATCGACCGGAATGAACAACATCACCGCGAAGAGCGTGGCGACGCTGAAGACCACCGCCCGCACGATCGTGCCCGCGGCCATACCCGCGAGGTGCGTGAGCCGCGGCACCGGCGCCATGAACGTGTACTCGATCGTCCCCTCCCACCGCTCCCACGCGATGATCTCCGCGATGTTCTCGAAGACGAGGCCCATGAACCGCCAGGCGATGGTGCCAACGAGCAGGTAGAGCACGAACCGTGACGTCGTAGCGGGATCGACCTGGTTCCCGGAGACCGCGGGCGCGGCGATGCCGATGAAGGCGACCGACAGCGAGGTCACGATGCCGTAGACGATCCAGACGACCTCCCAGAGCCAGTACCGTTTCATGAGCGCCACCTCGCGCTCGACGAACGCGTATGCAAGCCCGGCCTGCGTGGAGAGCTCTGCGATCACGGCGTCACCTCCCACGGCACCCGGTCAGTCCTGCGACTCGGCCTGGTCGGCCTCGTCGAGCTTGCGGCCGGTGATCGTCATGAACACGTCCTCGAGCGAACCGCGGGCGCCGTATCGCCCGACGAGCTCGCTCGGCGTGCCTTCCGCGACGAGCCGGCCTCCGTGCAGCACGCCGATCCGGTCGGCGAGGCGCTCGGCCTCGTCAAGGTCGTGCGTCGTTAGGAGGATCGTCGCGTCGTGCGTGTCCCGCAGATCGCGGACGAACGTCTGCACCTCCCGCTTGCTGCGGATGTCGAGGCCCGTCGTGGGCTCGTCCAGCAGGAGGAGCGAGGGTGCGGTGAGGAAGGCCCGCGCGATCGCGACCTTCTGCTGCATGCCGCGCGAGAGCTTCTCGAGCGGTTCGTCGTGACGGACCGTCGCGATGCCGAGGCGCACGAGGATCTCCCGTGACCGGACGCGGGCGTCCTCTGCGGGCACCCCGTACAGGCGCCCGGCGTACACGAGGTTCTCCATCGCCGAGAGCTTCTTGAAGAACGACGCTTCCACGGACACGCGGTTGATGAGTCGCTTCACGGCGAGCTCGTCATCGCGGATGTCGAGGCCGAACACGGTCACGCTGCCGGCATCCGCCTCGAGCAGGGTCGAGAAGACACGGATGAGCGTGGACTTGCCGGACCCGTTCGCTCCGAGGAGCGCGTAGATCTCGCCGCGCTGGACGGCGAGCGAGACGCCGTCGACCGCCCGGACGTCCTTTCCGGACGAACGGAACTGCTTGACGACGCGACGTGCGTCCAGTGCCGGCCGGGATGTGCCCGTCGTCGGCGGGCCGATGCTGTCGCGGACTGCGATGGCCACTGCGCGGACTCCTTCCATGCGAGGTTCGGGAGCCCACTGCCTTCGGCGGTATCCGCCAATGAAAAAGACCGTGGGCTCGTTGCCCACGGTCCGGAGATCTCGCTCGAGCGGGGTGCTCTAGCTGGGTCCGGAGGCGGGCAGGGTGCTCCGAGGACGTGCCCCGGAGGCGTCGGAGCGGACGAAGGTGCTGAGAAGATCCATTGCTACCGAGCGGCCCTGCCTTTCACTGCCTTCGCCACTTCTGGCGAGCTCGACGAAGCTACAGATTTCTCCGACGGGCGTCAAGCCGCAAGTGCGACTGGCGATGGGTGCATGATGGCGTCGAACGGAGGTGCCTTGTGGCAAAACGCGAACGCGTCGACACCACGCCGGGGAAGGCCGGGGGGTCGCGATTCATCCGCCGCGACGGTCAGGGGCAGTTCACCAGCGATCAGGCCAGCGCAGGACGATCGGTCGCACAGGACAAGCGGGTGACCGCCAAGAACAAGGCGCCGAAAGGACAGAAGGACCGCGGCGATTAGCCGCGGTCCTTCTTTTCGTCTGGTCGAAGCCCGCCGCTAGACGGCCCGGCGGCCGGACAGCAGCTGGAAGACGAGCACGATCAGCGCGAGCACGAGAAGGATGTGAACGAGCGCGCCGATCGACGGAAGTGCGAAGACGCCGAGCAGCCAGAGGACCAGCAGCACGACGACGATCGTCCAAAGCATGACTTACCTCCTTGCGGACTCGTTGTTCGCAAGGCGCATGCCACTGGCCACGGAGGGCGGACAGGCAACTGATACCGGGCTCCCCCGTTCGGGGTGGGCCCATCGTGCGGGGCCGCTCGTAGCGTCTTGCAGATGGCTGGTGTCGGCGTCACGGGCTGGTCGCCGGTGGCGCGATTCTCCATCGCGCTCGCCCTCGTCCTCGCGGTCACAGCCGCCGCCCTCGGCGGGGTCACCGCCTTCTTGATCGGCCGCTACGTCGCGGACGAGACCGTGACCTTCACCCAGGATGCCGTCGCTGGGCACTTCGGCACGGTGTTCCAGAGCTCCATCTTCCAGCGTCCCCTCACCGACGCCGAGGAGCAGACCCTCGAGCAGAGCGTGGTCTTCCACTTCAGCATCTACAACGTCGTGGCCACGCGGTTCTACGCGAACGACGGCACGATCGTCTTCTCCTACGACGATGACGAGCTGGGCCGCAGGCTCGACCCGATCGAGAATCCGAGCCTCGGCGCGGCCCTCGCGGGCCGGCGCGTTTCGACGCAGCGCACGATCGTGGCGGACGTCCGCTACGCCCGGCCCGGGTTCACCTATGCCGAGGCGACGGGGTATGCGGCGCCGCCGGTGGATCACACCGGGCACGCCATCGGGCTCGCCGCGCCGGACGTGCGGAATGTGCAGACGCTGGAGAGCTGGGTGCCGGTCCTGGCGTCCGACGGATCGGTCATCGGCGCGGTCACCGTGTGGCGCGACATCGAGCCGCTGAATGCGGCCCTTTGGAATATGCAGGTCGGGATCGCGCTCATCATCGCGGCCGCCGCCATCATCCTGTGGCTGGTGCTCCGCGGGGTCTACGCCCGGTCCTCGCGGCAGATCGTCAGGCAGGCGACCGCGTTGCGCGCGGCCCTCGCCGAGAACGAGCGCACCTACGACGCGACGCTGGCCGCCCTCTCGAGCGCGCTCGACGTTCGCGACACGGAGACCGAGGGCCACGCCCGCCGCGTCGTGCGCTACATGGAGCTCATCGCCGAAGTGCTGCACGTGCCGGTCGAACAGCACGCCACGCTCCGCCGCGGCGCGCTGCTGCACGACATCGGCAAGATCGGTGTGCCGGACCACATCCTGCGCAAGCCCGGCCCGCTCACCGAGAACGAATGGTCCACCATGAAGACCCACCCCGACCTTGGGGCGAAGATCATCGCGAACGTTCCATTCCTGCAGGAGGTCGCGGTCATCATCCGGGCCCATCACGAGCGTTGGGACGGGAATGGCTATCCGGAAGGGCTCGCGGGCGAGCAGATCCCCCTCGGCGCACGGATCTTCGCCGTCGCGGACAGCTTCGACGCGATGACGTCCGACCGGCCCTACCGCCGTGGCCGTGACCTCGATGAAGCCCTCGCGGAGATCGAGCGCTGCTCGCAAACGCAGTTCGACCCGGAGGTGGTGAGGGCGTTCCTCGCCGTCCCTATGAACCGCATCGAGGCCATCCACGCGAACGCGCCATTCGGTCTGCGCCTTTTGCGGGCCGCCGCGTCCTAGCCGGCGTCTAGTGCCGGAGCGTGCTCCGGTCGCCGATCCATTGCGCAGGCGGAACGTCCAGGTACTGGGCCAGCTGATTGAGCGGACCGGCGTACTCGGAACGAAGTCGCGCGAACTCGCTCCACGACCGGTCGCCGTCCGGCATCACCACGTATCCGGCCCGCTGCAAGCGCAGGCGGGCGTCATCGAACTCGGCCCGTTCGATCATCGCCCCGTCCAACGGCCGGTCGCGGACGATGAAGCGGAAGAACCGCCCGATGTCCTCCACCAGGTGCGCGCCGATCCCGCGCGTCGCCGTTGCCTGACCGCGCGGTCCTCCCTCGACGGTCGTCAGCATGAGGGTCGCGGCGTCGAGCACCGCGCCGATGGCCGACACCCACGACTCGTGGTCGTGCGTCGACCGAAAGAACATGAGGATCGGGTACGCGAGATGGCTCTCGAGGACCTCGGCCGACCAGCGTTCCCACTGCTCGAAGATCTGCGCGAGCTCCTCGGCGTCGTCATCGAAGGCCGCGCACGTGACGAGCAGCTCCGTGCCCGACGGCGGTGCACCCGCGCGGGCGTCGAGGGTGACGACCTGCAGCTCGCGACGCTGAAAGTTCGCGTACAGGGAAAAGAGGTACGTGATCGTGAGCGCCACGATGCCAAGGCCCACGCCGCCGGCCGCGACGCTCACCGCGCGCGCGAGCGGCTCGGCGGGCGCGAAGTCCCCGTACCCGATGGTGAGCAGCGACACGGCGGCCACGTACAGGGCCGTGCCGAGGTTCGGCAGTGGCGGGCTGAAGTCGCCTGACAGGCTGTGCATGCCGAGGCCGAAGCCCGCAACGAGCAGCACGATCCATAAGCCGAGCAGGCTCATCACGACCGCGGGCGCGAAGATGCCGAGCCGCTGCTCGCGGCGGCCGGCGGTGCGGGACCCGTCGGCGTAGCGCCGCCACAGCATCCAGCTCCATCGCGTGAGCAGTCCCGCCGGACGGAACCGGGCCGGTGCCGGCCGCGGCAGGATCACGGTGGTGAAGACGTCGTTGAGTACCCAGATCACGAGCGCCAGGCCGGCGAGCGCCTCGAGCAGCGGCATCGCGGCAGCCTAGCCGCCGGGAGGCGCGTCAACGGATCGCCGAGCGCGCGAACGCGGCGCCCGGACCGTGCCGGACGCCGCGTCGCGAGCCGTGGAGGTGGCTACGCCTTGGGCTTGAGCTGCGCCCGGACCACCCCGCCGGGATGGACCTGCGAGTGCACGTTGTAGTAGTAGTTGCCCGGGTTCGCGATGATGTCCGCCGCGACCTCGGGCGTGACGGCGAGGTTGTCCTTCGTGATCGAGGTGCCGCCCGTCGTGAGCGCGACCGGTTCGGTCGCCTTCATCGTCGAGTCCACGACGACGCCACCGTTGGTCTTCGCGTCGCCCTTGTGGATGTGCGAGATGGTGATCATGGTCGTCGACGGGAAGCCCTTCAGCACGATCTCGAACTTCGCGTTCGCGCCGATGAGCTTTCCGGTGGCATCTTTGGCCGTGAACAGCGTCACCGTGGCCGTGCCGCTGCCGCTCGCCTCGGCGTCCGCGACAGCCGGATTCTCATTCGCTGGCGAGAGGTCCGCGGTGAACACGAACGTGTTCGCGGGGCTCGGGGTCGGGGCCGCCGTGGTCGCGACGGCGGCAGGCGCCGCGGCACCGCCGCAGGCCGCCGCCAAAAGGCCGGCCGTCGCGAGCACGATGAGGACACGCTTCATGGTTTCCCTCCACAATCGCTCAGAACGCTTTTTGACAGTACGCTGCCGGAGGCCGGCTGGATGACTGTTCGCCGCTGGAACGCGGATTGCGAGGGAGATCGTCATGAATGAGCGGATGAGCCAGAACGAGCTGAATAAGCGCCTCGACGACATCATCCAGCGCCTCATCGAGGCCGATCAGCGCGGGTCGGGCATCGAGCCGATGAAGCTGGCCCACGAGCTTGGCGAGCTGAAGCTCATGGCCGCGCGCCGAAAGACCGTCCGGGCCCGCCCTGGTGGCGAAGGCCACTGGCGCTGCGAGGCCTGTGGAACGATCACCCACGCGAGCGCCAAGCCCGGGCGATGCCCGGAATGCGGCGCCGAGCAGCTGTGGCCCGCGGACCTCGCGCAGCCGAACGTGGAGTCCGGCGCCGGCTAGCGCTCGCTAGCTGGTCTTGCGGGGGTCCAGCGCGTCGCGGAGGCCGTCGCCGATGAAGTTGATCGACAGCACCGTGAGGAAGATGCACAGGCCCGGGAAGATCGCCCAGTGCGGCGCGATGTCGAGATAGTTGCGGGCGTCGAACAGGATCCGGCCCCACGTCGGCACATCCGACGGGAACCCTAGCCCGAGGAATGACAACGTCGATTCGGTAAGGATCGCGCCACCGACGCCGATCGTCGCGGCCACCAACACCGGGCTCATCACGTTCGGCAGGATGTGGCGCATGATGATCCGCCGGTCCGGTGAGCCGACCGCTCGCGCCGCTTCGACGAATTCCTTCTGCTTGAGCGACAGGAATGACGCGCGCACGAGCCGCGCGACCGGCATCCAGGTGAGCACGCCGATGACCGCGACGATCATGATGAAGATCCCGAGCTCCGGACCGAATACGGCGCGCAGCGAGTCCCGGAACAGGTAGATGATCACGAGGAGCAGTGGCAGGATCGGCAGCGATAGGAACAGGTCGGTGAGCCGCATGAGCGGGTTGTCGAGGCGGCCGAAGAATCCGGCGAGCGCGCCGATGGTCGTGCCGAGCGTGATCGCCAGCAGCACCGACGTCAGCCCGACCGAGATCGAGACCCGGCCGCCGACCATGAGCCGCGCGAGCAGGTCACGGCCGAGGTCGTCGGTACCGAGCGGGTGGTCGGGCGAGGGCCCCTTCAGAGACAGGGTGAAGTCGATGACGTCGATCTTCGTCTGGTAGAGAAGCGGCCCGATGAGCGTGAACAGGATCAGGAACGCGAGCGTGCCGAGGGCGACCATCGCGAGGCGGTGCCGACGGAACTGCCACCACGCGTCCGCCCACAGCGAGCGCGACGCCCGGACCGCGGTGGGCATGATCGCGCGGGTCGACGAGAGCGCCGGCGCCGCCATTACGAGTACTTGATCCGCGGATCGAGCACCGCGTAGAAGACGTCCGCAAGCAGGTTGAACATCACGACCAGCACCGCGAAGATGAGGAGGATCGCCGCGACCACGGGCGTGTCCCCGTCGCCGATGGACCTCACGAGCAGCTCGCCGATGCCCGGCACGCGGAAGATCTGCTCGGTCACGATGGCGCCGCCGAATACGGCGGGCACGCCGAGGGCCACGAGCGTCACGACCGGGATGAGGCTGTTCCGGAGCACGTGGCGGAGGACCACGACCTGCTCCTTCAGTCCCTTCGATCGCGCGGTCCGGACGTAGTCCAGGGGCAGGTGCTCGAGCATTTCCGCGCGGGTATAGCGCGCGATCGTCGCGGTGTCGAAGAGCGCCAGCACCGTGATCGGCATGATCGACTGTTTCACCTGGTCCAGGAAGCTCGCGAGGTCATGGATCTGGAGGTTCGAGTCGTAGATGAAGGGGAACCATCGCAGGTTGATGCTGAACACGATGATGAGGATGATCCCGGTGAAGAACGTCGGCACCGAGAATCCGACGAAGGCGAACGTCGTGGAGATGTGGTCGAACAGCGAATAGCGCTTCACCGCGGAGATCATCCCGATCGGCACGGCAAGGAGGACCCCGATCACGTACGCCACGCCAACGACCGCCAGCGTGTTGGGGAGCCGCTGCTTCAGCAGGTCGATCACCGGCGAGTGGCTCATGAACGAGAACCCGAAGTTGCCCTGAGCGAGGCTCGTCACCCACTTCACGTAGCGGATGGGCCAGGGATCGTCGAGTCCCAGCGAGGTGCGGATGGCAGCCCGGACCTCCGGCGGGACGCGCGGATCGGCCCCGAAGGAGGAAAGCGGATCGGTGGGCGCGAGGGCCAGGATCGCGAACACGACGAAGCTGATGACCGCCACCGTCGGGATGGCGATGAGGAGGCGTCTGAGGATGTACCTGCCCACCTACTCGTTCCTCATCCCGGCGGTCCCGGTGACGCGGTGGAGCTGTTCCACCGCGTCACCGTTCTCACCCATTACGCGTCGGCTACTTGTACCAGTCCTGGATCGCGTACATCTCTGAGTCCCAACCGGTCGGGACGGCGCCCTTCACGGTCTTGCTGATGGCCGACGTCACCTGGGTCCGAGTCACGATCGGGATGATCACGACGTTGAGGATCAGGTTGTCGTTGGCCTGCTTGATGAGCGTGGCCCGCTTGGCGGGATCGGTCTCCTTGCGGAGCTGGTCGATGTACCCGTCGAAGGTCGCGTCGGAGTAGCGGTTGTAGTTACCGGTCTGCCAGTTGTTCGACTTCTGGGCGATCTGCTTTGTCGTCCAGCCGCTGAGGTAGCTCGTCGGATCCGGGTCCGAGTTGTTGGTGAACATCTCGACGTCGGACCAGAAGTGGTTCGCGCCGTCCGGCGAGGTGTTCGTGAAGAACGTCGCCGCCGGAGTCTGCTTCAGCTCGACGCTGAAGCCGGCCTTCTCCCAGTTCGTCTTCATGATCGCCTGGGTCGCCTGGCGGACCGCGTTGACGGTCGTGTTGTAGGTGATCTTCAGCGTCACGCCGTTCTTGGCGCGGACAGCTCCGTTGAGCTTCCAACCGGCGTCGTCGAGCAGCTTGCCCGCCGCGACCGGGTCGAACGCGCTGCAGAACGAGGTGGTCGCGGTCGATTCGAGGTCCGGGACGCCGGTGATGATGTTGCAGCCGGGCTTGCCGGTGAGGCCGTCGCCATACAGCTGCTTCGCGACGGTCTGGCGGTCCGTCGCCATCGCCAGGGCCTTGCGGACCGTGAGGCCGTCAGGGCCGTTGAAGAACGGGTGCTTCGTCGACGGCTCGCCGCGCAGGTCACCTGCCGCGTTCGGGTCCGAGAAGTTGAGCAGGATGCGCTCGACGCTCGAGCCGTACACCGAGAGCATCGAGCCCTTGGTGCTGGCCGAGATCATCGGCTGGAGGATGTTCGCCGCGACCTGGAGGTTCCAGGCGTAGTCCACATCGCCGGTCTGGAAGGCCGCGCGCGCCGAGGACTCGGCGTCGCCGCCGCCCTTGAAGTTCACCGTCTTGAAGAACGGCTTGTTCGGTTCGCGGAAGTTGGGGTTCGCCTTGTACGTCACGACGTCACCCGGCTTGAAGGTGTCGACGACGTACGGGCCGGTGCCGATCGGGTTGAGGTTCGCCGGCGCGTCCTTCATCTTGGCGCCGGTGAAGTTGGCCCACTGGGCCTTCTGCAGGATGCCGCAGCACGTTCCGACACCCCACTGGTAGAAGTTCGGGTTCGGGTCGGCGTACGTGATGACGACCGTGCTCGCGTCCTTCGCGACGACCGACTTCACGCCTTCGGTGTTGTCCTCGGTCGTCGACGCGGTGGCCGGGTCGTGGATCTGGGTGAACGTGAAGACGACGTCGTCAGCCGTGACGGCCGTTCCGTCGGACCACTTGAGGCCGGGGCGGATCTTCCACGTGACCGTGGTGAAGTCCGCTGACACGCCGCCGTTCGCGACCGTCGGGATCTCCGCCGCGATCGCATTCGCGACGGGCTTGGCGTTGGCACCCCAGGAGGCGAGCGGCTCGACGACGAGACGCGACGCGTCGCTGTCCTTCGTGCCGGTGGCCTGATGCGGGTTCAGGATCGTCGGTGCCTGCCAGTACAGGATCTTCAGCTCACCGCCGTCACCCCGCTTGAACGCCGCCCCACCCGAGCCACCTGCCGAGCCGCCGGCCGATGGGCCTGGGCTCGTCGTCGTGGTACCCGACTGGGCGCATGCGGCCGCGAGAATGACCGCGCTGAAGCTGACTGCCAAAGCGGTACGCCAGCGCATGTGCCCTCCTGTTATCCGTCCCCGCCAGTGCTTCGCTGTCCTACCCACTCTGGTCGGGATGTTCGGACTGTATTAGGAGTAGCACCCGGCAGACAAGGCGGTTCAGGTCAGGTTGGCCGGAAGTGGGTCAGGTAGGCCGAGCAGGCCTATGAGCCGGGTTCTGTCGTGGACGGTCATCTCTCTCGAACGGGAGTTACCTCCCGCCTCTAGCGACCTACCCGGGAGCGGTGCGGGCAGCACCATTGCCCCCTGCGCGGTCTTGCACCCGACGGAGCTTGCCCGTTTCACCCGCGTTTCCGCGGTTCGTCACTGTGGCGCTGGTCCTCGCCTCGCGGCGGACGGGTGTTACCCGCCGTCGTGCCCTGTGGTGCCCGGACTTTCCTCAGCGGCGTGTGCCGCCGCGACCATCCGGCCTGCTCGGCCGCCTCAGTTTATGACCCATGCCCGAGTCACGACGCGCTCTCCACGGCCAGGGCCAGCGCCGCGTCGGTGAGGGGCATCCCCACCGTCCGCGCGTACCGCTCGGCCAGCCCCCGGACCGGCACGCCGGCCTCCCGGGCCAGACGCACGATGTCGATGAGCCCCGCGCCCAGCGACGCGCCGCGCCACTCCACGAGGACCACCCCCCGACCGCAGAGGACCGCGTTCGCCGGCGCGAGCGCGCCATGCACGAGGACCTCCGGCCACTCGGCCAACGCGCCGCGCCGCGCGATCCGCGGAACGCCGAGGGCGGTGAGCGCCGGACCGTCCGAGGCGACCGCACGCTCGACGTTGACCTTCGCGCGCAGGATCGCGTCCGGGTCATCGCTGCGCGTCGCGTCCTCGAGATCCTCGATGAGCAGCCAAGGCCACGCGGGCACGGTCGTCGGCGGAATCCCCCGGGCGTGCACGGCGGGCACGCGGTCCGATCGGCGCGCGAGATGCGGCAGCAGCGTCACCTCGAGCGAGCTGTGCGGCGGCACTCGCTTCACGATGAGCGTCCGTGTCCGACCGTCCTGCGTGAAGTGCACGCGATCGAGCTCCGCCTCGGTCGTGTCCTGGATGATCTCTTCGCGAACGTCGGTGACCTCCGCGCGAAGGCTCCGCGAGATGAAGGCCGTGAGCGGATCGGGGACCCGCTCCTCACCCACCGGTGGCCTCGTCGATCGCGCGATTCACCAAGGCGTCGGCGAGCGTGTTCAGCTCGCGCGGCACGTGCTCGATGGTTCGATCCGGGAACCGCGCGAGCAGCTCACCCGCGCGGAGCGCGAGCGGCCGCAATCCGGGATGCTTGATCTTCCACAGTCCCTTCATCTGCTGCACCACCAGCAGCGAATCCATGCGGACGTCGATCGAGCCGATCCCGCGCCGCAGCGCCTCCTCGAGCCCGATGATCAACGCGGTGTACTCGGCCACGTTGTTCGTGGTGTGACCGAGGAACCGCATGACCTCCGCGATCACGGCGCCGCGCTCGTCCAGCAGGACCGCCCCGGATCCCGCCGGGCCGGGGTTGCCGCGGGCCCCGCCGTCGGCGTAGAGCGTCGCGCGCGTCACGCCAGAAAGCCGGCAAGGCGGCCGGCATCGACGTTGCCGCCGGACACGATCGCCACGACACGCTCCCCCGGCCGCACCGGCACCGCGCCCGCGAGGAGCGCGCCGACCGCTGCCGCCCCGGCGGCCTCCGGGACGATCCGCGCCCGCGCGACCAGGAACCGCAGCCCCTCGAGGATCACGTCGTCGGGCACGACGACGATGTCGTCGACGTCGCGACGGATGATCTCGAGGTTCCGCTCACCGGCGAACGGCGCGGCGAGACCGTCCGCGACCGTCGCGACGGATCCGAGCCGCACGACGTGCCCCGCATCGAGGGCGGCGCGGACGGCCTGCGCGCCCGCAGGCTCGACGCCGACGATCCGCGTCGCCGGCCGGACCGCCTTGACGGCGAGCGCGACGCCCGAGATGAGGCCGCCCCCGCCGACGGGGACGACGACGAGGTCGACGTCGGGCAGATCCTCGAGGATCTCGAACCCGAGGCTCGCGTGTCCGGCGATCATGTCGTCGTCGTCGAATGGGTGCATGAAGTGGAGTCCCTGTGCCTGGAGCTCCTGGACCATCGGCAGCAGGCGGGTCATGTCCGGGGCGAAGCGGATCTCGCCGCCGTAGCCGCGGGTGGCGTCGATCTTCGTCGCCGGAGCCGTATCCGGCATGACGACCGAGACCCGCACTCCATGCGCGCGCCCGGCGTACGCGATGGCCTGGGCCGCGTTACCTGCGCTCATCGTGACCACCCCCGCGGCACGCGACCCGGGAGACAGCCGGGACATCGCGTACACCGCACCGCGCACCTTGAACGAGCCGGTGCGCTGCAGGTTCTCGAGCTTGAGATACGCCTCGGCGCCGATCCGCTCCCCGAGGGAGTGACTCGAGACGAGCGGCGTCCGCAGCACGTGCGGGGCGATCACCGCCCGGGCGCGCCGGGCACCAGCGAGGTCGACGGTCATCGCTCCCTCTCTCGCTACAGCCTCGCGCGGCGACGTTGTGGGCCCGCCGGGATTCGAACCTGGGATCAGCAGATTATGAGTCCGCCGCTGACTCCGAGACCACGCCTATTGGCTCTCTCGTTTGTTTCGCTGATCGGTTGAATCGGTCATGAGCGTAGAGCGCCGCGCGGCCGTCTACGCAGTTCAGCAAGAGGATCTCTGCGCGGATCTGCCATGGCCGTCGACAATGACGCAGGTCGACGCCCGCCTCCTCTTTATCAGCAGGTACGGGGCGATCGCGCCAAGGACTGTCGCTGCCATCCGATCCACCACTGCCAGCAGTGGAGTGGCTGTGCTTGCGGCCGGCTCGGCGCCGCGATACATCGCGATCCCCGAACGTAGCGTGGAAGAGTTCGACCGCCTGGGGCTCGATCTGGCGCAACGTGACCCGTTCCTTGAAGACCGGACCCCGAGTCGAGGAGACGGACTCGCATTGCGTAGGTGTCGAGGCGGATCCCGATGCTTCCATCAGAGGATCTCACGCGTCCATGACGAGGGTGGAATCCCCTTCAGTTCGGCCTCCTGCATAACGTGCTCGACCTGCCCGTTATACGAACAAATGTTCTATCACACTGTTCGAGCCGCAGGCAACAGCGACAGCACAGGTTCGCGATTCGGGTTACGGCCGCGCCGCCGCGAGGTTGGTCGGCCTGCCAGGGATCGAACCTGGGACCAGCAGATTATGAGTCCGCCGCTCTACCACTGAGCTACAGGCCGGATTGCGCGATCGTCCCGATCGAAGGGGCCTATGCACGACCGACTCGCGCGGTCGCGGCTGCAGATTACGCGACCACGCACGCTGACCCGACAGGGACGCCCGACCCTACGCCGAAGTCCGAACCGGACGGGGTGACTGCGCGACCGCATGACGCGACTCCGCGCACGCATGCGACTCGCCTCGCATCCTGATTCGTGCCACCCTCGAGCATGAGCACCTATGCTCAAAGCGCGCGCCGCTTCCACGCGCGGGCAAAAAGCAGCGGGAGTGGGCGTTTGGGCAAGGTCATCGCGCTCGCGAACCAGAAGGGCGGCGTCGGCAAGACCACCTGCGCCATCAATCTGGGCGGAGCGCTCGCGCAGCTCGGCAACACCGTCCTCTGCATCGACCTCGACCCCCAGGCGAACCTGACCGTCGGCCTCGGCGTGGACGTCGGCTCGGTCGAGCGCGGGATGGCGAACGTCATGATCGAGCCCGAGACCAGCCTCGCGTCGATCATCCTCCACACGAAGACCAAGCACCTCGACGTGGCGCCGACGAACATCGAGCTGTCGTCCGCCGAGGTCGAGCTATTCAGCGCGATCGGCCGCGAGATGGCCCTCCGGGACAAGCTTACGAAGGACATCGTCGAGCGCTACGACTACATCCTCATCGATTGCCCGCCCACGCTCGGCCTGTTGACCCTGAACGCCCTCGTTGGGGCGAACGGCGTCATCATCCCGGTCCAGACGCAGTACTACGCGCTCAAGGGCGTCGCGGCGCTGCTCAAGATCATCAAGACCGTGCAGGACCGGTTGAACCCGAAGCTGAAGGTGCTCGGCATGCTGCCGACGTTCTACGACAGCCGCACGATCCTCGGGCGCGACATGCTCGAGTCGCTGCGCGATCTCGGTGATCATCAGGTCTTCCGCACCGTCATCCGTCAGTCAGTGAAGGTCGGCGAAGCGCCGACCGCCGGCGTGCCGATCACCGTGTACGACCCGAAGTCCGACGCGGCGAAATCGTTCCTCGACCTCGCGAAGGAGGTGGCAAATGCTCACTAAGAGCGGCAAATCGTTCCGCGAAGCCGGCACCCGGATCTTTCAGCAGGAGCGCGAGGCGCAGCACGGCATCGTGAGCCTCCTCGCGTCGAAAGGACCGAACTCCATCAAGGAGCTCCCAGTCGAGAAGGTCGTCCCGAACCCGGAGCAGCCGCGGATGACGTTCCACGAGGAGACGCTGCAAGAGCTCGCGGCCTCGATCCGCGAGCACGGCGTGCTCCAGCCGATCCTCGTACGGCCCGCCGGTGATGACTTCCAGATCATCGCGGGCGAGCGCCGGTGGCGCGCATCGAAGCTTGCCGGCAAGGAGACGATCCCCGCGATCGTCGAACGGTTCGACGACGCCACGGCCCTCGAGATCGCGCTCATCGAGAACCTGCAGCGCGAGGACCTCTCGCCGCTGGACGAGGCGATCATCTACAAGAAGATGACGGACGAGCTCGGATATTCGATCCGCAATCTCGCCGGCAAGCTCGGCAAGGACAAGGGCTACGTCGAGAACCGGCTGCGGCTCGCGACGGCGCCCGACGACGTCCAGGAGATGGTGGCTGCGCGCTACGACACGCTATCGGCAGCGTACGAGCTCATGAAGATCGAGGACAAACGCCGGCGCAAGTCACTCGCGAAGCAGGTCGTCGCCGGAAAGCTGACGCTCATCCGCCTGCGCGACAAGGTCGAACGGTCGCTCAACCCGGAGCTCTCGGAGGCCCGGTCGGCGCCCGCGCTCCCGGCGCTCCGCGACGACTCGCTCATCACGGCGACGCGGAAGCTGAACGAGGCGCTCCAGGAGCTGGCACGCGCGGTGGGCGACGATGGCAGCTCGAACATCCCGGAGGCGGACCGCACCAATCTCGCGAAGTTCCTGACGATCAGCCGCGCGCGGATGGATAACCTCGTCGCTCGGCTGCGCTCGCGGTGACCGGGATGTCGGACCGGCGGGGGATCTCGTTCCGCGATTCGGCGATCACGTTCGCATTCATGATCGGCGTCGTGGCTGTGCTCTCCGTCGGGCTGCTGGTGCTGCTGGACCCGCGGTCCCAGGCATTCTGGGGCGGACGGCTCAGCGAGCTCGGGACGGCCGTGCGGACCGTCGTCGACCAGCTGCCCAGGCCGCGCTAGGCCGTCGGCCCGCGCCTACTGCTTGACGGCGACCGGCTGTTCGACGACGCGCTGCTGTACCGGGATGTCGCGGGCGATCGCAAGACCTGTCCCGACGAGACCCAGACCCGAGAACAGGAGAAGCGCGGCGTCGGTGCCGAGGAATGACGTGAGCTCCATCTACGCGCCTCCTTTCTTGTCTCGACCGATCGATTCGGCTGACGAAAAGGACACGCATCCCGAGTGCCACGGAGCGGACGAGCGGGGCGTCGCTCGTCAACAGTTCGGTAACGGGTTCAGGCGGGCGGGACCAGCTTCTTCGCCTTGACCTGCGCCACGCGGCGCCCATCGATCGCCGTCACGGTGAACCGGTAGCCCTCCGCGTCGACGGAGTCCCCCACCCGCGCGAGCCGGCCGAGCCGCCCGAAGACCATGCCGCCCACGGTGTCGTACGGCTCGTCGGCGAGCTCCAGACCGAGCCGGTCGCGGACGTCGGGCAGGGTCATTAGGCCGTTGATGAGGTACACGCCGCTCTCCTCGCGGAGCATCGGGGCCTCGCGGTCGAATTCGTCCTGGACCTCGCCCACGAGCTCTTCGATGACGTCCTCGAGCGTCACGAGGCCGGCGGTGCCGCCGAACTCGTCGATGACGATCGCGAGCTGCACCCGTTCGCGCCGGAACTGGGCGAGCGCCCGGTCGAGATGGGCCGTCTCCGGAAGGTAGAGCGGCTTGCGCATGACGTCGCTGACGGCTTTAGCCTGGACGGCGCCGACGATGTCCTTCACGTGGATGACGCCGACGATGTGGTCGAGATCGTCCCGGTACACGGGCAGGCGGGTGAACGGGCTCTGCGCCAGCACCTGCATGACGCCACCGACCGTCGTGTCATCCGGCACGGCGACGATCTCGGTGCGGGGCACCATGACCTGTCGAACGAGGGTCTCGGCGAAGTCCAGCGCGTTCCCGACCAGGATCCGCTCGGACTCCTGGAGGATGCCGTTCTTCGTCGAGGCCGCCACGAGCATGCGGAGCTCTTCGGCGCTGTGGGCCTGCGCCTCCACGCCGGGCCGCACGCCGAAGAGGCGGAGCACGCCGAGCGCGCTGCGGTTGATCACGGTCGTGAACGGGCGCATGACGGTGTGGAACAGGTCGAGCGGATACGCCGTCCAGAGCGCCAGGGGAAGGGCGCGCTCGAGGGCCAGGTACTTCGGCGCGAGCTCGGCAATGACGACCGTCGCGTACGTCACGAGCGAGAACGCGACGAGGAAGCTCACGACGGATACGACCACCGGGCTCACCGCGCCAAGCGGCTCGAACAGCGGCTCCACGATCCGGCCGACCACAGGCTCCCCGACGAGCCCGAGCCCGAGGGCGGCGAGTGTCACGCCCAGCTGGATCGCGGAGATATAGGAATCGAGGGAGAGGAGGATGCGCATCGCCTTCCGCGCGCGCGCGCTGCCGGCCTCGATGAGCTCCTGCAGCTGCGTGCCCCGCACCCGCACGTACGCGTACTCCGCCGCGACGAAGAACGCGTTCACGAGGAGGAGGACGACGAAGATGAGAAGGGCGACGCCTGTCGCGCTCGGGTCCATCCGCACGGATTCTCGCACGTACCATTGCCCTCGATGAACGTGCGCGTGCGGCTCTTCGCGTCCGCGCGCGAGGCGGCGGGCGTGCCCCAGCTGCTGATCGAGCTCCCCGACGGTCACGCGGTGCGCGACGCCGTCGCCGCGGTGACGTCCCTGCATCCGCGCATCGGCGGCATCCCGCGGATGGTCGTCGCGCGGAACCGCGAATACGTCGGCCT
The DNA here is from genome assembly GCA_038207785.1 of Candidatus Limnocylindria bacterium. GTDB lineage: Bacteria > Chloroflexota > Limnocylindria > P2-11E > P2-11E > UBA4735. The sequence continues at coordinate 13,462 of JBBQZK010000012.1, read as the reverse complement.
CGACGAGCCGCTCGCCGACGGCGACGAGCTTGCGCTCATTCCGCCGGTCTCCGGCGGGGCGGTGTCGAGCACCGACCGCGTTCAGGTGAGCCGGTCGCCGCTGTCCATCGACGCCGCGATCGACGCGGTGCGCGGCCCGGACATGGGCGGTGTGGTGGTGTTCCTCGGGACGGTGCGCGACCAGAGCCGCGGTGCGCGGGTGCGGCACCTCGAGTACGAGGCCTACCCCGAAATGGCCGAGGCAAAGATGCGCGAGATCGCCGCGAGCCTTGAGGCTGCGCACGCGCCGCTGCGGATCGCGGTCCACCACCGCGTCGGTGATCTCGCGATCGGGGAGATCGCCGTGGTGGTGGCTGCCGCCGCACCGCACCGCGACGCCGCGTTCGCCGCGGCGCGCGCGGCCATCGACGAGCTCAAACGCGTGGTGCCGATCTGGAAGAAGGAGTACGGGGACGACGGCGCCGTCTGGATCGAGGATCACGCCTGAGCGCAGCGCGCTGCTGGATGCTCGTCACCACGGCTGACAACTACTGCCGCACGAGGGCCCTCCGGTTCACCCTCCAGGGCGTGAAGTCGCGGCACCGCCGGAGGGCGGAGCGCATCGCCCCGGGCGATCGGGTCTGCTGGTACGTCGTCGGTCCCGGTGGCGGGTTCGTCGCCGCGGCGACGGTCACCTCGCCGGTCTTCCGTGACGCGAGGCCGATCTGGGTGTCGACCGGACAGCCGGATCCGTACCCCTGGCGGTTCAAGATCGCCCGGGATATCACGCGCCCCGTCGCCGACGCGGTCCCCGCGGGCTCGCTGGTCGAGCGTTTGGCGTTCACGCGCCGCTGGCCGCCTGCGCACTGGCGGCTCGCCTTCCAGGGGAACCTGCACGAGATCGGGCGGCGGGACTTCGGGGTCATCGAGCGGGCGCTCGGCAGATGACGCGCGCGCTCACGGTCCTCGCGAGCACGGTCGCCACGGTGGTCCTCGTGCTCGCGTTCCTGTTCATCCCGCTCTCGCTCGTCACCGCGCAGTACGGGAACGTCCTCGTCGAGCTGATCCTCGCCCTCGCGAGCCTGTGGTACGTGACGCGCGTGATGCGGGTCGACCGGAGGGAGCGACGTGCCGCGGAAGCGCTCCTGGCGCCCGAGCGGCGGCCGGCGCGGCGAGCCCCGCGGCAGCCGATCACCTTTCAGGTGCGCGAGACGCTGCTCGCGATGGCGATCTGGTTCGTCCTGGTGTTCGCGTTCGATGCGCTGGTGCTCCAGCTCGGCACCGCGGCCAATGTCGGGATCTCGTTCTTCGCGGCGTTCATGCTCGCCACGTTGACGGTGACCGGGCGGCACATGATGTTCCGCCTCACGCAGGACGACGAATAGCTACGCTCGACCGCGAATGGACTTCGGGATCCAGATCGAGCCGCAATTCGGATTCAGCTATGACGACATCGTCGCCATCGGCCGGACCGGCGAAGAGGCCGGCTTCACCCGCCTCTGGCTGAGCGACCACCTCTTCCTCGGCCCCGACGCGGTCGAGACCGATTGCCTCGAGGCCTGGACGACGCTCGCGGCGCTCGCACGGGACCTTCGGACCATCCGGATCGGCGCGATGGTCACCTGCCAGTCGTACCGCAATCCCGCGCTGCTCGCGAAGATCGCGGCCGGCGTCGATCACCTTTCCGGCGGCCGCCTCGAGTTCGGTATCGGCGCCGGATGGAAGGAGGTCGAGTACCAGGCCTACGGCTACGACTTCCCCGAGCCGGCGGTCCGTGTCGACGAGCTCGTCGACACGCTCGAGATCTGCGTACGCATGTGGCGCGACGCCAAAGCGTCGTATACCGGCAAGCGGTACAGGGTCGCCGGCGCGCCGTCGTCGCCGAAGCCGCTGCAATCGCCGTTGCCGATCTGGATCGGCGGTTCCAAGCCTCGGATCTTCCGTATCGCCGCGAAGTACGCGCACTGGATGAACCACACGGCCGGTGACATGACCCCGGCCGGCGTGCGGGTGCGCCAGGAGGCGCTCGACGCCGCGTGTCGTGACCGGAAACGCGACCCGAAGACCCTGAAGCGCAGCGCGTTCCTCACCGTCATCGCCGGCGCCACGGCGAATGCTGTCGATGCGCTCGTGGCCGATGCCGCTGCGCGCGCGAAACAGACCCCCGACCAGTGGCGCTCCGCGCGTCCCTCCGCGATCGTCGGCACGCCCGACCAGGTGATCGCCCGCCTGCGCGAGTACGCGGCCGTCGGGGTCAACCACGTGAACGCGCTGTTCCCCTACACCCGGGAGCGTGAGCTCATCGATGTCCTCGGCCGGTCGGTGGTCGCCGCGCTCCGCTGATCAATCCTTCGGGCGCTTCAGGTGGTGCCCGGTCGCGCGCTGATAGGCCGAGACGATCGCGACGAGCAGCGCTTCGCTGAACGGCGGCCCGACGATCTGCAGACCCACCGGGAGCCCATCGGTCCCGAACCCGCACGGAAAGAAGATCGCGGGCAGCCCCGCGAGGTTGCCGGCCGGAATGAGCGCCGTGTTCCCGGGTCCGGGGGCGTCGGCCTTGGGCGTCGTCGCGAGCGATCCGGCACCGGGGGGTCGCCCATCGAGCGGCGCGTCGATGGCCGGCGCCGTCGAGGTCCGGCCCGGACCCACGATCACGTCGACCGTCTCGAACAGTGCACGGAACCGCTCGATGAGGACCGTTCGCAGTCGCTGGGCGTGCAGGTAGTCGCGCGCGCGGATCTCGCTGCTCTGCCTGAAGCCCTCGGCCTGCCGCTTGTCCACGAGCTCGTCGACCCGTCCCGAATCGATGAGCTCCGCGAAGATCGTCGCCCCCTCCGCGCCGTACACGGTGCCGACCATCGGCCCGTACGGCAGGTCCGTCGGGAGCGCGGTGCGCGTGACCCGCGGCACGATCTTCCGGAGCTCGGCCATCCCGCGCTCGAGCGCCCGCTTCGCCTCGGGCGTCGCGTGGCTCAGGTCCTCCTCGGCGAAGCCGACCCGCGCGGCCTTCACGGCGCTCGCCGCCGCGCGGCCCGATAGGGGGGCGAAGCGCTTCCCGCTCGTCGTCGGATCCGCGGGATCCGGCCCCGACATCACCTGGAGAGCGACACCGCAATCGTCCGCCGTGCGCGCCATCGGACCGAGCTTGTCGAGCGTCCACGAGAGGGCCATCGCGCCGTGGCGGCTCACGAGGCCGTAGGTCGGTCGAAGGCCCGTCACGCCGCAGAACGCGGCGGGCGTGCCGATCGAGCCTGAGGTCTCGGACCCGATGGCCCACGGCACGAGCCCGGCTGCCACCGCCGCGCCGGATCCGCTGGACGATCCCCCCGACCAGCGCTCCCGGTCCCACGGATTGCGGCCGGGCCCCTGGAGCGACGCGCTCGGATACCGATAGCCGCCGCCGCCCGCGAGCTCGACCATCGCGAGCTTCGCCGTCAACACCGCGCCGGCGCGGCGCAGCTTCGTGATCACCGTCGCGTCCAGGTCGAATTCCTGCTCGCGGTACTGCGGCGCGCCCCACGTCGTGCGGGCGCCCTTCGCCGCGACGAGATCCTTCGCCGCGTAGGGCACGCCGTGGAGCGCGGTCCGTGCCGTCGAGCGGGTGCGGTCCGCGCGGCGCGCCTCGGCGAGACCGCGCTCCCGCATGACCGTGGCGATCGCGTTATATCGCGGCCCGTGCGACTCGAGCAGCGCGATGGTCTCGGTCGCGAGCTCTACCGATGACCAGCGCTTCCGCGTGAGCCCGTTCGCGAGCTCAGCGACCGTCGCGTAGCGGATGTCGCTCAGGGTCTGAAGACCGTCGGCGGCTCGACGGCGATCGGGACCGGTCGCTCGCGCAGCGCTTTCGTGTTCCGGTCCGCGGCCTCGCGGATCGTCGTCGCGATCACGTCCGGATCGTCGATCGATGCGCTCGATGTGCTCGCGGGTGTCTTGTCGGATGCCATCGGAGCGCGAGGATAGCGTGGTACCCTCGATCGAGGAGCGCAACGCGCACCACGACCGAAGGAGAGCGCCGCATGACCGAACAACGACCGATGACGATCGGCGCGCTCCGCGCGAGCGGATACCGCAGCCGCACGGTGAAGGAGGAGCTCCGCTCCAATCTGATGACCGCGCTGGCGCGCAAGAAGCCGCTGTTCGAAGGCATCGTCGGCTACGACCAGACGGTCGTGCCGCAGATCGAGAACGCGATCCTGTCGGGTCAGGACATCATCTTCCTCGGCGAGCGTGGTCAGGCGAAGACGCGGATCGCCCGCTCCCTGATCTCGCTGCTCGATCCGGTCATCCCCGCGATCGCAGGGTGCGAGATCAACGACGACCCGCTCCAGCCGATCTGCGCGCCGTGCAGGCACCGGGTCGCGAACGAGGGCGACGCCGTTGCGCTCATGTGGCTGACGCCGGATCAGCGGTACAGCGAGAAGCTCGCGACGCCAGACATCTCGATCGCCGACCTCGTCGGCGAGGTCGACCCGATCAAGGTGGCCGAGGGCCGATACCTCTCGGATGAGCAGACGATCCACTATGGGCTGCTGCCCCGGACCCACCGCGGCATCTTCGCGCTGAACGAGCTGCCTGACCTCGCCGAGCGGGTCCAGGTCGGCCTGCTCAACGTCATGGAGGAGCGGGACGTCCAGATCCGCGGCTACAAGATCCGCCTGCCGCTCGATCTCTTCGTGGTCGCGTCGGCCAACCCCGAGGACTACACGAACCGGGGGCGGATCATCACGCCGCTCAAGGACCGGTTCGGGTCGCAGGTGCGCACGCACTATCCGAAGGAGATCGCGACCGAGGTCGGGATCATGGAGCAGGAGCGCTCCCTGTTCATCGACGAGGGCCTCACCACGACCATGCCGGCGTACATGAAGGAAGTGCTCGCCGAGCTGTCACAGCTCGCCCGCAAGTCCCCTGAGATCTCGCAGCGCTCCGGCGTATCCGTTCGGGTCACCATCGCGAACTACGAGAACCTCGCCTCGAACGCGCTCAAGCGCGCCCTCCGGAACGGCGAGACGGCGGTGGTCCCGCGCATCAGCGACCTGCCGGCCGTCGTTGCGTCCACTGCGGGCAAGATCGAGCTGGAGTCCGTGGGTGACCTGTCGGAAGAGCGCGTCATCGACCGCCTGGCCCAGCGCGCCGTGCTCAACGTGTTCAACCGGACATTCGCCCTCGCGGAGTTCGACTCGCTCCTCGCCGCATTCCAGAAGGGCGCCACGATGCATGTGTCGCCGACCCTGCCGAGCCAGGAATACGTGAAGCAGGCGCTGCAGATCCCAGGCATGAAGGGCGCGGTCGCCAAGCTCGGCGCGACAGGCAACCCGGCGGCGATCGCTGCCGCGGTCGAGTTCGTGCTCGAGGGCCTGCACCTCAACCGCAAGCTGAACAAGGAACGCGGCGAGTCACGGGCGACCTTCCGAGGCTGAGTGCTCGACCCTGAGCGATTCTTCGATCAGGACGTCCGGTACAAGCGCTGGGACGGGACGCAGCGTCTCGATGCGCTGGAAGCCGACGAGCTGCTCGGCGCCATGTCCGATGAGCTCCTCTCGGGCGGCGATCTCGAGGACGCGATGGCCCGCCTGGCCCGTTGGGGTATGCCCGGCCGGATGGAGGGGATGCAAGACCTCCTCGAGCGCCTGCGCGCGGCCAAGCAGAAGCGCGCCGAGCGGCACGACCTTTCCGGCATCTTCGACGAGCTTCGGCAGAAGCTGGACGAGGTCAAGCGACTCGAACGCGAGGGCCTTGACCGGCGCGAGCAGCAGGAGACCCCCGACGAGGCGCTGAAGCAGGCGATGCGCAACCTGGCCCGCGAACGCCGCGAGCAGCTGGACGCGCTGCCGGACGACGTCGGGCGGGCGATCCGCGGCCTCAAGGACTACGAGTTCGTCGAGCCGAAGGCCGCGCAGATGTATCAGGAGCTGCTGAAGCAGCTGCAGGAACAGGTGCTCGGCTCCTATTTCAAGAACATGCGCGACTCGCTGAAGGATCTGTCCCCGGAGCAGCTCGAGCGGACCCGGCAGATGATCCGCGATCTCAACCGCGCCCTGAAAGAGAAGGCCGAGGGCGGCGACCCCGACTTCGAGGCGTTCCAGCGGCAGTACCCCGAGCTCGCGGGGAACGCGAAGGACTGGGACGACCTGTTGAAGCAGCTCGCGATGGGCATGGCCGCGATGCGCTCGCTGTGGAACAGCATGTCGAGCGAGATGCGCGAGCAGCTCGAGGAGCTCCTGGGCGCCGCCTTCGACGATCCCGGCCTGCAGTCCGCGATGAACGACCTTGCGGACACGCTCGGCCAGCTGATGCCTCTCGACGGCTACCAGCACGACCTCTCCGGTGACGACCCGCTCACCCTGGCCGAGGCCCTCGGCCTCATGGACGAGATGAATCAGCTTTCCGACCTCGAGGACGTCGTACGCGGCGCCCGTGACCACGGGGACCTCACCGACCTCGACCCGGAGCAGGTCGAGCGGTTGGCCGGCGCCAAGGCCCGGCAGTCGCTCGAAGAGCTCCAGAAGATGACCGAGCTGCTCGAGGAGGCCGGCCTCATTCGGAAGGACGGTGAGCGCTACGAGCTCACGCCGCGCGGCATCCGCAAGATCGGACAGCGCTCGCTCGAGGAGATCTTCTCGACGCTGAAGCGCGACGCCTTCGGGAAGCACCGTGCCGACGCCCGGGGCCGTGGCGGCGATCAAACGGACGAGCTGAAGACCTACGAGTTCGGCGACCCGTTCCTGCTCGATCTGCCCGGGACGGTACGGAACGCGGTGTTCCGCGGCGGCGCGGGGACGCCGGTGAAGCTGCACCCGACCGACTTCGAGGTGTACCGGACCGAGCTCGTAACGCAGTCTGCGACGGCGATCCTCGTCGACGTGTCGCGCTCGATGCTCTTTCGCGGCTGCTTCCTCGCCGCGAAGAAGGTGACCCTGGCCCTCGACTCGCTCATCCGGTCGTCGTTCCCGAAGGACGACCTCTACATCATCGGATTCTCCGCGTACGCGACCCAGCTGAAACCCGCCGACCTACCGCGGCTGACCTGGAACGAGTACGTATACGGCACGAATATGCAGCATGCATTCCAGACCGCCCGGACGCTCCTCTCCCGCTCACGGGGGAAGAACAAACAGATCCTGCTCATCACGGACGGCGAGCCGACCGCGCACTTCGAGGAAGGCAACCCGATCCCGCGGTTCAGCTACCCGCCGACGCGCCGCACCTTCGAGGAGACGCTCCGCGAGGTGGTCCGCTGCACGCGCGAGAGCATCACGATCAACACGTTCATGCTCGCGCGCGGCCACTACCTCGTCGACTTCGTGAACCAGATGTCCAAGCTGAACAGCGGCCGCGCGTTCTACGTCGAGCCCGAGAAGCTCGGCGAGTTCGTGCTCATCGACTACGTGAACCACAAGAAGCGCCGGAGCGCCTAGCGCCGCTCGAACGCGAGCCGTACGCCCAGGCCGATGAGCGCGGCGCCCGTCACGCGCTCCAGCCACACCCGCGCCCCCTCCAGGATCCGCCCGAGCCGGTCGATCGCGAACGCGTAGGTCGTGAGCCACACGAGACCGAGGGCAACGTGGATACCGGCGAGCAACAGCGAGCGGAGCAGCACGTTGTCGCCGGGATCGATGAACTGCGGCAGGAACGTCACATAGAAGAGCGCGACCTTCGGGTTGAGCACGTTGTTGAGAAATCCGTGGACGAACGTCGCTCGTCTTGATCGGGCTCTCTCGGGTCGGGCCACGCCGGGACCGGGCGGACGCGCGGTGATGCCGGCATGTCTCAGGCTTTGCACGCCGAGGTACATGAGGTATGCGGCACCCGCGATCTTCACGACGGCGAACGCCTCGGCCGAGGTGTTGAGGATGACGGACAGCCCGAGGGCCGAGGCCGTGGCGTGCACGGGCAGGCCGGCGGTGATGCCGAGGCTCGTGAAGAACGCGCTCCGCCGTCCGTCCCGGAGCGTGACTTTCGTGACGAGGGCCATGTCCGCGCCGGGGAGGATGGTCAGCAGCGCGGGGATGCCGACGAACGCGACGAGGGCCGTGTCGATCAGTCGGGCCTGTCCGCGAGGCGACGGGACCGCAGCGTCGCCGTTCCGCCGCACACCGCCGCACCGACGAGAGGCCAGAGGATCAAGAACACGGTCGCCCCGATCGTGCCAAGGCCGGCCCCGAAGCGCGCGAGACCCGGTGTGTCGGGCCCGAACAGATTGCCGATCTGCAGCATCCACGCGGACACCGCCCCGACCAGGCCGGTGATCCCACCGGCGATGGCGGCGTCCGCCACCGAGCCGCCCGCTCCGCGGATCTGACCGGCGAGCCAGACCCACGCGGCGAGGGAAACGAGAGCACCGAGCCAGCCGACGACCGGGATCTGCTCGAACAGCGTGATGATCACGAAGATCAGCACGCCGACGAGCATCGTCGCGCCCAGGCGTCCGGTCACTGCACCGCTTTCGGATCGCCGGTCGAGATAAATCCAAGGACCCGGCGCCAGGCGTCTTCGCACTCGCTCGCGTACTGCGCGAACTGGCGGTCGAAGAACGAATGCGGCGCGCCCGGGTACGTGACGATGTGGTGCGGCACGTTGCGCTCATCGAGAGCCCGATCGAACGTCGCGTTGTCCTCCGCCGGGATCCCGCCATCAGCACCGCCGAAGAGCCCGAGGATCGGCGCGCGCATGCGCGCGACCTTGTCGATCGGCGCGTCGCTGTCGTTGTCGTCCCGCCTGCGCGTGACGCCATAGAAGCCGACGGCGCCGCTGAGCGCCTGCTGCTCGGCGGACGCATTGAACGCGACGCGGCCGCCCATGCAGAAGCCGAGGACGAAGACGCGCGTTGCTCCGGTGCGGGTACGTAGCTCGGCCGACGCCGCCGCCACATCCGCTTGGATGAGATCGGGATGCGCCCGCGCCGCCGTCACGTGCTCCTGAAAGGCGAAGTCATCGGGGCGCTTGCTCGTGCCGGCCGTGCGGCCGAAGTAATCGAGAGCGATCGCGTGCACGCTCGCGGAGGCGAATCGCTCCGCGAGCTCCTCGTAGAACCGGTGCAGGCCGCGAACGTCCGGAGCGATGACCACCCCTGCGTCGCTGTCCCGGGCCGGCGCCATGAACGCCCGGAACGTCGCGCCGTCCGAGCTCGTGAGGATGGCGTCCTCGCCACCGGCGCCGCCGCTGATCGGACGCAGATCCGGTGGGATGTCGGGCGGTCGCGCGCCAGGCGGGAAGCACATCGCGGATATCCTAGCCAGCGATGGCCGATCTGAAGTCGCGAGTCGCGGCCCGCCTTGCGGAGATGGCGCCGTACCTCGAGCGATCCGGCGCGTCGACGGAGCTCGTCGGCGTGGAAGATGGCGTCGCGCAGCTCAAGGTGTGGCTCACGCGGCCGGGCGCGAGCCGGCTCGTCGCGTCGCTGCAAGTGAAGAACGGCATCGAGCGCGCACTTCGCGGTTCCATCCCCGAGCTGCGCGCCGTCGAGGCGATCAATCTCCCGCCCCACACCCTCGAGGGCTGGGACCAGCCAGCGGTCGCGGTCCTGCCGAAACCCTAGGGCGTCTTCACCCGCACCCGGGGTGCGGAGGCGAAGTCGTACTCCTGCATCCGTTCAGGCCCAAGACGCTCGAGCGAATCGCGTGCCGCGGTGGCATCGCGGATGAGCGCGTCCACGTCAACGCCGTGGCACGCGGGCGCGAACGGCCGCACCCGTTCGATGCCCTCGTGGAGCAGCACGGCGGCGCCGTGATGGTTGCCGTTGCGCCAGTGATGGAAGCCGACGCCGATCTGCAAGATGCCGTGGTACAGACCGCGGATCGGCGTGCGCGTATCTCGCCACAGCGTCTCCAGCGTCTCGTGCTGCTCGAAGAACTCCCCGGCGTTGAACTCCGCGATGCCTCGCAGGAGCGCCTCGGGAGCGGGCTCATCACAGCGTGCGCGCACGTCCTCGTCGATCGCCCCGCCGGGGACCCGCTTCGGCGGCCGGGCGGTCTTGCGATCGCGGCTAGTGCGCGGTGGCTGGTTCTGCGTCGAGCAGCTTCCGGAATCGGAGCTCGTCGATGATGAACTCGCGCACGCCCTCGTTCTCGAACTGATCCGCGACGTGCTGGAGATCGTCGGCGTAGCTGACCGTGATGCCCTCCCGGATGTCGTGCCCGGCGGCGAGGAAGCCCTTGGGCAGGGCATAGATGCGGGTGAACTGGAAGTGCCAGTTCGGGCCGGTCTGGCCAAGGAGCTTCCCGTTGATGCGGATCACGCGTGGCTCTTCGCCGACGACCTTCGCGTGCTTGCCGATCTCGCGTTTGGCCTGGGCACGCTCTTCGTCGTTCGTATCGGCGGGCAGCGGGAATTCGGCGGTGTCCTGTTCGCTCATGGGCGAGGGTGATGGTAGCCTTTCGCTCGGCTGGAGGGACCGCGCAAGTGGGCTCCGGGATCTCTCATCGGAGGACTGCGAGCGATGGCCTACGTGATCACCGAGCCGTGTATCTCGGTCAAAGACGCGAGCTGCATTGACGTTTGCCCAGTTGACTGTATCTATACGACCGACGCGGACACGATGTATTTCATTCACCCAGATGAGTGCATCGATTGCGGCGCGTGCGAATCGGTGTGTCCGGTGAGCGCGATCTTCCCAGAGGATGCCGTTCCGGATAAGTGGAAGAACTACATCGAGATCAACAAGGTGTACTTCAACAAGTAGCTTCGCCTGGGTCTCGTTGACGATCCCCGGCGATGCGTCGGGCACGAGCTTGCTCACGTGTGCAGTGCAGGCACTGCTTGTTGTCGCGCCTTTGGATGCCGACGCCGCGGCTGACGTACGGGCGGATCCGCGCCGAAACGTACTCATGTCCATGGATGCAATGAGTCTTGTGCGAGCCCCATTCGACGCGACCGCGTGGGAGCACAGGCTGGGCGTTGATCACCGCGATCGCACGGAACGCCTGACTTCGCTTGGGCGCGCCGAGCCATGGCGACAAGCAGTGCAGTAGCGACCTGATCTCATCGACGGTATGAAGTCGCCAGCGGTATACGGGCTTAGTCGCGCCTTCCTGCTCATACGGCCCATTGATCCGGCCGAGGGCGACACATGCCATGAATCTGATGAGTTCCTCTGGTGCGGGACCCGCTCCGCCTTGCGTTAGCGACGCTTCGATGTCCTTGTAGCCCTTTCGCGTGCTGCGGTCGCTGAGCGACGTACAGCCTTCCGCATCGAATAGCCCTGCGGCCCACGCGAAGGTGTCGATCGGCGGAACATCAGACCGCAGGTCCACGGCCGTACCGAACTGGTCTCGCTTCTGACCCGATAGCCAGGGCAGGATCAGGCGCCCGGTCCGCTCTACATCGGCCCGACTGCTCGCGACCCACCAATAGAGGGGCTCGCGGCTGTCCTCCATCTTCGGTCCACCGATCCGACCGACACCCACGGCATCACGGAACCGGAGCAGCGCCTCCGGCACTCCGTCGAGGCCGCTCTGGTTGATCTGCGCGCTGGGGCGCCGCCGACGACCGAGCCCGTTACGCACGAGTGCCGCCCATCCGTCCCCGTCGAAGAATCCGGCGGCCCACGCCAGCTCGTGCTCCTCCACCGTCGATACGAGAGCACGTCACCAAGGCGTTGTCGTGTCGGCTATTCGGCCCCCCGGCCTGGGTCACGTGACCCACACGGTGACCTACCTCGTCGCGAGCGGCAGCTTCTCGTCGGGCGGCGCGAAGGACGCGTCCAACTCCCCGAGGTCACGCGTGGTCAGGCGCAGGCCGGCAGCACCGGCGTTCTCGCGCACGTGCGCCGCTCGCGCGGCCTTCGGGATCGCGATCACTCCCGGCGCGCGGATCACCCACGCGAGCGCCACCTGCGCGGCAGTCGCTCGGTGCCGCTCGGCCACAGCCGCGAGGGCGACGTGGTTCGGGCTGGTGAGCAGACCCTCCTCCACTGGCGAGTACGCGATCACCGCACGCTTGCGCTTGCGGCACCAGCCGAGCAGATCGTGTTCGATGCCACGGTGCTCGAGGTTGTACATGACCTCGTTCGCCACGACGCGGCCGGCGCCGTCCGCGCGATCGACCAGGTCCTCGAGGTCGGAGACGTCGAAGTTGCTGACCCCGGCGTGGCGGATCTTGCCGTCCCGCAGGAGATCGGCGAACCCCGCGAGCGTCTCGCGCAGCGGCACCTCGCCGCGCCAATGGACGAGATAGAGGTCGATACGATCCGTCCCGAGACGCCGCAGGCTCCGCTCGCACGCCTTGACGATTCCCGCGCGCGTCGCGTTCCACGGGTAGACCTTCGTGATCAGGAACACGTCCTCGCGTCGACCGGCGATCGCTTCGCCGACCACGCGCTCCGCACCACCATCCGCGTACATCTCGGCGGTGTCGATGACCGTCATCCCGAGCTCGATCCCGGTGCGAAGCGCCGTGAGCTCGCGACGCCGCGCATCGCGGTCCTCCCCCATGCGATACGTCCCCTGGCCGAGCACGGGTACCTGCTCGCCACCGGGAAGCTCGACGTGCCGCATCGCGCTCAGTTCTCGACGAGCGGGCGGCGTGCGCTGAATCCGCCCTCGATCGTGTGCCACCACGCGATCCGGTCGCCCTCGCCGAGCCGCCAGCAGAGGTAGACCTCCTCGCCGCCGCGATCGGTGCGGAAGTCGACGAGCCCGGCTTCCATGTCTTTGACCTCGACGCCGAGCTCAGCGAGCTCGCCGAGGAGCGCCCCGATCTCGCGGGCCACGGGTGGGCTCGGCCGCGTGTCATAGGTACGTTTGCGGCGCTTCAGATCCTCGAGCAGCGGCCGGACACGAGGAAGGAGCGCCTCGGCGTCGGCGCGGGTGAACTGCGGCATATCCTCACTCTAGGTCGCGATATGGGAGGGACCCGATGGCCACGTTCGTTCTGCTCACCAAGGTGACGCCCGCCGGCGTGAAGACCCTGCAGGCCAACCCGCGCCGCATCAAGGAAGTGAACAAGGAGATCGAGGCGCAAGGCGCGCGTGTCGTCGCGCAGTACGCGACCCTCGGCCGCTACGACTTCGTGAACATCGTCGAAGCGAAGGATGCGGACTCGATGGCTCGAGTGTCGGTGAGCCTCGGTGCACGCGGGACGCTCTCCATCGAGACGCTCAGCGCGATCCCGGTCGAGTCGTTCATCAAGTCCATCTCAGCGAAGAAGGGCGCGCGATAGCGGACCCGGCCGGCCAGCGCATCACGCCGCCGGCGTATCCGGACATCGTGCGCACGGACGAGGACCGCGACCGGTTCGGCCGGCTGTACGACGACCTGGTTCGCGTGCTCGGCCTCTCGCCCGCCGAGGCGCTGCTGAACGCCGCGACGCAGTTCGAGCTCGGGTTCGACGTCCGCGGTCCATTCGAGAAGCGCAAGCGCCGCAAGAAGGTCGCGATGCAGACCGCGCACGACCGCCGCGAGGAAGGCGCCGAGCCACTTCCCTTCGACCTCGATCCGCCCGGCTGATGCGGTACGCCGGCCGCACGCTCGCGGCCGCGCTCGTGAGC
>JBBQZK010000011.1:0-41360 GCA_038207785.1 Candidatus Limnocylindria bacterium | reverse complement strand
TGCGCCACGCGAGGCGGTGATGCTTGTACCGGTGCTGTTCGTCTCACTGATCGCGACCCGGCAAATGCCGCTGTTCACGATCGTAGCCACGCCATACCTCGCCGCGTATGGCGGTGACGCTGTGGCCGAGCTCGCCGCCCTCCTGCGCGTCGGCCTACCGCGGTTTTCATCGACGGCGGCGCCGCCCGGTCGTGCTGTGGACGGTATAGCTCTCGCGATCGGCGCGATCGTGCTCGCGATCGCCGCGGCCACCGGGACTCCTGCGCCGGACGTCGGCGGCTATCCCGTGGCGGCGCTGCCCGCGCTTCGGCCAGGACCCGGTCTGATGAATCAGTACGACTGGGGCGGATATCTGATCGCAAGCGCGCCGCAGACCCCGGTGTTCGTTGACGGCCGGCTCACTCCGTACCTCAACGGCGTCCTGAACGACTACACGACCGTCCTGGGCGTGCATCCGGGGTGGCGCGACGTCATCGCGCGCCGCGGCATCCGTCAGCTCCTCGTGCGGCCCACCGATCCGGTGGCCGTGCGCGCGCGCGACCTCGGGTGGCCCATCCGCGCCTCGTCCGACACCTTCGTGCTCATCGACGTGCCGTAAAGTCGGCCTATCAACGAGCGCACCCCAGGGAAGGTGCCCCGCGAGGACGACCTTGAGGGTCAATTCGGCCTCATCGTCGACGGGCTGCGGCGCGACATCCGGCGCCTCCGCCAGCGGGTCGATACGTTCCAGCATGCGTATCAGAAGCGCGCCGAAGGCGGTCACTCGCTGGCCTCCGGCACGGCCGATGAGACGTCGCAGCTTGCGTTCCGGCGCCTCAAGCAGCTGCAGCTCGTGATCGGTCACATCGAATCCTCTGCGGCGTATCTCGGCGGAGCAGGCAGCGAGCCACAGCGGGACGACGAGGAGGACCGCCTGGTCACGGTCGCGCAGCGCGTCCTCGAGAGTCTCGAGGCGGAGCGCGAGCGACTGTACCGTGACGTCCACGACGGCCCGGCGCAGGTCCTGGCCAACGCGATGTTCGAGGTCGAGTACGTCGAGCGCATCGCCGAGCGCGCCACGGGGGAAGCGCGCACGGCCCTCAAAGCGGAGCTCGCCAACCTCAAGAGCCAGTTCCGCGCGTCGCTGGATTCTGTGCGAGGGATGATCTACGACCTGCGGCCGCCCGTCCTGTCGGAGCTCGGGCTGGCCGGCGCGATCCGCAACTACGCGACCGAATACCAAGCCCGCTACGGCCTGCGCGTCGATTGCCATCTCGACGCGGGCGACACCGGCCTCGCGCCGGCGCAGGAACTCGCCATCTACCGGGTGATGCAGGAGGCCTTGCAGAACGTGCACAAGCACGCGCAGGCCGCGACGGTCGGCATCGTGTGGCAGAAGACGAAGGACCAGTGGGTCATGCACTGCACCGACGACGGCGTCGGCTTCGACCTGGTGAAGGTCGCGCGGCGCCAGCGATCGGTCGGATTGCTGGCGATGCGCGAGCGCGCCGAGCTCATCGGGGCTCGCCTGCAGGTACAGTCCACTGCGGGGCAGGGGACGGCCGTTACACTTCTGCTTCCACTGCGCATCGATAAGGAAGGTGAACCGCGTGGCCGATAAGCCAGAGAAGGCCATCCGGATCGTTCTCGCGGACGCCAGCCGCCTCACCACCCTCGGCATCACCCAGGTCCTCGAAAAGGAAGCCGACATGGAGGTCCTCGCCGTCGTCACGGATGGCGAGGAGGCCGTTGCGAAGACGATCGAGCTTGAACCGGACGTCCTCATCATCGAGGTCGACCTGCCCCAGCTATCGGGCATCAAGGCGACCCAGCGCGTCCGCCGGGAGCTGCCGCATGTCGCCGTCGTCATCCTGACGGCGCTCGAGGAAGAGCAGAGCCTGTTCGACGCGATCCGGGCCGGCGCCGCCGCCTACCTGCACAAGGACTGCGAGCCCAAAGAGCTCGTCGAGTCGATCCGCAAGGTCCGCAACGGCCAGTTCATCATCAACGAGAAGATCTTCGCGAAGCCCGCCGTCGCGACGAAGGTGCTCGCCGAGTTTCGCGAGCTCTCCGTGTACGGTCCAGGCAGCTCGCACGTGTTCGCGCCGCTGTCGCCGCGCGAGGTCCAGATCCTGGACAACATCGCCCAGGGGATGACCAACAAAGAGGTCGCGTACACGCTCGCGATCTCCGAGCAGACGGTGAAGAACCACATGTCCAGCATCCTGCGGAAGCTGTCGGTCAACGACCGCACCCAGGCGGTCGTGTACGCGATGCGCCAGGGTTGGATCAAGGGTCCGGAGATGGCCAACTGATGGCGACCCAGGCTCCGGCCGGGATCGTCGCAAGCTTCACCTCTGAGCAGGCAAAGATCACGGCGGAGATCCGGGAGCTCGATCTCCTCATCGAGTCGACGCAGACCGAGGTCAACCGTCTCAAGGCTCGCGAGGACACCGCCAAGAACAAGCTCGACGAGATCCGCGGAAACCAGGCGAACTTCCAGCGCACGGACGTGATGTCCGCCGGAGACGAGTTCGCCTCGGCCCAGAACCGCCGCCTCACGATGGAAGGCCAGATGGGCTCGCTGCAGTCGAAGCGCAAGCTCCTCGACCGGGTGCAGAAGCTCGTCGCCGGCGCCCGCGATCAGCTCGCGGACTTCCACGCTCCACCGATGCCCGCCAACACCTCGCCCGTGCTCGATGAGAACAAGCTCCTCCAGGCCGTGGTCGACACGCAGGAGGAGGAGCGCCGTCGCATCGCGCGTCAGGTCCACGACGGCCCGGCGCAGGCGATGGCGAACGTCGTCCTCCAATCCGAGATCAGCGAGCGGCTGTACAGCGTGGACCAGGAGCGGTCACGCAAAGAGCTCGCCGCACTCCGGCAGATGGTGAACAAGACCCTGCAGGAGCTTCGCGGCTTCATTTTCGAATTGCGCCCGATGATCCTCGATGACCTGGGCCTGGTGCCGACGTTGCGGCGCTACATCCAGACGCTCATGGACAAGCACGGCATCCGGATCGACTTCTCGAGCACCGGGCGCGATCGCCGTCTTCCCTCGGACGATGAGGTCGCGATCTTCCGGCTCATCCAAGATTCGCTGGTCGAGCGGATCGAGAAGGGCGACGCGAAGGATGTCGTACTGGGCATGACCTGGAAGGACGAGCAGCTTGACATCCACCTGCAGAGCGATGGGAAGGAGCTGCCCTCCGACGGCGAGCTCGCCTCCGGGCTGCGGCGGAGCGAGCGCCTCGAGCTCCTCAAGGGCGAATCGGCACACGAGACGCGTTCCGACGGCACGGTGGTGCTGCAGGTGAAGGTCCCGATCCGTGCCGCTCCAACGGCGGCCGGCTAGCACCCCCTCTAAAGGCAGGACCTCCGTGTACCCGCACCTGCGGGGTACGGCGGCGGCAGGCCCGCGCCACAGTTAGTGCGGTGAACACCATCAATGCGCTCGTCCGGGACGGCCTGGTCATCGTCGGCCCGGATGGCGCCGTGCGCGAGTCCAATACCGCTGCGACGACCATCACCGGATTCAGCACGCCAGCGGAGCTCGGCGCCCTGCTCGACCGTACGCCCGGGCTGATCGAGGTCCGTCCGGCGAAGTGGATCGAGCTTCGCCATTCCGATGTGACGTGGAATGGCGAGCCATGCCGCGCGGCGGTCTTCACCGATGTCACGGCGCAGATCGCGCTCCGTGAATCCGAACGGCGCCTCCGGGACATCGGCCTCGTCGATCCCGTGACCGGCCTCGCGACGCTCCCGATCTTCCACGATCACCTGACGCGATCGCTGGCCCTCGCCGAGCGGGACCGGCGCTGGACCGGGGTGCTGTGGATCGGCATGCGGCGATCCACCCGGCCGACCGAGGACGGCAGGGCGCTCGCCGATGAGGTGCTGCGCCAGACCGCGCAGCGCCTCCGCACGGCCATCCGCGAGAGCGACCTGGCGGCGCGCGTCGAGAACGATGCATTCGCGGTCGCCCTCACCGCGATGACCACACCCGCCGACGCGCGCATCGTGGCCGTTCGCGTCCTCCTGACGCTCTCGTCACCGGTCTTGGTCGAAGGTCGCGACCGGTCGGTCCGCGTGACGGCCGGCGTGGTCAGCGCATCTGACCGTTCGATCGATCCGGAGACCCTGGTCGCGCGCGCGCGTCTCGCCGCGGTGCAGGGCGTCGAGCTCGATGAGCCGTTGGTGGTCTCGGCCGCCTAGTCTCCGCCGACCGGCGTGAGCGCCGTACCCACGTAGTAGTGCGCGAGGATCTGCGCGAACGACGCCCCGCCAAGGGCCATCCCCTGCGCGCCCCACTGTGACAGACCCACGCCGTGACCGAACCCGCGGCCGCTGAACACGAACGTGGCGGGCAGCTCGTATACGTAGCCGTTCACCCGGAGCCCGAGCTCGTTCCCGTAGGCGTCTTGCAGCATGTCGAAGCTCGTCTGGACCACGCGCGCGTCCAGCGCCTTCAGCGCCGCGATCCGGTCCGCATTGGCCGCAGCCACCCGCTCGTTCGCGCCTGTGGGCAGGACCTTCACCGTGAACAACGAGCTCATCAGGCCGAAGTAGTAGCGCGACCGATCCTTGCCGATGGTCGCCGACCCCGCGGTCCCGACGATCTTCGCGCCGATGACCCGGCCGGTCGACGACGCCTCGGTGATGGTGATCGCGATGGGCGTGCCGACATCCAGGCCGCGGCCCCGCAGGAACACGCGAAGCTGCGCGGCGCTCTGCTCCTTCGTCCACTCGTAGCTCGTGCGGCCCCACGAGCTGTCCTTGGCCACCAGATCGCCGGCCGAGGCGACGCTGCGCAGGTAGGGGAGGGCGTTCGCGAACACGTTCTCCGAGTCCTCGGTGATGCCTCCCGCGTTCGCCGAGTAGAGGGCCTCGATCGGCGTGCCGCGATAGGTCACGACGACTCCCGCGGTGCGCTCGACGGCCCGCAGCGTCCGCGCGTCCTCGTTGACCGTCCCGTCGTACTGCTGGTCGCGCGTATCCCCCTCGAGGTCGTAGGCCTTGTGCCTGCCGAGGTGCGTGTAGAGATACGTCCGCGCGGCGATCGCCTGCGACGCGAGCGCCTCGGACTCCCAGGACGACGGCTCCTCGGAGCCGACGACCGAGGCCAGATAGTCGTGCGTCGAGACGATGTTGACCACCACCATGTCGCCCTCGTCGTCCGGTGCGAGCTCGAACGCGCCCCGGTACGCCCTGCCGTTGACGATGAGCACGCCACCAGCAGTGGAGAATCTGATGCGCTGGATCTTGTCGGACTGCAGGACGACCTTGCCGAGGTCGTCGCCGGCGTTCTGCAGGAGCGAGAACTGGAACGGCGTGGTCACGATCGCGCGCGGGCCGGACTCCGCGATCGCGAGCCGGGCGTCCCGGATGAGCGCAGCCCGCTCGGTCCGGGACAGCGTCCCCACCGAGTCCCGGGTGGGAAGCTCCACGCCCAGGGCCTGCACGCTCCGCACGTTCGTCCGCGCGAGGGCCTTACCCGCGCCGCGATACAGCAACGACCCGTCGGGACCGACCGCGGAGAGCGTGCCGGTGGATGAGATGACCGCGTACGAAAGCCCGAGGCCCGCGATGTTCACGCGCACGGTCGCGGGCAGCGCCGGCAGCGTCCCGGCGGATGCCGGTCGCCCGGCGGAAAGAACGCACGAGGCGACCAGCAGCACGGCACACGCGATGCGCAGCCTCATGGCGTCGTCGCGTACACCTCGGGCTTCAGCACCCCGATGAACGGCAGGTTGCGGTACCGCTCGGCGAAGTCCAGACCGTAGCCGACGACGAACTTGTCAGGGATCTGGAAGCCGGTGTAGTCGACCTGGATCGGCACGAGCCGTCGGGCCGGCTTGTCGAGCAGGGCACAGAGCCCAAGGGACGACGGATGCTGTCCACGCAGGTGCTCGATGACGTAGCTCAGCGTATGGCCGGTATCGAGGATGTCCTCGATCACGAGGACGTCACGTCCTTCGATCGGCTTCGCGAGATCCTTCAGGATGCGCACGACACCGCTCGACGTGGTCCCGGCGCCATACGAGGACACCTCGAGGAAATCGAGCGAGCAGTAGATCGGGACCTCGCGCATGAGATCGGCGAGGAATGGCAGCGCGCCCTTGAGGATGCTGACGAGGACGAGATCGCGTCCCGCGTAGTCGTCTGCGATGCGGGTACCGAGCTCGCGGACCTTCTGCTTGATCGTGTCGGCATCGAGAAGGATCTCGGCGATGTCGTCGGCGGGGCCCTTCACGGCGGTCGTCATCAGACCGCCATTGTCGCACCTAGTGGCCGGATACCTTTTCGAAGAGGCCGTGCACGTCCCCGATGAAATCACGAAGCAGCTCGTGCGCCTCGAGAACGTCATCGACGCGGATACGCTCGTCCCCGTCGACCAGCGCGAGCGAGCGCTCGACGTCTGCGGGAGGGCCATCATCGACGCGCTTCACGATCACCACGCCGAGCCCCTGGGTACCGCATGTCTCGCACGTGCAGCGGACGAACCAGTACTCGTCGCGGTTGCCCACCGGCGAGATCGAGTCGCGCCCATAGACCGCTCCGCAGTTCGCGCACCGCACGGTGCCGAATACGCCATCGAGCCACTCATCCATGCGAACGCATCGATGCATAGCCGTTGCCACGCCGGCGGAGCGGTCGTTACGCGGTCGTTATCTGCGACGGGAGAGATACAGGGCGGCGCCGGCCAGCACGATGACGGTCGCCGCGCCGCCCGCCGCCAGCAGGGCGCCGGGACCGTTACCGATGTCGGCTCCGGCGCCGGGCGCGGCGCTCGGGCGTGCGATCGCGAGGCTCGTCAGGATCGCGATCGGGGTGCCGGTGACGGACGGGATGGGCGTCGGCGTCGACGCCGGTGACGGACTCGCTGTCGGCGATCCCGTCGGTGCCGCGGTCGTCGGCGGGAGTGTCGGTGGGGCCGTGGGCGCCGTCGTGGCCGGGGGCGGTGTCGGTGGAGGCGTTGGTGGTGGAGGCGTCGGCGGGCGAGGCGTCGCGGCTGCCTGGACGATGATCGTCCCCATCATCCCCGGGTGGATCGCGCAGTGATACGCGAATGTGCCGGCCTGGGCGAAGGCGATCGGCCGGCTTGCGGCGCCGGGGGCGATGGCGGCGGTGTCGAATTGTCCCGGCACGTTCGACGTCGAGGTGTGCGCCGTCGGGTCCGCGTTCTGCCAGGTCACGGTGTCGCCGGCGTTGATCGTGAGGGTCGCGGGGGCGAAGGCGAAGGTCTGGATGGTGACCGTCCGGGCCACGGCGTCCGCGGCCGTCGCCAGCGGGATGGCGAGGACGACCAGGCACACCAACGCGCGAATTGCTGTCCTCAGCGCCATACGATACCCAGCGTGCCCGCGGCCGCGCGCGAGTTCCAGTCACTCGCGGCCCGCGCCGCCCTCGTCGGCGTGCAGCTCGCACCCCGGGACATCGCGCTGTGCGAGCGGTACGCGAGTGCGCTCATCGAACGCAATACGAGCGTGAACCTCACTGCGATCACCGAGCTCGACGCGATCGCGACAAAGCATTTCCTCGATTCGTTCACGGCGTGCGCCGTCCGGGTCTGGACCGGTCGCGAGCGGGTGGTCGATGTCGGCAGCGGCGCTGGATTCCCGGGCTTCGCGCTGCGGATCGCGATGCAACAGACGGCGCTGACCTGCATCGAATCGGTCGGAAAGAAGGCGCGGTTCCTTGCGGACACGAGCGCGGTCCTCGGTCTCGATCGGATCGAGGTCCGGAACGAGCGCGCCGAGACGCTCGCCCACTCGGCCGACCAGCGCGCCACGTATGACGTCGGCACGGCTCGCGCAGTGGGGACGATCGCCGCGTGTGCCGAGTACCTCCTGCCGTTCCTGCGTATCGGCGGTGACGCGATCGTGTGGAAGGGAAAGGTCGACCCGGAGCTGGCTGCGGCGCGAAAGGCGCTCACGCTGCTCGGCGGCGAGATCGTGTCGATCGTGTCGACCATCGAGCTCGGGGTGGCGGATGTGCTGCCCGGCCGCAACCTCGTCGTGATGCGGAAGGTGCGCGCCACGCCCGCCCGATACCCCCGCGCCTCGGCCGAGGCCCGCCGTCGCCCATGGTGATCGTGCCGTCCGTCGACGTGCGTGACGGGCGGGTAGCTTTCCGATCCCACCCGCCCCTCGATGTCGCACCGCGTGAGCTCGCCGCCACGTTCGTCGTGGATGGCGCGGACGAGCTGCACCTCGTGGACCTCGACGGCGCCGAGCGGGGGGAGTATGCGAACCTTCCGCTCCTCTCCGAGATCGCGCGCGCCAGTGGCGTCCCGTGCCGGCTGGCCGGGGGTCTGTCGAGCCTCGAGCGCGCCGCGGATGCGCTCTCCCGCGGCTTCAGTGGAGTGCTGTTCTCTTCCGCGGTGTTCGGCGACGGCGCCGTGCTCCGGTCCATTGCGTCGCTGGGCGACCGGGCCATCGTCGAGATCGAATCGAAAGATGGTGGGCTCGCGCCCCGCGGCGGAGATGCGGCACTCGTCGCCCGCGCCGCCGGACGTGACAGCGTCGCCGCCGCGCAGATCGCGGTCGCCGCCGGCATTCGCGCGCTCTACGTGATCGATCTGGGCGGCAAGGGGACGATGCGCGGGCCGGCCCTGTCGCTCCTGTCCGCGATCCGGACCGCGCTCGGATGCCCGGCGGACGGCGTCGCGCTGCACACCGGCGGCGGGGTGCGCGATCTCCAGGACATCGCGAGCCTCGCACGCTTCGGCGCCGCGTCAGTCGTCGTCGGCCGTGCGCTCGCGACGCGGGCGTTCACGCTCGCCGATGCGAAGGCGGCGGCCGCGTGACGGTCGCACTCCTCTCGGATATCCACGCCAACGTCGTCGCGCTCGATGCAGTGCTCGGGGAGCTGCCCGCGGTCGAGGCCATCTGGGTGATGGGCGACACCGTGGGGTATGGGCCGGACCCCGGCGAGACGCTGGCGCGCCTGCGCGAGCGCGGGGCCGTCGTGGTGGCCGGGAATCACGATCGGGCCGTCGCGACGGGGGAGGGCCTCGAGCTCTTCAACCCCGCCGCACGCACGGCCGCGGAGCGCCACCACGCGTGGCTGAGTGCTGCCGACCGCGATGCGCTCGCCGCGCTCCCGATCGCGCTTGAGATCGACGGGTACAGCATCTGTCACGGCAGCCCGCGCGATCCGCTCTGGGAGTACGTCTTCGACGCTCGCACCGCCGCCGCGACGACGAGCGGGCTCGCGGCTGCCCGGTTCTGTGTCGGGCACACCCACGTGCCGGCGACCTTCCGGATCCCAGATGCGAAGGTCATGATCAATCCGGGCAGCGTCGGCCAGCCGCGCGACGGAGATCCGCGTGCCGCATTCGCGCTGCTCGACGTCGCCACGGCCACGGTCGACTTCCGGCGCGTCGAGTACGACATCAAGGAGACGCAGCGCCGGATGCGCGAGCGCAAGCTGCCGGAGATGCTTGCGGATCGATTGACGTTCGGCCTGTGAGCCGTATCCCCCTAAGATTCGCCGATTGACCGACCAGTCGGACGGTGAGCCGCCGGAAGATCACCGGCCCGATCGTCGCCTCGAGCGTGTAGAGCGCGCCACGGGCCGGCTTCCCGGCGACGCCCGCGTCAAGATCGTTCGCAGCAGCGAGTTCCGGCGGCGGAAGGGCTTTGTCCTCGCCACCGAGGACGCGCTCGAGCCGCACACACCGATGGGCCGGATCTCGGACCGCGTTCGTGGCTTCCTCTTCGGCCGCCGTCTACGTACGGAGGAAGAGGAGGAAGAACGGGTGTCGAAGGTCACAGGGCTCGCGATCTTCGCCTCCGACAACATTTCCTCATCCGCGTACGCGACGGAAGAGACGATGCGCACGTTGGCCCTTGCCGGCGCCGCTGCCCTGTCGCTCACCATGCCCATCACCGTCGCGATCCTGCTGGTGCTGGTGATCGTCGTCACGTCGTACCTCCAGGTCATCCGCGCCTATCCAGACGGCGGTGGCGGCTACGTCGTCGCCAGGGAGAACCTCGGCACGATCCCCGGCCTGATCGCCGCTGCCGCCCTGCTCATCGACTATTTCCTCACCGTCTCCGTCTCGGTCGCGGGCGGCCTGCTCGCGATCACGACGGCCTTCCCCGAGCTCGATCCCCTCAAGGTGCAGCTCGGCGTCGGCTTCATTGCGCTCATCACGATCGCGAACCTGCGTGGCATCCGGGAAGCCGGCATCGTCTTCGCCGGCCCGACTTACCTGTACGCGGCCGCGGTGCTCGGGATCCTGGCCATCGGTTTCTACCGTGTGCTCACCGGCGACGTGCCCACGCCGGTCGCGCCGCCCAAGGCGCTCGACGGCGGGGAGGCACTGGGCGCCTTCTTGATCCTTCGAGCGTTCGCGTCAGGCTCCGTCGGCCTCACCGGCACCGAGGCGGTCGCCGACGGCATCACGGCGTTCAAGAAGCCCGTCGCCCGCAACGGCACGATCGTGCTGTTGTCGATGGCGGCGCTCTTCGCGGTGCTGTTCTTCGGGATCTCGTACCTCGCCACGCATCTCGGGATCCAGGTGGACCAGACCGAGACGAAGAGCGTGTTGGGACTCCTCGCGCAAACTGTGGTGGGGGATGGTGTGTACTTCTACGTTCTCCAAGCTGCGACCGCGGTGATCCTGATCCTGGCCGCGAACACGAGCTACTCGGGATTCCCGAGGCTCGCGTCCATCCTCGCCAGTCACCGATTCCTCCCCCGCCAATTCGCGCAGCGAGGCGACCGTCTCGCGTTCTCGTTCGGGATCGTCGCCCTTGCGGTCATCGCGACCCTGCTGCTCGTCGCGTTCAAGGCGAGCGTGAGCGGGCTGATCCCGCTGTACACGATCGGCGTGTTCATCGCGTTCACGCTGTCGCAGGCAGGCCTCGTCCGGAAGTGGCAGCGCGAGCGCGGTCGTAACTGGCGCACCCGCGCCGTGGTGAATGGGCTGGGCGCGGCCGTGACCGGCGTCGTGTCCGTCGTCGTCGCGGTCACGAAGTTCGCGCTCGGCGCTTGGATGGTCCTGCTCATCCTGCCCGTCATCGTGTTCTTGATGTGGCAGATCCATGCGCATTACACCCGCGTCGGCGACGAGCTCACGATCACGCGCGGCTCCCGGGCGCCGCTCGGCGGTCGACGCGCCCAGATCATCGTCCCGGTCAGCCGCATCGACCGAAGTGCGCTCGAGGCGTTGAGCCTGGCCACCGGCCTGGTGGGTGACGTGTCGGCGGTCCACATCTCGTTCGATGGTCCGGGGGCGACGGCGTTCAAGGAGCGCTGGGCCCGCCTCGGCACGGGTGTTCCCCTCGAGATCATCGTGTCGCCATATCGCGCGATCACCCGCCCATTCCTGAAATACCTCGACGCGATCGACGACGGTGACCCGGCCCGGCCGGTGGTGGTGGTGCTTGCCGAGTTCGTACCGCACCACTGGTGGGAGACGCTGTTGCACAACCAGACCGCGCTCCGCCTCAAGCTCGACCTCTTCTCACGCCGGAACACGGCCGTTATCGACGTCCCGCACCACTTGGATGACGTCGAGGACTTCGCGTGAGCGACAACGTCCCGCCGGAGGATCCGCGACGTCCGGCGCACGGTCCCGAACGGTTCGAGCGGTCCAGGGGTGGTCGCATCGGCGACACGCGCGTCAAGATCGTTCGGCCACGCGGCTTCCGGCGGGGCCGGGGCGTGATCGTCGCCACCGAGGAATCGCTCGAATCAGCGAGCCGGGCGGGCCGCGGCATCAGTCGGGTGCGCCAGACCCTGTTCGGAAAACGCATCCCGACGGAGCGCGAGTCCGAGGAACGTCTGACCAAGGTGACCGGGCTCGCGATCTTCGCCTCCGACAACATCTCGTCGTCCGCCTACGCGACGGAAGAGACGATGCGGTCCCTGGCGCTGGCCGGGGCCGCCGGTCTCGCGCTAACGATGCCGCTGACCATCGCGATCGTCGTGATCCTGGCGATCGTGGTGACCTCGTATCTGCAGGTGATCCGGGCCTACCCGCACGGAGGCGGGAGCTACATCGTCGCGAGCCGGAACCTCGGCGCGCTGCCCGGGCTGCTCGCGGCCGCGGCTCTCTTGGTCGACTATGTGCTGACGGTCTCGGTCTCGGTCGCCGGCGGCGTCCTTGCCATCACGACGGCCTTCCCGGACGTGGATCCGATCAAGGTCTGGGTCGGCGTCGCATTCATCGTGCTGCTGACCATCGGCAATCTGCGCGGGATCCGCGAGGCCGGTGTGCTGTTCGCTGGCCCAACGTACTTCTACGTCGCCAGCGTTGCCGTCGTGCTGGCCATCGGCTTCTACCGCCTGCTCATCGGGGACGCGCCGGCCGCCGTCCCGCCTCCTCGATTCGTGGAAGCGAACGAAGCGCTCAGCGCTTTCTTGATCCTTCGGGCCTTTTCCTCAGGGTCCGTTGGGCTGTCGGGTACCGAGGCCGTCGCCAACGGCGTCCCGGCCTTCCGGGAGCCATCCGCGCGCAACGCCTCGGTCGTGCTTATCGCGATGGGCACGTTGTTCGCGACCTTGTTCTTCGGGATCTCGTTCCTCGCGACGCGCTTCGGCATCCAGGTCGACGCCACCGAAACGAAGAGCGTCCTCGGTCTCCTCACCCAGTCGATCATCGGGGACGGAGCGTTCTTCTACCTCGTGCAAGGTTCCACCGCCATCATCCTGGTGCTCGCCGCGAACACGAGCTTCTCCGGATTCCCCCGACTGGCTTCGATCCTCGCGACGGACCGGTACATGCCCCGGCAGTTCGCTCAGCGTGGAGATCGGCTCGCGTACTCGTTCGGGATCCTCGTGCTCGCGTTCGTTTCGGCTGTCTTGCTCATCATCTACCAGGGCAGCGTCAACGGACTCATCCCGCTCTACACGATCGGAGTGTTCATTGCCTTCACGTTGTCCCAGGCCGGCCTCGTCCGGCATTGGGTTCGCGAGCGCGGGGCGGGGTGGCAGTTCTCCGCGGGCATCAACGCTATCGGCGCGGTCGTCACCGGGATCGTGACCCTGGTGGTCGCGTTCACGAAATTCCTCCTCGGCGCGTGGCTCGTGCTCGCGGTCGTTCCGATCATCATCTACGTCATGTGGCGGGTCCGCCGCCACTACCAGCGCATCGAGGACGAGCTTCTCATTCCCCGCGGAGCGGCCGTCCATTTGGCCAAACGGCAACCTCGAGTCATCGTGCCGATCGCCCGTCTTGACCGGAGCTCGCTGAACACGTTGAGCCTTGCGCGCGGGATCTGTTCCGACGTCGTCGCGGTGCACATCTCCTACGACGAGGAGGGCGCGGCGAAGTTCCGCGACAGATGGACTCGGGTCGTCGGGCCCGACGTGGACCTTGAGGTCATTGTGTCGCCCTATCGGGCCCTCGTTGCCCCACTGCTCAGCTACCTCGACGCGATCGACAATGGCGATCGCGGGCGGCCGATCATCATCGCGCTCGCGGAATTCGTGCCGAGCCACTGGTGGGAGAACGCGCTCCACAACCAGACTGCGTTGCGCCTGAAGCTCGCGCTCTTCACCCGAAGGAACACGAGCGTCATCGACGTGCCCTTCCATCCGGATGACGAGGACGCGCCGCTCTAACTAAACTTCCGGACCTGTGAAGCTCACGAACATCCTGGTGCCCTTGGCCGGAACGGTCATCGACCCCGACGTCATCGAGTACGCCATCGCACTCGCGCGCTCGACGAAGGCGAAGATCACGGCCGTCCACGTGATCGAGGTCAAGTGGAATCTGCCCCTCGACGCCGTCCTCGACGCCGAGCTCGAGCGGGGCGAGGAGATCCTCGCGCACGCCGAGAAGGTCGCCGAAAAGCTCGGCTCGCACCTGACGACCGAGGTGCTCCAAGCGCGCGAAGCCGCCGCGGCGATCATCGACACGGCCGTCGAGCAAAAGAGCGAGCTGATCCTTCTCGGCATGCCGTACCGCAAGCGCCTCGGGCGGGTGTATGTGGGCGGCACCGTCGAGGAGGTGTACCTACGAGCACCGTGCGCGGTGCTCGCGTATCGTCAGGAAGAACCCAAGTGAACGTAGTCATCATCGGTTGCGGGCGCACCGGCGCCTTTCTCGCGGAGCTCCTCGATCAGGGCGGCGACACCGTTTCGATCGTCGACGTGGAGCGCTCGGCGTTCAAACGCCTACCCACCGACTTCAAGGGCACACCGGTGCTCGGAGACGGCACCGATATGGACATCCTTCGGCAGGCCGGCGTCGAGTCGGCCGCTGCATTCCTCGCTCTCACCCAGGGTGACAACCGCAACCTGATGGCGGCGCAGATCGCGAAGAAGATCTTTGGCATCAAACAGGTGTTCGCGAAGGTGAACGATCCGGTCCGCGCGGCCACGTATCGCGGCGAGGGCCTGTACACGTTCTCGCGGACCACGATCCTCGGGACGCTGCTGCACGCGGTGCTCAAAGGCGATGCGACCATCGGCCCGAACCTGATGAAGGCGGCGATGCGGCACGATCAGGAGCAGTCCGCGGACCTGCCGACGCTGGCGCGCTGATGTATTTCGTCGTCGCCGGCGGCGGTGAGGTCGGCTACCACCTTTCAAAGGCCCTCCTCGAGTCGGGGCACGAGGTCATGATCATCGAGCGCGATCGCCGCCGGGCCCTCTGGATCGAGGAGCAGCTGGGCTCCGTCGTCATCAACGCGCCGGCGGACGAGGGCCGGTACCAGGTGCAGGCGGGCTGCCAGCGCGCGGACGCGGTGCTCGCCGTCACCGGGGACGATGAGGACAACCTCATCATCAGCCAGCTCGCGAAGCTCAAGTGCGGCGCCAACCGGGTGATCGCGCGGGTGAACAACCCGAAGAACGAGATCGTCTTCAAGGCCATGGGCATCGACGAGACCCTCTCATCCACCCGGGTGCTCATGGGCGTCATCGAGCAGGAGCTCCCGACCGGCGGGTTCATGCCGCTCATGCCCCTCACCGGGTCGCACCTCGAGCTCATCGAGGCGGAGATCGCGCCGGGCACGCCGCCCGCGGGCCAGGCGGTCAAGGATCTCGGGCTGCCGAAGGGCGCGCTCATCGGTGGGATCGTCCGCGAGGGCGAGATCCTCCACGCCCACGGCGATACCACGCTCGAGGTGGGGGACCGCGTCATCGTGTTCGCGCCCACCGCCGCCGAGCAGGAGGTCAAGAAAGCGCTCTTCGGCTAGCTGGCCGACAGGGAAGAACCTTGACAATGGCATTGTTAGGTCATATACCAATGCCATGGCGCGTGGAAGCCGTCCGGTCTACGTGATCTCGATCGCAGCGAGCATCGCTGGCTGCCATCCCCGCACGTTGCGGATCTACGAAGAGGAAGGTCTCGTCGACCCGGTCCGGACCGATTCCAACATCCGGCTCTACTCCGACGAAGACCTCCAGCGGGTGCGCGTCATCCGCTATCTCACGCAGCAACGGGGGGTGAACCTGGCCGGCGTGAAGATGCTCCTTCAGCTCCGCGATGCCGCGGACCTGCTCCGGGAGCTGGCAAGCGCGATCGATGAAACGACGACGGAAAGCGACCGTGTAGCGACGCACAACGCACGCACTGGCGCACAAATGGAGGCGCACCGCAATGACTGAAGAGAGTCGCATCTACCCCTCGGAGCTCCCACTCGTCCCCCTGCGGGAGATGGTGGTGTTCCCCAAGATCGTCCAGCCGCTCGGGGTCGGGCGCGAGAAGAGCGTGGCCGCGATCAACGCCGCGATGATGGACGAGAAGCACTACGTCATCTTCGCGGCGCAGAAGGACGCCGAGGTCGATGACGTCACGTCCGACCAGATCTACGGCGTCGCCACGGTCGCGGAGATCGTCCGCCTCCTGAAGATCCCCGACGGAAGCGCCCAGGTCATCGTGACCGGGCTGCAGCGGGTCAAGATCACGGGCTTCGCCCCGGACGCCCGTTACTTCCGCGTGACCTTCCAGCCGATCGTCGAGATCCCGGGCGAGCCGGTCGAGCGCGAGGCGCTCCACCGCAGCGTCAAGGGTCTGTTCGGCGACTACGTCGAGAACGGCGGCTCGATCGTTCCCGAGGTCGCGATGACGGCGAAGAGCACGGATGACGCGTCGCACTTCGCCGATCTCGTCGCCCAGAGCCAGGACCTCACCATCGAGCAGCGGCAGCAGCTGCTCGAGATGGAGAGCGTCGTCGAGCGTCTCCGGTTCCTGTCCGTCTTCCTCGCCAAGCAGAACGAGATCCTGCAGATGAAGGCGAAGATCCAGAGCGACGTCCAGCAGACGCTCGACAAGACGCAGCGCGAGTACATCCTCCGGGAGCAGATGAAGGCGATCCAGAAGGAGCTCGGCGACGACGACGGCACCTCGGAGGTCAACGAGCTTCGCGAGAAGATCGAGGCCGCCGGCATGCCTGACGATGTGAAGGAGAAGGCCCTCAAAGAGGTCGGCCGGCTGGAGAAGATCCCGCAGGCCTCGCCCGAGCAGGGCGTCATCCGCACGTACGTCGATTGGCTCATCTCGGTGCCCTGGAAGAAGGCGCCCGAGGACGACTGGGACATCGTCGAGGCCGCGCGGATCCTCGATGAGGACCACTACGGCCTCCCGAAGATCAAGGACCGGATCATCGAATACATGGCGGTCCGCAAGCTCTCGCACGAGCTGCGCGCCCCGATCCTCTGCTTCGTCGGCCCACCCGGCGTCGGCAAGACGAGCCTCGGCAAGTCCATCGCCCGCGCGATGGGCCGCAAGTTCGTCCGCATGTCGCTCGGCGGCATCCGCGACGAGGCGGAGATCCGCGGCCACCGGCGTACCTACGTGGGCGCGCTGCCGGGCCGCGTTCTCCAAAACATGAAGACCGCAGCCGAGACGAACCCGGTGTTCATGCTCGACGAGATCGACAAGGTCGGCGCGGACTTCCGCGGTGACCCGAGCTCCGCGCTCCTCGAGGTCCTCGACCCCGAGCAGAACAGCATGTTCTCGGACCACTACCTCGAGGTCCCCTACGACCTCTCGCGCGTGATCTTCATCACGACCGCGAACGTCGAGGACACGATCATCCCGCCGCTCCGCGACCGGATGGAGATCATCCGCCTTCCTGGCTACACCGAGGACGAGAAGATGCACATCGCGACCGGATACCTCCTGCCGCGCCAGCTCAAGCAGCACGGTCTCGAGAACGGGCGGCTCATCCTCACCGAGGCGGCCCTCAAGGACATGGCTCGTCTGTACACCCGCGAGGCGGGGGTCCGGAACCTGGAACGCGAGATCGGCACGATCTGCCGCAAGATCGCGCGTCAGATCGCCGAGCACAAGACCGAGAGCGTCACCGTGGACGCGGCCGATCTGGCCACGTACCTCGGGCCCGAGCGCTTCGACTTCGGCCTGGCCGAGGAGGACGACCAGGTCGGTGCAGTCACCGGTGTGTCGGTGAGCGAGGCTGGCGGCGACGTCCTGACGGTCGAGGCGACGATCATGGACCAGGGATCGAAGACCGAGGAGCTCGTGCTCACCGGACAGATCCAGAAGGTCATGGAAGAGTCCGCGCGCGCTGCCCTCAGCTACGTGCGCGCCCATCAGGCGGAGCTTGGAGTGCCCAAGGGGTTCTTCAAGGACCACGCGATGCACATCCACGTTCCCGCTGGAGCGATCCCGAAGGACGGACCCTCCGCGGGCGTGACGATGGCGACCGCCATCGTGTCCGCCCTCACCGGACGGCGGGTCAGGCGCGACGTCGCGATGACCGGTGAGATGACCCTCCGGGGCCGCGTCCTCCCGATCGGTGGAGTGAAGGAGAAGCTGCTCGCGGCGCACCGCGCCGGGATCAAGACCTTCATCCTTCCGGACAAGAACAAGAAGGACCTCGTTGACGTACCGAAGGAAGTGATCGAGACGGTCGACATCAAGCCCGTCTCGCACATCGAAGAGGTCTTCAAGATCGCGCTGCTTCCCGGACCGAGCATCACGCCGGCCCAGATCGAAGCCGCGCGACCGACGATGGTCCCGCCGCCGAACTAATAGGGGGCGATCATGCCGGTCGAATTCAAGGATTACTACAAGACCCTCGGGGTCAAGAAGGACGCGACCGCCGCCGACCTCAAGAAGGCGTACCGCAAGCTCGCCCGCCAGTACCACCCCGACGTCAACACGTCCGCGGATGCCTCGAAGCGGTTCAAGGAGGTCAACGAGGCCAACGAGGTCCTCAGCGACCCGGACAAGCGGAAGCGGTACGACCAGCTCGGCCCGGACTGGGAGCGCTTCGCGCAGGGCGGCGGGCGGTCGACGCAGCAGGCTGGCAATGGCGGCGGCTTCCAGTGGGTCTACACCGGGGCGCCCGGCGCGAGCCCGTTCGGGGGTGGCGAAAGCGACTTCTCCGACTTCTTCCGGTCGGTCTTCGGCTCCGGCGCCGCAGGTGGCATGGGCGGCTTCGGCCAGCAGACCGCCGGCGCAGGACGGCGGCGCTCGACGCGCACCACCCGAGCGGCCGACATGGAGATGGAGTACCCGATCGAGGTCACGCTCCCCGATGCGTACAAGGGCGTCGAGCGCGTCCTCGAGCTCGAAGCCGCGGGTGGCACGGCCCGCAGGCTGACGGTCAAGATCCCGGCCGGCGTGCGCGACGGCCAGCGCATCCGGCTCGCGGGCCAGGCCCACGCCGGCAGCAACGGCGACGAAGCCGGCGATCTGTACCTGAAGGTGAAAGTGAAGGCGGACCCGCGCTTCGTGCGCGATGCCGATGACCTGCGCATGGAGCTACCGGTCGCGCTACACGAGGCCATGCTCGGGGCCGAGGTCACCGTCCCGACACTGAAGGGCCGCGTGAGCCTGCGGATCCCACCGGAGACGCAGAACGGCCGGACCATCCGGCTGGCCGGCCAGGGCATGCCCCGGGTCGGGGGTGGCTACGGTGACCTGTTCGTCACCGCGAAGGTCGTCCTGCCGACGAAGCTCAGCGACAAGGAACGCGAGGGTATGCGCGAGATCGCGGATCGCCGCAAGGACGAAGACGTGCGCGGGCACCTGCTCTAGCGAGGGAGAGTTTGTCATGATCGATCCGAAGAAGATGACCGAAAAGACCCAGGAAGCGCTGGTCGCGGCGCAGCAGGCTGCGCAGGAAGCCGGTCGCTCGCAGCTCGACGTCGAGGACCTCCTCGGCACGCTGCTCGCGCAGCAGGGTGGCATCGTCCCGAGCGTCATCGAGGCGCTGGGTGGGTCGCCCCAGCAGCTGCTCGCCGCGATCCAGCAGGAGCTCACGCGCCAGCCGAAGGTGTCGGGCAACGTCCAGCTGTCGGCAACCCCGCGGCTCGGCCGAGTGCTGCAGCAGGCCCAGAAGGAAGCCGACGCGCTCGGCGATGAGTACGTGTCCACCGAGCACCTGCTCCTCGCGATGACCCAGGACCAGGGCTACACGGGCCAGGCCCTCGGGCGCATCGGCGCGACCCGTGAGCGCGTGCTCAACGCGCTGCGCGACATTCGCGGCCACCAGCGCGTCACCGACCAGAACCCCGAGAACAAGTACCAGGCCCTCGAGAAATACGGCCGCGACCTCACCGACCTCGCGCGGAAGAACAAGATCGATCCGGTCATCGGCCGGGACGAGGAGATCCGGCGGGTCATCCAGGTGCTGTCACGTCGCACGAAGAACAACCCTGTGCTCATCGGCGAGCCGGGCGTTGGCAAGACCGCGATCGTCGAGGGGCTCGCCCAGCGCATCGTGCGCGGCGACGTCCCCGAGGGGTTGAAGGAGAAGCGCGTCTTCGCGCTCGATATCGGCTCGCTGCTCGCCGGCGCCAAGTACCGCGGCGAATTCGAAGAGCGCCTGAAGGCCGTGCTCAAGGAGATCGCGGCCAGCGAAGGGCAGATCATCCTGTTCATCGACGAGCTCCACACCATCGTTGGTGCGGGCGCTGCCGAAGGTGCGGTCGACGCGGCGAACATGCTCAAGCCCATGCTCGCTCGTGGCGAGCTGCACACGATCGGCGCAACGACGCTCGATGAGTACCGCAAGCACATCGAAAAGGACGCGGCCCTCGAGCGCCGGTTCCAGCCGGTGTTCGTGGGGGAGCCCACGGTCGAGGACACGATCTCCATCCTCCGTGGCCTCCGGGAGCGCTACGAGGTGCACCACGGGGTGCGGATCCTCGACAGCGCCCTGGTGGCGGCGGCAGTGCTGTCCTCGCGATACATCAGCGACCGATTCCTGCCGGACAAGGCCATCGACCTCGTGGACGAGGCCGGCTCGAAGCTGCGGATGGAGATCGACTCCATGCCTGCGGAGCTCGACGAGGTCGAACGGACGATTCGCCGACTCGAGATCGAGCGCGAGGCGCTCAAGAAGGAGTCCGATGCCGCGAGCAAGGATCGCCTGGCCAAGCTCGAGAAGGAGCTCGCCGATCTCAAGGAGTCGAGCAAGGGAATGCGCGCCGACTGGGATACCCAGAAGGCCGCGCTCGCCGAGATCCGCGACAAGAAGTCGCGGCTCGAGGCCCTGCGCGCCGACATCGAGAAGGCCGAGCGGGCGGCCGATTTCGCGAAGGCCGCGGAGCTGAAATACGGCACGCAGGTCCAGCTGGAGAAGGAGGTCGCTGCCGGGGAGGCGAAGCTCGCCGAGCTGCAGCAGCGGCACAAGATGGTCACTGAAGAGGTGACGCCCGAAGACATCGCGGAAGTCGTGGGCAAATGGACCGGCATCCCGGTCACGAAGCTGCTCGAGGGCGAGATCGGCAAGCTCCTGAAGATGGAGGAGAACCTGCACCAGCGCATCGTCGGCCAGGAAGAGGCGGTCACGGCCGTCGCGAACGCCGTGCGTCGCGCGCGCGCAGGGATGCAGGACCCGAACCGCCCACTCGGCTCATTCCTGTTCCTCGGACCGACCGGGGTCGGGAAGACGCTGCTCGCGAAAGCGCTCGCGGAGTTCCTCTTCGACGACGAAAAGGCCATGGTGCGTCTCGACATGAGCGAGTACATGGAGAAGCACACCGTCTCGCGCCTCGTCGGCGCGCCGCCTGGCTACGTCGGCTACGACGAGGGCGGACAGCTCACCGAGGCCGTCCGCCGTCGTCCATACACCGTGCTCCTCCTGGACGAGATCGAGAAGGCCCACTCCGATGTCTTCAATGTGCTGCTGCAGATCCTTGACGACGGCCGGCTGACCGACGGTCAGGGCCGCACGGTGGACTTCAAGAACGTCGTCATCATCATGACGAGCAACATCGGTTCCGCGTTCATCAGCGAGCTTGCCGGCAAGAACGAGGAGCTCATGCGCAAGCACGTCATGGACGCGCTACGCGGGCAATTCCGGCCCGAGTTCCTCAACCGCGTCGACGAGATCGTCGTCTTCCACGGCCTGGCCGAAACGCAGGTCGAGCAGATCGTCGAGCTCGAGACGAGGGCGCTCGCACGGCGCCTGGCCGAGCGAAAGATCACCCTCGAGCTGACCGCCGCGGCCAAGGCGCTCATCGCGAAAGAGGGCTACGACCCGGTATACGGGGCCCGGCCGATCCGCCGCACGATCCAAAAGCTGGTCCTCGATCCCCTCGCGCAGAAGGTCCTGTCAGGGGAATACACGGAAGGCGACACCGTCTTCGTCGACGCCGAGAACGGCTCGATCCAGTTCTGGACGGAGGAGTTCGCGGAGCAGAAGGCTGCGGACCGCGCCAAGCGCGGCGAGGCCGTCGGCGCCCTCAACTAGCGCACCCACCGTCGTTGGTACGCGTTGAATAGGGCGATGCGTACCGCGTTGGCTTTGGCCGTTGTTGTGTCCTTTGTCGCCTCCGCCTGTAGCACTGAGAGCTGCCTGATCCTGACTGCTTGCGCCGGCCCCGCTCCATCACCGACACGCGCGGTCGGTCCCGTGACCTCGTCCGAGCCGGTCTCTGTTCCGTCCTTCCGGCCCAGCCCCGTCCCGAGCCCCTCGCCTGCAGGCGTCGCCGCGCTCATCGCCCAGATCGACATGAACAAGCTCAATGACCACTTGCTCGCGCTCACGTCAGTGATCTCCCGAGACGTTCACCATCGGGGACATGCAAAGGCGCTCGCGTATCTCAAGGAGCAGCTCGGGATGATGCACGTGCAGGTCGACTCGTACAAGAACGTGTACCAGGGCATTCCGCTCGAGAGCCTGCTCGTGACGGTCGATCCGCTCAACGCGCCACCGACCGCGGGCTGGATCATGATCTGCGCCCACTACGACTCGATCTCGAATCGATCGCCCAACTGGAACCCGAACACGACTGCCGCGCCGGGCGCCGACGACAACGGCACCGGTACCGCGGCACTGCTCGAGTACGCGCGCATCCTCTCGACGAATCGGGCGAGCCTCTCGCACCGGGTGGTGCTCGCGTTCTTCGATGGCGAGGAGCTGTTCTTCAAGGGCAGCGGCGCGTACGCGGCGTCGTTGCCGAAGCCCTACCCGTACAGCGCCGTCATCAACATCGACATGGTCGGGTTCAACCCGATCACCGACCGCCTCGACCTGATCTGGTACACGACCGCCTCGGCCGGCCTGCGCGACACGGTCACCGCGGCGAACGAGCGCTACGCCATCGGCATCACGCCGCTCAACCCGCAGTTCGCCGGCGACGGGAGCACGATCCTCGACGCCGCGCCCTTCGGCCTCGCGGGTATCCCCGCCGTCGCGCTCGTGCAGCGCTACGGCGAGAACGACGCGACGTTCCCCGGTAACGACACCTTCCACACCACGAGCGACACGCCGGTCAACGTTTCGAATCGCCGGCTGTGGCTCAAGGCCGCCAAGCTCACGCTCGCGGCCGCGCTCGACCTCGCGAGCCAGTAGCCCTAGAGCTCTCCCTCCGTCCACCGATCCGTCGACGCGATGATCGTCACGGGGCCGTCCGCATCGATCTGCACGCGCATCACCGCGCCGAACACACCGGTCGACACGGACAGGCCGTTCGCGCGCAGCACGCCGCAGAACGCTTCGTACAACCGGCGGCCGACGTCGGGCGGGGCAGCCGCGGTGAAGTCGGGTCGCCGGCCACGACGCACGTCGCCGTACAGCGTGAACTGCGGCACGACGAGCACGCCCCCGGCGGCGTCCGCGACCGTGTGCTGCAGCTTCCCACTGCCATCATCGAAGATCCGCAACGAGGCGATCTTCGCCGCGAGCCGCTCTCCGTCCGTGGCCATGTCCTTCGCGCCGACGCCGAGAAGGACCACCAGGCCGTGACCGATGGCTGCGGCGCGCTCGCCATCGACCTCGACCGAGGCAGCGCGCACGCGTTGCACGACGGCGCGCGTTAGATCACCGCTCGACTCAGTCCAGCATCCAGGGATTGTCCCCACGGACCACGGCCTCGACCTCGTTGGCGTCGAGGTGCCCGGCTGCCCACACCGTGCGGCTCAGGCCGAGGGGAAGGCGCGTCACATAGGTGACCTTCCCAAAGCGATAGCCGTGTTGGTAGAGGAACGTCTTTCCATCGATCTCGATGAGCTGACGACGATCGGTGGAGGCCGTGGGCACGCGACGAGCCTATCGGAACGCTCGGGTTCAGTCGGGAATGCCTGGATCTCCCGGGTCGGACTCGAGCATCGCGGGCTGCGGATCGAATGTGACCGGCTTGAGCGGACCCGACCCGGCGTCGGCCGCGGATCCAAAGCCGCCAAGGAGGGCGACGGTCGCGACGATCGCGAGCAGGATCGCTCTAGGTGATCGCATGTTCACCACGCTCCCCATTGTCGGCACCGGCCGGTGTTCGGTATCGTGCGTTGCGATTATGGCGGCTGAACCCAAGGGGTCAATGCGCACTGGTCCGACCGCGGTGTCGAATGCGGGTCAGACTCTCGGCGAACGCGTGCGCGCCGCCCGGCACGAGGCCGGGCTGAGCCAGGCGCAGCTCGCCGGGGACGAACTCACGAAGGGGTTCATCAGCCAGATCGAATCCGGACAGGTACGACCGTCGATCCGCTCGCTCCAGCACATTGCCTCGACGCTTGGGCGACCGCTGGACTACTTCCTCGGGGACGAGCCGCTCGCCACGAGCAAGCGCGTCACATTCCACCGGCTATCCGCCGAAGCGGCGGCGAAGCGCCTGGATTGGCCGGCCGCCGAATACGGGGCGCGCACGGGTCTCGCCCTCGCCGCGGACGCGGTCGAGCGCGCGACATTCCTGCGACTGCTCGCGAGCGCGGCGTTGCATCTCGGCCGCCGTGAAGAGGCGTTCGATCGCGTCGGCGAGGCCCTCGGGCTGCTGGATGTCGCGAAGCAGCCGCTCGATGTCGCGCGGCTCCTGTACGTGCGCGGGCAGGCATACGCCGATGCGGGTCAGCTCGTCGCCGCCACCGAGGCATTCGAATCCGTGCGCGACATCGTCGAGCGGTACGAGATCCTCGACCCGCGACTCCGCGCGCGGGTCGCCGTCGCCCTCGGCACGACCTACCGCCGCCTCGGGCGCACGACAAAGGCGATCGCCTCGTATGAGGCAGGCCTGGCGACGGCGTCGCGCGCGGATCAGCTGAAGCTCGCGGCGCTTGGCTTCATGGGCATCGCCGTGTCGCACTACGACGCGGGCGACCTCGACCCGGCGATCGCCGGATACGAGCGCGCGCTCGAGCTCTTCGAACGAGTGGCTGACACCGCATTCGAGCTGGACGTGCGGCAGTCGCTCGCATCCATCCACTTCCAGCAAGGCCACATCGCCGAAGCACGCGAGCTCGCGGATCGCACGATCCTCCGGGCTCGGGAGGTCGGGGACGAGCACTGGGGCGCGGTGGCGCAGGTCGTGCGGGCCCGCGTGCTGTTGAGCGATGGCGACACCGCCGAGGCGAAGCGCGTCGCGCGGCAGGCCGAGAAGATCCTCGGCGCGGTCGGCGACCAGATCCAGCGGGCGCACGCGCTGCGTGTCGTCGGGGCGGCGAGCGAGGCTCGTGGGGAGACGGCCGAAGCGGATCGCGCCTTCAAACAGGCGATCGACCTGTTGTCGAGCATCGACGACCGAGCCGACCTCACGCTCGCCGCATCGGAGTACTCGAAGATCCTGCGCGCGCGCGGAGCCATCGACGAGGCCTTCGCGATGCTGGAGCTCGCTCACACGCGGCGCTAGGTAGCATCGCCGCGTGCCTCGCGAGTACGCCTCCGAAGAGAACACCCGGGTCGCAGACCTCCTCGACGAGATCGGTGATCTCCTCGAGCTCAAGGGCGAGAACGTGTTCCGCGCGGTCACCTATCGCGCCGCGGCGCGCGAGATCCGCGATCTCCGAGATCCCGTTCGCACGATCTACGAGGCCGGCCACCTTGCGACCATCCCGAAGGTGGGGGCGTCCGTCGGCGAGGCGATCGCCCAGTACCTGCAGGGCGGGAAGGCGCGACGCCACGAGGAGCTGAAGGCCGCGGTCCCGGAAGGCCTCCTCACGCTGCTGCGCGTCAAGGGAGTCGGTCCGGCGACGGCACGGCTCATCAATCAGCACCTGAAGATCACCACGATCGACGAGCTCGAAGCGGCGGCGAAGGACGGACGCCTGCGCAGTCTGCCGAAGATCCAACTGAAGACGGAGGAGAACATCCTCAAGTCGATCGCTTCGCTGCGCCAGCGCACCGGCCGCTCGCTCATCAACTACGCGCGCACCGCCGCCGATCGAATGGTGGAGTACCTGCGCGAGACCGCGGATGTTGGTGAGATCTCCGTCTGCGGCAGCCTGCGGCGATGGAAGGAGACGATCGGCGACGTGGATATCCTCGTCGCGAGCGACGCGGCCGCTCCGATCATGGCTGCATTCACGAGCGCGCCGAACGTCGACCGCGTGCTCGCCCACGGGGACACGAAGTCCTCGGTGACGGTCGAGCGCGGCCTGCAGATCGATCTGCGGGTGGTCCCCGCCACGTCGTGGGGCGCGGCACTGCTGTACTTCACCGGATCGAAGGAGCACAACGTGCGGCTGCGTGGGTACGCCTTGCGCAAGAAGCTGCTCCTCAATGAGTACGGCCTCTATCGCGTCGGCGAGGAGAAGGGTGGCACCCCTGTCGCGTCGCGCACCGAGGAGGAGATCTACGCCGCTCTCGGCATGGACTGGATCGCGCCGGAGCTGCGCGAGGATCACGGCGAGATCGACGCCGCGCTCGCGCGCACCCTGCCCAGGCTGGTGACGGTCGAGGACCTGAAAGGGGACCTGCACGCACATTCCGACTGGACGGACGGACGCGACACGCTCGCGGCGATGGTCCGCCGGGCCCGGGACAAGGGCTACGCGTACGTAGCAATGACCGACCACTCCGTCGGGTTGGGCATGACCAACGGCCTCAATCTCGAACGGATCGCCAAGCGCACGAGAGAGATCGCCACGCTCAATCACGAGCTGGCGCCGTTCCGCGTGCTCATCGGCACCGAAGTCGAGATCCGCGCCGACGGGCGCCTGGACTACACCGACGACGTGCTGGCCGGCTTCGAGATCGTGACTGCCTCGATCCACTCCGCGTTCAACCAACCGCGCGCGCAGATCACTCAGCGGTTGGTGAGCGCCATGAAGCACCCGCTCGTGACCGCGATCTCACATCCCACCGGCCGGCTGCTCGAGCGACGCGATCCGTACGACGTCGACCTGGACGGCGTGATCGAGACGGCCGTGGCCACAGGGACCCGGCTGGAGGTGAATGGCGGGCCGGAGCGCCTCGATCTTCCGGACTGGGCCGTGCGCAGGGCCATGGAGAAGGGCGCGACGCTGGTCATCGACTCGGACGCGCATGCGATCGAGGAGCTTGACTGGACGCAGTACGGCGCCGCGACCGCGCGGCGCGGATGGGCGACGGCGGATCGGGTCGACAACACGCGCGGCCTCGACGCGGTGTTGCGGCGGAAGGTCACATGAGCGGAAGGCGGTTCATCGTGCGCGGCCGCGTGCAGGGCGTGATGTTCCGCGCGGGCGCGGCCCAGGAAGCCCGGCGTCTGGGGCTGACCGGGCGCGTGTGGAATCGCGATGATGGCGCGGTCGAGGCGGAAGCGGTGGGCGACGCCGCGGCGCTCACCGAATTCGAGACGTGGCTGCACCGGGGACCGTCACACGCCGAGGTCGAGTCGGTGCAGGCGGCCGAGCTCTCCGGCGAGCCGCGTCACCGCGGCTTCGCGATCGGCTAGCGCTTGCGGCGCTTCGGCTTGGGCAGGTACTTCTGGCGGCGGCGCTCGCGGATCCACGCGGCCTCCAGCGGCGGCAGCCACCCGACATAGATGTAGACGAGGATCGCGAGGTCGATCCCGAAGGCGAGGGCCATGATCACGAACGGCGCCTTCGCGAGCAGGAACACGGTCGCGATGATGAGCGTGATCACGTTCGCCCAGAAGGCCCACGGGCGCGCGGCGTGCTCGGCCGGCGCGACGCCTCTGACGGGGATGTAGTACCAGACGATGTTCGCGATGAGGGCAATGCCCACCGCGATCACCGCCGGCCAGTAGAAGCGCGACTCGGCGTTGAACGGCTCGATGAAACGGTGGGCAAAATGCCCCAAATCGATCGGCACGGGCTACCTATACTACGGCGAATCCAGGGCACGCTTCGAGCGATGGAGACGCATGCGCGCACTTCTTTCCGTTGACGACAAGACCGGACTGATCGCGCTCGCCCGCGGGCTGCAGCAGCTCGGGTGGGAGCTCATCGCGACCGACGGCACGCGTGCCGCGCTCGCGGCCGACGGCATCACCGCGCGTTCGATCGAGGACGTCACCGGCTCGCCGTCCATGCTCGACGGCCGGGTGAAGACCCTCCATCCGAGCATCCATGGAGCGATCCTCGCGCGACGGGCGAACCAGACGCACATGGCGGAGCTGAAAACGCAGGCCATCGAGCCGATCGATCTGGTGGCCTCCAATCTGTATCCGTTCCGCGAGGCCGCTGCATCCGGCGCGTCGGGCGACGCGCTCCTCGAGAAGATCGATATCGGGGGCGTCAGCCTGTTGCGGGCCGCCGCCAAGAATCACTCCGACGTCATCGTGCTCTCGCGGCCCGAGCGCTACGGGCCGGTCCTCGAGGAGCTGCGCGAGCGCGGGTCCGTCTCCGTCGAGACCCGCCGGCAGCTCGCGGCGGAGGCGTTCTCGCACACCGCCGCCTACGACGCGGCTATCGCCGCGCAGGTCGCGACGGACGCGGGCGTGCAGTTCCCGGACGAGATGACGCTGTCGCTTCGCAAGCTGCGCGACCTCCGCTACGGCGAGAACCCCCACCAGCAGGCGGCCTTCTACGCCGTCCGCGGGGAGGCCGGCGCGATGACCACGATGGAGCAGCTGCACGGCAAGGCCACGAGCTTCAACAACATGCTGGATATCAACGCCGCGTGGCGCATCGCCTCCGACTTCACGCAGCCGACGGCCGCGATCGTGAAGCACCAGAATCCCTGCGGCATCGCCTCGGACGTCGAGATCGCGAAGGCGTACCGCAGCGCATTCCTGTGTGATTCCGTCTCCGCGTTCGGCGGCATCGTCGCGGTCAATCGTGCAGTGTCGCGCGAGCTGGCCGACGCGCTCAAGGACACGTTCTACGAGGCCATCATCGCGCCGGCGTACACCGAGGACGCGCTGCCGATCCTGAAGGAGCGCAAGAACCTCGAGATCTTCGCGGTCAAGGGGTGGGCGCCGCAGCTGCGCGGCCGCCGCGGGGACGGGATGCTCGACTACAAGCGCGTCGCGGGCGGCATGCTCGTTCAGACGCCCGACGAGTCCGTTGCTGACGAGTCGAACTTCAAGGTCGTCACCGAGCGCCATCCGACGCTCGAGGAGCTGACCGATCTCATCTTCTCGTGGCGGTGTGTGCGGCACGTGACCTCGAACGGGATCGTGCTCGCGAAGAACCTCATGAGCGTGGGAATCGGGCCCGGGCAGCTCTCACGCGTCGTCGCCGTCGAGGTCGCGGTCCGGAAGGCCGGCGAGAACGCTCGTCTCGCGGTCATGTCGTCCGATGCGTACTTCCCGTTCCCCGACGGCATCGAAGTGGCCGCGCGTGCGGGCGTCACCGCGATCATCCAACCGGGCGGATCGATGCGCGACCAGATGATGATCGACACGGCGAACCGTCACCGCATGGCGATGCTCTTCACCGGCCGGCGCCACTTCAAGCACTAGCCCTGGGTCAGGCGAGCTCCAGGTAGCGGAAGGCCTCGGCTTTCTCCAGGCCCCACGCTTTGCCGGTGGCACCCGCGAACGCGTGCATGCGCTGCGCCAGACTCTTGAAGTCGCTGACCTGACTCTCGTGGGCCTGCAGCGCGTGGATCTTCGTCTTCATCGTCGAAGTGATGTCGAACCACGCGTTCGGTTCGGCGGTGCCGAACATCAACACGCGGGACACGCGGTGGTGCACGAGCCCGTTTGTGAGCTGCTCCGGGAAGAACAGGTGATCGCGTGCCGCGATGACGGCGTCGAGGGCCGACCAGCCGGCGACCCGATGGTCGGGATGCAACTGGTACTGGCGCCACGGGTCTTGGCAGAACACGAGATCCGGCCTGTGGACGCGGATGACCTTGCAGACCTCGGCCCTCACGCTCATCGAGACCTCGAGCTCGCCGTCGCCATGGCGGAGGAAGACGAACTCGGACGCACCAGCGCGGCGGCCGGCTTCCTGCTGCTCCTTCTCACGGATCCCGGCAATGCGCTCGGCGGTCATCTCGGCGTCGTGCGTTCCCTTGTTCCCGCTGGTCAGCAGGCAGTACGTCACGTGTACGCCCTGCCGCGTCCAGAGGGCGATCGTTCCAGAGCAACCGAAGTCCACGTCATCGGGGTGCGCGAAGATCGCCATCGCGCGGCGTGGGAGCTGGAACGCGTCGGCCATCAGACCTCCACCGGCTGCATCAGATCCGCATACAGCGCCGCGACGGCCTCGCCGACGCGGTGCCATGAATATGCCTTGGCGCGTTCGCGCGCGCCCGCGGCCAACCGTAGACGAAGGGCCGGGTCGAGCAGGACCCGGGCCATCGCTTCGGCGAGCGCGGTGTCGTCACCGGCCGGCACGAGGAGGCCGGAGACGTCGTTCTCGATGACGGTCTGCAGGCCGCCGACGCGCGTGCCAACGACCGGCGTGCCGCAGGCCATCGACTCGAGGGCGACGAGGCCGAACGATTCGGTCAGGGACGGCACGGCGCAGAGGTCCGCGGCGTTGTAGAAGAGTGCGAGGCGCGGCTGATCCTGCGAGCCCACGAAATCGACGGTGTCCTCGAGGCGGTGCTCGTGCACGAGCCGGCGAAGCTCGACGATCTTCTCCGACTCGCCCTCGGCATCCTCGGCATCGAGTGCGCCGCCGACGACGAGGAGGCACGTTTCGCCGCGGAGCTCCGTGTAGTTCTGGAAG
This sequence comes from Candidatus Limnocylindria bacterium, assembly GCA_038207785.1. Taxonomy (GTDB): domain Bacteria; phylum Chloroflexota; class Limnocylindria; order P2-11E; family P2-11E; genus UBA4735. Next base: position 11,164 of record JBBQZK010000011.1, on the reverse strand, counting down.
ACGAGACCGAGGGCGCGCAACAGGACATCGATGCCCTTGATCTGCTCGATACGTCCGACGAACAGCACGAGCCGTTCGCATTCATCGCGACCGAGGGTCCGACGGGCGTCAGCCTGGCGCACCGGATGGAACACGTCGGGGTCAACGCCGCAGGGGATGATCCGCATCGTGCTGGAGTCCGCTCCGTACAGCTGCTCGAGCTCGCCGGCCTCGATCTCGCTTGCGGCGACCACTGCCGCTGACTCGCGCACCGCGCGCCGCTCGATCGCGACCCGCACGTCGCTCTCGGCGTCGACATCCTCATCCATGACCTCGCGCTTCACGAGGCCGAGGGTATGGAACATCTGGATGCGCGGAACGCCCCACTTCGGCGCGAGCACCCGCGCCACTTCGGCGGAGAGCCAGTAGTGCGCATGGATGACGTCGTAGGTGAGTCCCTCAGCCCGGACGTACGCCTCGACGCCGGCGGTGAACTCCTCGAGGCGGTCGTAGACCTCCATCTTGGGCAGGTAGCTCACCGGGCCGGACTCGATGTGGATGACCCGGGCACCTGGTGCGATCTCCTGGATCCGGGGATGGTCGTGCTCGCGCTGGCGCGTGTAGACATCGACTTCGATCCCGCGCTTGGCGAGATCCCGCGCGAGCTCGCGGATGTACACGTTCATGCCGCCGGAGTCGCGACCACCCAGCTTGGCCATCGGACATGCATGGACCGACAGCATCGCGACGCGCATCAGGCGGCGTCGTTCTGGGAGGAAACGAGGGTCACGAGGCCAGTCTATTTCTGTTGGCGGCCACGCTCCGTCAACCCGTTTACGCTCCGCCGCATTCCGTACCGGGTGGTGATCGCGCCACAATCCTTCAAGGGGAGCGCCGACGCGGTCGCAGTGGCGGCCGCCATAGCGCGCGGCTTTCGGCGCGTCATGCCCGATGCGCAGCTCGACGAGGTTCCCCTCGCGGATGGGGGGGAAGGCACCGTCCACGCCTTGGTCCGGGCGACGAAGGGCGCGATCCGCACGTCGCGCGTCCACGATCCACTGCTGCGCGAGGTCGACGCGGAGTGGGGGATCCTTGGTGATGGCACGACTGCGGTGGTCGAAATGGCTGCGGCGAGCGGCCTGCCGCTGCTCCGCGAAGAGGAACGCGACCCGCGCGTGACGTCGACGCGCGGGACCGGGGACCTGATCCTCGCCGCGGCTGCGAGCGGCGCGCATCGCATCGTCATCGGGATCGGTGGCAGTGCGACGAACGACGGCGGAGCGGGCATGGCCCGCGCCCTCGGGTACCGCTTTTTGGATCGCGCCGGCGACGAGCTTCCCGAGGGAGGCGCGGCACTCGCGACGCTGCATCACCTCGAGGGCCAGACCGACCCGCGGCTCGTTCGTCCCGCGATCGAGGTCGCGTGTGACGTGCGCAATCCGCTGCTGGGCCCCGAAGGTGCGTCCGCGATCTATGGCGCGCAGAAGGGCGCGACCCCGGCGATGATCGCCGAGCTCGATGCCGCGCTCGCGCGCTACGCCGACGTCATCGAGGACTTCGTTGGTCGCAATGTGCGCGATGTGCCGGGTGCGGGCGCCGCCGGTGGGCTAGGCGCCGGTCTGCTCGCATTTCTCGACGCGCGACTGCGATCTGGCGCGGAGCTCGTGCTCGACGCGACGCACTTCGCCGCCCGTGTCGCGGGCGCCGACCTCGTGGTGACAGGAGAGGGTCGAGCCGACGCCCAGAGCGGATACGGCAAGCTCACGCAGGCTGTGACGCACGCAGCGCGCGACGCGCGCGTGCGCGCGGCGATGGTCGTCGGGGGGACCGCACCTGGCTACGAGATCTTGCTCGCGCAGGGCGTCGAGGCGATCGAGGTGAGTGCGCCAGAGGGAATGCCGCTCGCGGATGCGATGCGGAACGCGGTACCACTTATCGAAGATGCAGCCGCCAGGCTCGCACAACGACTCAAGTCCCATTGACACGGCTCGCTGGATTTCGTATTTGCTTGTGAGTGGACGAGGCCGCTCGGGAGCGAAAGCGCGCGTACGACCGGGAAAAAGCGCGGCAGTATCGAGCGCGGGTCCGCTCGGATCCCACCGCCTATGCGGCGTACCTCGCCCGGAAGCGTGCCACAGCGAAAGGCGAATATGCGCGCCGCAAAGAGGCATTCGCTCAGGATCCGATCAGCACGCCAACTATTTGGAGGACAAGCGACGACGGAGCGGTGAGCGCTATCCGCTGGTGCGAGCTACGTGGACCGAAGAAGAGGCGGCTCGGTCCCGCGAAGCGACGCGCCGATGGCGGGAGCGACTCAAAGCCGACCCTGCGAAATATGAGAAGCACGCCGAGCGCTCGAAAGCGGCGCGGCGCGCGCGATACGCCGCCGATCGCGATGCGGTGCTCGACGTTCAGCGGAAATACACCGAGAAGCACCGGCAAGAGATCTATGCGCGCAATCGTGCCTATGCGCAGCGGAACCGCAAGAAGATCGCCGCGCAACAACATGAGGCGTACGTGCGCGACCTAGAGGCGAATCGCGCGCGGCATCGAGACCGGCAACGCAAGGCGTACGCGGCGGATCCCAAGAAGTATCTCGATTATTTGAGGAAGTGGCGCGCGGCCAACCCCGAGCGAGCCAGAGGGTACGTACGCCTCGCCGGGCACAGGCGTAGGGCGGCTGCTGGAGGAGAGCACATTCGCGTCGAGGATTGGGAACGTCTGCTGCAGAGCCACAAAGGGCGCTGCGCCTATTGCGGCGAAGTGGCGGCCCTGATCGAGGCGGACCACAGAACGCCCCTAAGCAGGGGCGGACGAAACACCATCGACAACATCCTGCCGGCCTGCCGCAGTTGTAATCGGCGGAAGAGAACGAAGACGGAAGGTGAGTTCCGCGCCTACTTGGCGGAGCTCGCTAGTGAGCTGCGGAAGGGGAAGGACTCGGGAAAGCAGGACGAGTTGGCGGAAGCAGCAGGTCCTTACCGAACAACTCTGTCGACGGCAGTTCTGAAAGGAATCGCACGATCCCGTTTGCGATTCCGATAGCGAGCACGTCGGGATGATCGACGGCGAGCTCGCGATCGTCGGCATTGCTCAGATAGCCCATCTCAAGGATGACCGACGGAGTGAATGGAGATGTCGCTGATCGATACCGCTGCCAAGAAAAAGCGTAGTACCCCCGCATCCCTGGGGTCACCCGTGCGCTGTCGTAGTCGAGGTGTGTCGCCACACCGTATGCATCTTTGATGTCGTCCAGGAGCTGCTGTTCGTATGGCCCACGTCGCGTCCCGTGCGCCATCTTGTATCCACTGTTCTCGCCGGTCCCATCGCCGTCCAAGTGCAGTGAAACGAACGCGTCTGCCAGATAGCCCTGCGGCACGGTCGTCGGAAGGATGTCGACGATGTAGCCGTGGCTCTTCAACAGGCCCGCGACGCGTTGTGCGATCACAAGACTGACCTCCGTCTCGGTGATCCCGTCCCAGCTCGTGCCCGTCTGCACCTCGAGTCGCCGCAGCTCCGGCGGGACGTTGTCCGTCTGCCAATGCCCGACCTGGATCCCGATGCGTCGAGCGCCCGGCTCGACCTTCGGAGCGGGAACCCGGGTGTAGCCGATGGGGTCGCCGGCCTTCGGTGACGCGATCGGCTGACTGCCCCCGAACGTGTTCGGCGGATCGTCCGGATCCGGAGCGCTCGCCAGCACGGCGAGGCGAATGGGCTCTGGTTTCTGCGCAAATACGTCCGGCAGGCCCGCGTGCCATATCCCGCTGACGATCGCGCCGCTCGCCACAAGCAGGGCCGCGAGGAGGAGCACGCGCGACAGGCCGCGTTCCATCGGTAAATCGTAGGTGCAGGGCCTATCCGCTAGCGTTGCGAAACGTGATCGAACGCACACCGGGCCTCGAACTTGTGCGCATCACGGAAGCGGCAGCGATCGCCGCATCCCACTGGATGGGCCACGGCCAGAACAATGAAGCCGACCGAGCGGCCGTGGAAGCAATGCGTCGCACGATGGACGAGATCTCGTTCCACGGGCGGATCGTCATCGGCGAGGGCGAGCGCGACAAGGCGCCGATGCTGTTCATCGGCGAAGAGGTCGGAAAGGGCATCGGGCCGGAGGTCGATATCGCTGTCGACCCGCTCGAGGGCACCAACCCTGTCGCGAAGGGCCGTGCAAACGCCATCGCCGTGCTCGCGGCGGCGGAGCGCGGCGGGTTGCTGCACGCGCCGGACACGTACATGGAGAAGCTCGTTGTCGGTGCGCCTGCGAAGGGCAAGGTCGATCTCGATCGGCCGGTCAAGGAAAACCTCAAGATCGTGGCGGATTCATTGAACCGCGAGATCGATGACCTCACGGTCGTCATCCTCGACCGCGAACGGCACGGGAAGCTTATCCAAGACGTGCGCGATGCGGGCGCGCGCATCAAGCTCATCGAGGACGGTGATCTGATGGCCGCGATGTCCGTCGCCGTCTCGGGCACCGCGGTCCACATGGTCATGGGCACCGGTGGCGCGCCGGAGGGCGTCCTCGCAGCCGCCGCATTGCGCTGCCTCGGCGGCGAGATCCTCGGCCGACTGAAGTTCCGCAATGACGAGGAGCGGGCCCGGGCGAAGAAGATGGGGATCACCGACGAGTCGCGGATCTATCGCACCGAGGACCTGGCCAGCGGCAACGACATCCGGTTCGTGGCGACGGGCGTCACCGACGGTGAGCTGCTCCGGGGCGTCCGGTTCTTCCCCCGGGGTGTACGGACCCACTCGATCCTGCTCGATGAGACGCGCGGCCGCGTCCGATTCATCGATACGCAGCACTTCGACGATCCGGCTCACCCGCCGGTCATCCGGCTCTAGAACAGGCTGTCGATTCTCTATTGACGCCGTAGGCCGCCGCTCCTATCGTCCCGGCCGTGCCTCAGGTGCGCACCCGCATTCGTCGTCCGGCACCCGTTTCCGCCGCCCTCGGCCAGATCGGCGACCGGATCCGCCAGGCCCGAACTGACGCGGGGCTCAGCCAGGCGCAGCTCGGCGCGCCCCACTTCACGCGCGCCTATGTGAGCGCGATCGAGCTCGGGAAGGTCCGCCCCGCGATGAAGTCGCTCGAATTCATGGCCGCGAAGCTCGGCAAGCCCGCGTCGTACTTCCTCGACGACGCGGATGCAGTGCGGCGCCGACTCGAGTATTCGGCGGAAATCGCTCGGGCCGGTCAACTGATCTCTCAGGGCAAGGCTTCTGAGGCGATCGACGTTATCGGCTCACTGCTTCAACGCGCCGCGACGCCCAGCGAACGCGCGGCACTGCAGCGCTCCCTGGGGCGGGCTTTGACACAGGCGCGTCGGGGGCCCGAGGCCGTGGCAGTTCTGAACGAAGCCCTTCGATTTTTCAAGGCAAAGGAAGATGTCGATGAGATCGCGCGGACGCGTTCCCAGTTAGGTTCCGCGCTCATTGAGATGAGGTCTTATGCGGAAGGTCAACAGGAGCTGGAGAGCGCGCTCGCCTACATGTCAAAGAGCGACGTTAAGGATCCATTGCTCAAGGTACACACGCTCTACAACCTCGGCATCAGCTTCTTCATGCGGGGAGACTATCGAGCCGCCGCTCAGCAATTCGATCGCGCAGCGCGCGAAGGCGCGGACATCGGAGATCTCCGCTGGCAGGCCGGACTGTATGCAGGGATGGGGATGTCATATTCAAAGTTAGGAGACTTCGAGGCGGCTGTTTCCTATTTGCGCAAAAGCGAAGCTCTCTTCGAAGCAATTAACAACAAGTTTCGCGCCGTCGAGACGCGCCTGCGCGCTGCGCAATCTCTGATGTCCTTAGGCCAACGTACTAAGGCTGGCGAACTGCTCTCGAGCGCACTTGCCGAGGCGAGAGCATCGGGCTCGTACGCGCTGGCAATCGAGATCGCGAGCCACCAGTCCGTCCTGTGGGCCGAGGAGGGCAGAACCGGCGAAGCCGAGGCATCAGCAATTCAGGCGCGTGACGACGCAGTCCAGGAAAAGGACCCGTTGCTACTTCTCACGACACAGATGAACCTCGCGCAGGTGCTGAGACGGACGGATCCCACACGGGCTGCGGGCCTTCTGCGCGAAGCCGCAGCTGGCGCATCCCAGGCGCACGGGCTGAGTTACGCGGAGCTGTATAGCGAACTCAGCGAGATTCTGGCCGAAAACGGACTTGCCGAGGAGGCTCTGAAATACTCTCGACTCGCGTACAACGCCGAACGAACCAAGTAGGGAGAGGAGCGAACATGCTGCGGCTCATGGCACTCGTGTTTATCGCGTCAGCGGGGCGGCTGTTTTCCGACATCGCGCCAGGGCTCATCGGCTAGCTCGTCTGACGCTCCGTCGCAGTCAGCACATTCCGTAGCAGCAACGCTGCGGTCACCGCACCAAGCCCACCGGGCACGGGACTGAGCGCGCCGGCGACGGCGGCGACACTTTCGAGCTCCACATCTCCCGCGAGGCCGTTCGGCGTCATGTTGATCCCCGCGTCGATGACCGTGGCGCCCGGCTTCACCATCGCGCCGGTCAAGAACGACGAACGGCCGACTCCAACGACGACGATGTCGGCGATCTGCGTGAGCTTCTCCAACGACTTCGTACGCCGGTGCGCGATCGTGACGGTCGCGTTCTCCGCGAGGAGCAAGTACGCCGCGGGCCGGCCGATCACGGTGCTTCGCCCAATGATGACGGCGTGCGCGCCTTCAAGCGGCACTTCGTAGAACTTCAGCAGAGCGACCACGGCGTCGGCGGTCGACGGGACGAAGCGAGGCCGGCCGTCGGCGAGGAATCCCATGTTGAACGGATGCATCCCCTCGACGTCCTTCGCGATCGCGATGTGGTCGATCACATGCGCCTCATCGAGCGCGCCAGGGAGCGGGGTCAGCAACAGGATGCCGTTCACGTTCCGATCCATCGACAGCCGCTCGAGGTGCGCGATCAGCTGTTCCTCCGTCGTTTCGCGTGGCATGAACCCGCCGACGGTCTCGATCCCCGAATCCGCCGCACTGCCCTGGAGGCGCTGCACGTACGACTGCGCTGCGGGATCCCCTCCTAGGCCAACGATCGCGAGCCTCGGCTGGATCTTCCGTGCCGTCAGCGCATCGGCGCGTGCCCGAGTGTCCTTCTTGATCTGCTCCGCGAGTGGCCGCCCGTGGAGCAGCCGCGCCATTACCGCGCGATCCGCGATTCCACGAAGTCGGTGATCCGTTTGAGCTGGGCGTCCGCGCCATCGACGGCCCGGTCGAGATCCTCGGACAGTGCCTTCACCTGCGCGGCGTCTTTGACCGACGCGAGATTGATCATCACGTTCAGCGCCGCGCCGCGCAGCGCGGTCTCTGCCATCAGCGCGCCTACACCGACGTCGCTCACCGTCGCGCTCGCCGCGCGCTGCACCGTCCGCTCGCACAGATCCATGAGCCGGCGGCTCGTCTTCGCGACCTCGAGTGGGACCCGAGATGCGGCAAGCAACGCCGACTGCATTCGTTCAGTGCGGGCGGTCTTCTCCTCCGGGTTGGCCTTCGGCAGCTTCATCGCCTCGCTCACGCGGGCATAGGCCGCGCTGTCGTCGTCCACGAGGCGAATGAAGTCGGCTCGGAGGTTGTCCGCCTCGGCGATGAGCGTCGTCGTCGCTTCGCTGGTCTCCTTGCGCTCGGCGATGCGCCCCACCATCGCGGCGAGCGCGGCGCCCATCGCTCCGCTGTACGCAGCTGCGCTGCCGCCGCCAGGCACGGCGGCCGACGACGCAAGATCGTCGCTGAAGGCACGCAAGGTCCGTTCGACGAGGCGGTCTGTCATGGAGTCGCGAGTTTAGGTGTTGGCTGTGGTCCCGCTCGGCGCGCGGCGATGCGTACCCCGAGCACGATCACCGCCGCCCCGGCCAGCTGCAACGGCAGGGGACGCTCTCCGAGGATCACAAACGCGAGGAGCAGAGCCGTGATCGGCGTGAAATAGGCGACCATTGCCGCGAGGCTCGCGCCGAACCGCCTCACCGCCCAGAAGAACAGGACGAACGCAACTCCCGTTGAGAACAGGCCAAGAAAGCCGGCGGCGAGCCAGGTGTCGGTGCTCCAGGACGGGACATCGCGGTAACCCTGTGCGAGCAGACCGAGTGGCAGCACCATCGCCGTTCCTATCAGCACCATCAGCGTCACGTAGCCGAGCACCGCCTCCTTCCGAAGGACGATCGCACCGATGGTCAAGCTGGCAGCCCACGACATCGCCGCACAGAGCTCCAAGAGATCGCCACGCAATCGCGAGGCGGAGGCCTCGGTCGCGACCTGTTGCCCGCCGATGATGACGACGGCGGCTCCGACGGCGGCGATGGCAAACCCGAGCATCTTGCGCGCGGTGAGCCGCTCGTGGATCAACGTGGCAAAGAGCGCAGTGGCCATTGGAATGGTCGTCGGGATGATCAAGGCGCTATCCGAGGCGGGCGTCTGGCTCAGGCCTACGAAGGCGAGGGTGTTGAAGCCAAGCACGCCGCAGGCGGCCGCCGCGCCGATGAGTCGCCAGCGATGCAGGGGAATGGCCGTGCGAGTGACGACACAGGCCGCGAGGAGCACAACGGATGCGATAGCGAAGCGCATGGTCGAGAGCTCGAGGGCTGGGACCGTGGTCAGGCCGAGCTTGGCCGCGATCCACTGGCCGCCCAGGGTCAATGAGAGGGTGGCATAGATGGCCACGACCATCGGCAGCTGACCTCGCATCGGCGCGCATGCTACCGGCGGTCCTGTCCATCGGGTACGGGCCGGCTCGTCTATGCTGCCGCTACGGCCTCAGCGATGGGGTCGCCATTCATCAAGAGAGGCTGAGGGAACGGCCCGTTGACGCCTCGGCAACCGGCGGAGCCCCGCTGCGGTGCCACTTCCGTCCTTGGGATCCAAGGAAAGATGAAAGGAGCCATGGCCCTTGGCATCGCTCGCGTCACTGTTCCGTCAGGGCAAGTTCGTCGTCACCGCCGAGCTGAATCCCCCAAAGAGCGCCGCCGCGTCGGTCGTTCGCCGCCGCGCGGGAGTGCTCAAGGGCGCGATCGACGCGGTGAACGTCACAGACAGCAACCGGGCGAACGTCGCGATGGCCGCGATCCCGGCGGCCCTCCTCATCCGCGACGCCGGCGTCGAGCCGATCGTGCAGGTCACCGGGCGCGATCGGAATCGCATCGCCATCCAGGCCGATCTGCTCGGTGCAGCGGCGCTCGGGCTGCGGAACTTCCTGTTCATGAGCGGCGATGATCCGAAGTACGGCAATCACCCCGACGCCGTGAACGTGCAGGACCTGAGCGGCGTCGAGCTCGTGCGCACCGCTGCCTCGCTGCGGGACGGCAAGCTCCTCAATGGCGACGAGATCAAGCATCCGCCGCGCTACTTCATTGGCGCGACCGCGTCACCGGCCGGTGCGAACGACGTTGACCGGACGATAGAGAAGATCGCGGCCGGGGCCCAATTCATCCAGACGCAGCCGGTGTTCGATGTCCGGGCGTTCGGTCCGTGGCTCGCCGAGCTCAGGCGGCGCGATCCGGATGTTGCCGTCCTTGCCGGAGTGCTCGTGCTTCGCTCTGCGGACCAGGCCGACCGGATTGCGACGGTCCCTGGCATCGAGCTCTCCGGGGCGGTACGCAGTCGGATGCGCGCGGCCGACGATGGCGAGGCGGAGGGCATCGCCATCGCCGTCGAGACCGTGCGTTCGCTCCGCGCGCTCCGGGGTGTGAACGGCGTGCATCTCTACGCGATCGAATGGCCGGAAGCGATCCCGCTCGTCGTGCGGGGCGCCGGCCTGCTCCCACGACCGACAGTGAAAGAGGTAGCGACAGCGTGAAGACGACAGTGATCGGCGCATTCCCAAAGATCAGCGACCAGCCGGGGGGGCAGGAGCTCCGGCGGGCGCTGCACAAGCAAGACAGCGGCGAGCTCACGGATCGCGATCTCGATGCGGTGTACGACAACGTGACGCGAGGCGCGATCGGCGAGCTCGAAGCGGCGGGGATCGACGTCATCAACGACGGGCAGATCCGGTGGGACGATCTGCTCGCCCCGTTCGCGAGCGCGTGGAAGGGCGTCAAGCGCGGACCGCTCGAGCGCTTCTACGACAACAACACGTACTTCCGGCAGCCGACCATCGAGGGTCCGATCTCGAGCGACGGGCGGACGCTCGTAAAGGCGTTCAGGTATGCGAAGTCCGTCGCGACCCGCGAGCTCAAGGCCGCCGTCGCCGGACCGATCACCTTCGCAACGCTCGCGATCGACAAGCACTACAGGTCGCTCGAGGACCGCGTCCTGGCGGTCGCTGACGCGATCGCAGCCGAGGTGACGGGCCTCGGCGCCGCGGGCGCGACGCTCGTCGACGTGGAGGATCCGGGTCTCGTCTTCGACCCGCAGCACATCGAGCTCGCACGCGAGGCCTACCGCCGGATCGCCGCGGCTGGCGTGCCGATCGCGATCCAGTCCTACTTCTTTCCATCCGATCGGATCATCGAGACGCTGGCGTCTTTCCCGGTGGCCCAGGTCGGTGTCGACGTGCGCTCGCGCGACACGACAGTTCTGCGCCGGCTCGATGTCTTCAAGGGGAAGACGGTCGTGCTCGGGATCGTGGACGCGCGCAACACGCGCCTCGAGACGGCGAGCGAGGTGGGGAAGCTCGCCGAGGAAGCGCTGAAGCTCGTGCCGAACGAGAGCCTGTGGCTCGCGCCGACGACCGGGCTCGAGTACCTACCGCACGACGTCGCGACGAAGAAGCTCGCAGCGCTCGCAGAAGCGGCGCGCGGAGGGGTGGCCGCATGACCGCTGACAACGTCCTGCTCACGACCTCGGTCGGCTCGTTCGGCAAGCCGGAGTACCTGCAGAAGGCCCGCAACCTGACGAACCGCGGAAAGATGAGCCACGACGAGCTCGTTGAGCTCGAGCGCAAAGCGACGGCTGAATGGATCACGGTCCAGGAGGACATCGGGCTCGACATCCTCGTCGACGGCGAGATGTACCGCGGCGACATGGTGGCGCACTTCGCGGACCTCTTGGAGGGCTACAGCACCGGTGGCCTCGTTCGCTCGTATGGCAACCGCTACTACCACAAGCCCGTGATCTCGGGAAAGCTGTCGCGACCCAAGCCGATGACCGTGGAGTGGTTCCAGTACGCACAGTCGCTCACCCAGAAGCCGGTGAAGGGGATGCTGACCGGGCCGTACACGATGCTCG
>JBBQZK010000010.1:0-41884 GCA_038207785.1 Candidatus Limnocylindria bacterium | reverse complement strand
AGAGGCTGAGCGACTCGTCCGGGATCACGAGCTCGGGATCCACCTCCAGGGTGGTGCCAAGGCCCGAACAGACGGGGCAGGCACCCCAGGGGCCATTGAACGAGAACTGGCGGGGTTCGAGTTCGTCAATGCTGATGTCGTGCTCGTTGGGGCAGCCCAGCTTTTCAGAGAATCTCTTCTCCCTGTCAGGGTCCTTCTCCCCCAGGTCCACAAATTCCACGCCCACCACACCATGGGCGAGAATGAGGGCTGCCTCCACCGATTCGGTGATGCGCTGCTTGGCGGATTCACGGACCACCACACGATCCACGATCACGTCGACGTCATGCTTGCGCTTCTTGTCCAGTTCCGGAACCTCGGTGAGTTGGTACACCCCTCCGTCAACGCGCACCCGGCTGTAGCCATCCGTGACCAACTGGCGGAACAGTTCGACGAACTCACCCTTGCGCCCCTTCACCAGTGGCGCCAGGATCTGGAAGCGGGTCCCTTCCTCCATCCCCATCAGCCGATCCACGATCTGCTGGGGCGTTTGCTTGCCGATGGTTGCCCCACACACCTCACAGTGCGGTACGCCGATGCGCGCGAACAGCAGGCGTAGGTAGTCATAGACCTCGGTGATGGTTCCGACGGTGGAGCGAGGATTGCGACTGGTGGACTTCTGATCGATGGAGACCGCCGGAGAGAGTCCCTCGATGAAGTCGCAGTCCGGCTTCTCCATCTGACCGAGGAACTGGCGGGCGTACGCCGAGAGGGACTCGACGTACCGCCGCTGGCCCTCCGCGTAGATCGTGTCGAAGGCCAGCGACGACTTGCCGGACCCTGAGAGGCCGGTGATGACCACCATCTTGTCGCGCGGGATCTTGACGTCGACGTTCTTGAGGTTGTGTTCCCGCGCCCCCTTGACGTGGATGTGGTCGAGCGGCATCTAGACCGGCGGGGCGGCGAGACGCGCCGAACGGAACTCGCGCACGACGAGCCAGAGGTAGATCAGCCACACCGGCAGCGTGACCAGCCCGCCCGCCAGGGACTCCCCGGCTCCGGGCCGATAGAACCCGTCCTGGGCAGGGAGGATCAGATAGGAGAGCGCCTGGTAGATCCCCATCGGCAGGAGGACCACCGTCGAAAGGCCGAAGATCACGGTGCCGAGCATGAGGTACCCGCGGCGCATCCCGGACTGTGGCTCCTCGGGGCCGATGACGTTGCGGCGAGCGAGCCAGTGGGCCCCCCAGAACAGCGCCCCGAACAGGGTGAAGGTGATGCCGCGAATGAGGTCGTCGCCCTGGCGGCGCTCGAGCTCGCGCGTGTTGCGCTGGGCGAGGTCCGGCGGCTCCCCTTTGCATTCCGGTGAGTTGGCGGGAAGGCTTGGCGTGCACAGCGGCGAGACGACGTGGGGCGGCGCGCCGGTGTAGCTGCCGTAGACGAAGCCAGTGCCGAACACGCCCGCCATCCCCGCGTTCAGGACCCCGGACAGGCCGACGACGAGCACGATGATGCCGGCCAGCGACGCGACGTACAGGTAGAGCCGCAGCAGGTTCCGGGGAGCGAGATCGAGGCCGTCGCCCCCCCGGCGGAACAGCATCGCTCCCCCGACCACGAGCAATCCGAGGATCGCGACCGGCACGATGATCCCTATCAGCATCACGAGATCCCCCTCCTCCGCCGGATGACGCGCTTCGTCGTCTTGGGCTCGCCGGAGAACGCCGCTTCCGGTCCGTGCTGCAGCACCTGGATGCCGCGCAGCTGCACGACCTCGTCGCGCAACGCCGCGGCCCGTTCGAACTCCAGCTGCTTCGCGGCCTCCTTCATCTGCCCTTCGAGGTCCTTGATCAGCCGCGCGAGCTCGTCCGGGGGCATCTCCCCGGCGCCGATCGGCCGCCCGCGCTTCTCGTAGAGACCCTCGACCTCGGCGACCTGCTTGAGCCGCATCCCGACCTCGCGGATCGCCTTCATGATGCTCGTCGGCTCGATGCCGTGCTCCGTGTTCCACGCGATCTGCAGATTCCGGCGGCGCTCGGTCTCGTTGATCGCTTTGTCCATCGACGTGGTGCGCCGGTCCGCGTACATGACCACCCGGCCCTCGACGTGCCGGGCGGCCCGGCCGATGACCTGGATGAGCGAGCCCTCGGATCGAAGGTAGCCCTCCTTGTCCGCGTCGAGGATGGCGACGAGCGTGACCTCGGGCAGGTCGATCCCCTCGCGCAGGAGGTTCACTCCGACCACGACGTCGTAGATGCCGAGGCGGAGATCGCGGAGGATCTCCACGCGCTCGATGGTCTCGATCTCGGAGTGGAGGTAGTGGACCTTGATCCCCATCTCGCGCAGGTAGTCGGCCAGGTCCTCGGCCATCTTCTTGGTGAGCGTGGTCACGATGGACCGCTGGCCCCGCTGCACCCGCAGATTGATCTCGCCGAGCAGGTCGTCGATCTGGCCATCCGTTGGCCGAATGTCGATCTCCGGGTCGACAAGGCCGGTGGGCCGGATGACCTGCTCGACCAGGACGGGCGTCCGCTCGAGCTCGTACGGCCCCGGCGTCGCCGACACGAACACCGTCTGATCCAGGCGGTCCTCGAACTCCCGGAACGTCAGCGGCCGGTTATCGAGTGCGCTCGGGAGACGGAAGCCGTACTCGACGAGGATGTCCTTCCGGGCCTTGTCGCCAAAGAACATCCCGCGCGCCTGCGGGATGGACATGTGGGACTCGTCAATGAACATCAGGAAGTCCGGTGGGAAGTAGTCCAGGAGCGTCCACGGCCGGCTGCCCGCCGGCCTGCGGGCGAGATGCCGCGAGTAGTTCTCGATGCCGTGGCACGTACCGGTCTCGCGGAGCATCTCGAGGTCGAAGTTCGTGCGCTGCAGGATGCGCTGGGCCTCGAGCAGCCGGCCGGCGTCCTTGAGCTCCCTGGTGCGCAGCTCGAGCTCGGCCTCGATGTCCCGGATCGCCTCGTTGAGCTTCTCGCGCGGCGTCACGAAGTGCCGCGCGGGGTAGATGTCGATCCGATCGCGTTCCGCGAGGACTTCCCCCGTGAGCGGGTCGAGCTCCGTGATCCGCTCGATCTCGTCCCCGAAGAATTCGATGCGCACTGCGAGGTCGTCGTAGGCCGGATGGACCTCGAGGGTGTCCCCGCGTACGCGGAACTTGCCGCGCACGAAGTTCTGGTCGTTCCGCTCGTACTGGATGTCCACGAGATGGCGCAGGACCGTGTCCCGCCGCATCCGCTCGCCCTTCACCAATCGGACCGTGACCGCGCCGTAGTCGACCGGCGCGCCGAGGCCGTAGATACACGAGATCGATGCGACGATGATCACGTCGCGGCGCTCGAAGAGCGAGCGCGTGGCTGAGTGCCGCATCTTGTCGATCTCCTCGTTGCGCGAGGAGTCCTTCTCGATGTACGTGTCGCTGCGTGGGACGTACGCCTCGGGCTGGTAGTAGTCGTAATAGGAGACGAAGTACTGGACGGCGTTGTTCGGGAAGAATTCCTTGAACTCGCCGTAGAGCTGGGCCGCGAGCGTCTTGTTGTGCGCGAGCACGAGGGCGGGCCGGCCGGAGTCGGCGATCACCTGGGCCATCGTCACCGTCTTCCCGGAGCCGGTCACGCCCTTGAGGGTCTGCCACTTGTCCCCTCGGGCGAGCCCCGCGCTGAGCTCCGCAGCCGCCTTCGGCTGATCGCCCGCGAGCGGCCAGGGCAGGACGAGGTCGTACGCCGCTCGCCCGGACGGGCGATCAAGAGGGACCTGCAGGATCTCGCTCGAGCTGCTCACGGGGATATCCATTCTAGAACAGGTGTTCGAACCGGAGGGGGGGCGTCCGCTCCGCAGCCAGATGCTACCGCTCCGACGTGCCGGACGGCCGCTCCGAATAACGGTTGCACCCGTACGCCGGTCACCCGAAGGAACTATTGACCCTCTAGGACCACGGTTCCTAGGGTTCTCACAAAAGGGGAAGGCAAGCGAAGTGAAGCGTCTGCATGCGTTCCATCGGTCCGACGAGGGTCAGAACCTCGTCGAATTCGCGCTGCTCCTTCCCGTCCTCATGTACATCCTGATGGGGATCATGCAGTTCGGCCTGATCTTCGCCGTCTACCTCACCCTGAACAACGCCGTCCGTGAGGGCGCGCGCTGGGCCACGATCTACGTGTACGACAACAACCAGACGCAGGCGCAGAATGACTTCAACCGCAACGACGGCTTCCTCGAGCGCGAGGTCGACGCCCGGGGCATCCTGACGATGACCAAGGGCAGCAACACCAACAACTTCTCGTCCGGCTCGTGGACCTCTGGAAGCGGCTCGGGGGGCGCCGGCGCCGGGTGCCTCGTCCCGACGGGCACGACCCTCGAGAAGTGGTTCGCCAATGGCGACACCCTGCTCTGCTACGAGTACACGACGACGGACGGGTCCAACACGACCCGCAAGGGCTACTTCATGTACGTCGAGAGCTACTACCACCTGCAGGTGTTCATGCCGCTCCTGAGCCCGTTCCTGCCCGACGACCCGGGCAGGGGCTCACCCTGGATCCGTCTACCGGGCCGGATCACGGTCGTCATCAACTAGCCTTCAGGAAGCAGAGGAAAGGAAAATCGTGGAAGACCGTTCGCGGCGGCGCGCCCGCCTTGTACTCATCGTTGGCGTCTTGATCGCGATCCTCGCCGGCGCGGGGACATTCCTGTTGAGCTCCGGAACGAACACCGCCGCCCCTCCGCCGGTCGCGACGACCGACGTGCTCGTCGCGTCGCACGACATCCCATCGCGCACCGCCTTGACCGCGGCGGATCTGAAGGTCCACAAGTACCCGTCGGATATCGCGCCCGTCTCCGCGATGTCGCGGCCTGAGGAGGTACTCGGCAAGATCGTGCAGGTCCCGATCAGCGCGGGCGAGCCGATCCTGCCGACGAAGTTCGCGGCCGCGGGCGCCGCGACGTTCACGGTGTTCCCGCCCAACGCCCAGCCGGTGGTCGGCCAGCCGATCGCTGCGGGCACGCCCGACTATCGCGCGGTCTCGATCAGCGTCGCCGACCCGCAGGCGGCGGGTGGCGCGGTCCAGGTCGGCGACATCGTTGACCTGCTGTTCACGTTCCAGTTCGACCCGACGAAGTTCTTGACCGGCAACGACACGAACCGGATCGCGGACTTCTCGTCGAAGGTCGTGCTGCAGAACGTGGTAATCCTCGCGCGCTTGACCACCGTGTACACGATCCGCACCGACGCGCAGACCGCCGAGAAGATCGCGTACATGAACTCCGCCGGCGGCCAGATGCAGATGCTGCTCCGTCAGGCGCAGGACCAGCGACAGGCAGCCACGGCCGGCGCGACCTTCGGCGACGTCTTCAAGTTCGGGATCAAGGTGCCGACGAAGACCGCCCCCTAGCGCGCTTCACCTCTGACCATGCGGCAGCGACCGCGGCGCCGAGGGCGTCGCGGTCGCTGTCATTTTCGATCACCACATCGGCTGCCCGGCGGAAATCGTCGTCGCTGGCCTGCGCCGCGAGGCGCGCAGCCACGCCCGCTTCGCTCATCCCGCGGGCCGCGACCCGCCCGAGCAGCTGATCCCGCGGGGCCATGACGACCCAGATGCGGTCACAGATGCTGCGGAGCGACGTCTCGGTGAGCTTGATCGCCTCAACGACCAGGATCTGATCGTCGGCGAGCATCTTGCGCGCCTGCAGGATCCGCGCGATGACCCGCGGATGCAGGATCTTCTCGAGCTGGTCGAGACGCCGGGGATCCGCGAAGACGACGTCAGCGAGCTTGCGCCGGTCGATCTCCTTGTCCGCACCAAGGACCTCGGTGCCGAACTGTTGGACGATCGCGCTATAGCCCGTCGTGCCTCGGCTCTGCTCGTCCCGTGCGATCGCGTCCGCGTCGAGCACTCGCGCGCCGAGCTCCCGCAGCATCGCGGCCGCCGTGCTCTTCCCCGCCCCGATGGGGCCGGTGAGGCCGACGACGAACGCGCTCATTCGTCACCTGGCCCGGCGCTCGCTGTCCACTCTGCATACAGCTCCCGGAGGGCGCGCTCCAGATCTGCGTGCTCGGCACCGAGGCGGCGCGTCTCCATGAAGTCTCCGGACATGGCGATGTCCTCGAGCTTCTTCGCCAGCTGCGTCAGCTGCAGCTCCATCGCGGCGATCCTCGCCTCGAGCGCGCGCACCCCTTCGACCTTTCGCACGCGCGAGGACGGGCGACGAGGAGGCGCCGCCGACGGCGCGGGCCGCGGCCTGGCCGGCGCGACCGTTCTGCGCTTGGGGGCCTGCGGCCGGGGCGGCTGCGGGCGACCGCCCATCGCGAGTGCGGTCGTCTCGGGATCCGGCAGCGGGCGGCCCTCGTCGCGAGCCTTCTCGAACGCCGCCCACCCGCCCAGGTAGCGCTTCAGCGCGCCGTCGCGGACGTCCCAGATCTCGGATGCGAGGCGGTCGATGAAGTACCGGTCGTGACTGACCGCCACGATCGTGCCTTCGTACTCGTCGAGGACGCGCTCCAGCTGCTCGCGCGCCGCGAGATCCAGATGGTTCGTCGGCTCATCGAGCACCAGCAGGTTCGCTTCCCGCGCCGACAGCTGCGCGAGGGCGAGACGCGACCGCTCACCTCCCGAGAGCACGCCGACGGACCGGAAGACGTCCTCCCCGCGGAAGAGGAACCGGGCAAGGAGGCTGCGCGCGCTCTGCTCATCGAGGCCGGTGGCCTCCCGGAGCGAGTCGAGAACGGTATCATCCCCGGTGAGCTCGGCCTGCGCCTGCGCGAGGAACGCGACGCGCGCGGTGGGCGCGCTCGACACGTACCCGTCCAGGGCGGGAAGCTGGCCCACGAGCGTGCGCACGAGCGTGGTCTTACCGGCCCCATTGGCACCGACCACCGCGATACGCGCGCCGCGCTCCACGCGCAGCGGCGGGGTCCGTACGACGACGCGCGCGCCGTGGCCCACGGCGAGAGGCGTGGACTCGAGGACCGTTGCTCCAGCGAGGTGCGCTGCCGCGAGGCTCCACCCGTGCTTCGCGGTGCCGATCGGCGCCTCGATACGCTCCAGGCGCGCGAGCTGCTTCGCGCGGCCCCGCGACTGCTTCGACCGCTGCCCGGCCCGGAACCGGTCGATGTATTCCTCGGTCCGCGCTATCTCCTGCTGCTGCCGGTCGGCGGCGCGGGTGAGCGCGGCGTCACGGTCCGCGCGCTGCCGCGCGTATTGCGAATACCCGCCGCGGTACTCGACGACCTTCGATCCCTGCGCCGCCGGTTCGAACGACAGCGTGCGGGACGTGACGGCGTCGAGGAACCACCGGTCATGACTGCTCGTGAGCACGGTGCTGTCCTGCTCCACGAGAAATTTCTCGAGCCACTCGAGCGCCGCGATATCCAGATGGTTCGTCGGCTCGTCCAACAGGAGCAGGTCCGGGTCATCCAGCAGCAGGCGGGCAAGGCCGAGACGCGTGCGCTCGCCGCCGGAGAGGGTGCGCACTTCGCGGTCGCGCAGCGGGTCGAGGCCCAGTCCCGACAGCACGCGGGCGAGTGTTGCCTCGAAGTCGTAGCCCCCGGCGTGCTCGAAGTGGTGCTGCGCGTCCGCGTAGCGCTCCAACAGGTCCTGACCACCGGTCGCGAGCTCGTCCTCCATCGTGCGGAGCTGGGCCTCGAGCTCGGAGAGATGCGCTGCCGCCCCGCGGGCGTGCGCCTCCACGGTCCCGGCGACCTCCACGAGCAGCTCTTGCTGCAGGAAGCCGATGCGCGTGCCGCGCGCGAGCGCGATCGAGCCGGTGTCGGGCGAGTCCAGCCCCGCGACGATCCGCAGCAGCGTCGATTTGCCCGTGCCGTTCGGGCCGATGAGGCCGGCACGATCGCCACGCGTCAGGCGGAAGCTCACGTCGCTGAACAGCACCCGATCGGCGAAACGCCGGCCCGCGGCCTGGACCGACAGGACGCTCATAGCGGTGAGGTCACGTGCCAGTGGAGGTGCGGCGTCACGCCCGGGGCGGCAGCGTTCGCGGTGAGCTTCACGCCGCGCGCGCCGACGTCCAATCGAGCCGCCACCTTCTGGACCGCGTTGAGCATCGCGACGAGCAGCACCGGATCCAGCGCTTCCGGGCCGAGCAGAGATGGCGTGTGGCGCTTCGGGATGATGACCACGTGCTTGGCCGCGATCGGTCTCGGGTGGTGGAAGGCGAGCACGAGATCGTCCTCGTACACGCGGTCGATGGGCGCCTTCCCGGTGAGCACGTCCAGGCAGAACCAGTCCCGCTTCCTACCCTCGGCGTCGAAGGCAACGTGCACGTACGGCTCGCTCACCGGGAGACCTTCGTGCGTGGCGCGCGCTGGCACCGCGGGCAGTGGTACGTGCTGCGCCCGCCCAGCACCGTTCGCCGGATCGATGCGCCGCACCGGTCGCACGGCGTCCCGCCGCGGTCGTACACGACGAACTCGTGCTGCATCCCGCCCTGCTTGCCGCTGCTGTCGCGGTACGTCCGGAGCGTCGACCCGTGCAGACGTATCGCTTTGCGGAGCACCCACTTGATCGCCTCATGCAGCCGCGCGACCTCGGCCGGATTCAGCGTGCCGGCGGTACGAAGCGGGTGGATCCGGGCGCGCCACAGGGCCTCCGAGGCGTAGATGTTGCCGATCCCGGCGATGCCGCGCTGGTCGAGGAGCAATGGCTTGATGGCCGCCCGCCGCCGGCGGCGAAGGAAGGTCCGGAGCCACGCGTCCGTGAATGACCGGCCGAGGGGCTCGCGGCCCATCGCGACGTGCAGTGGCGCCTTCACGGTCCGATCGCCGCCGGCCTGGGCCGGCGCGAGGTCGGCGGTGTCGACGAGCACCATGCGACCGAGCTTCCGCATGTCCACGAAGTCGAGGGCGGTCCCGTCGGTGAACGTGAAGGTCGCGCGCGTGAAGCGTTCGGGGGCAGCCTCCCCGAGCTCCTTGAACGCGAAGCGTCCGGTCATCCGCAGCGAGGTGCAGAGCGCGTCGCCGCCATCAAGCTCGAATACGACGAGCTTGCCGCGCCGGCGGACGACCTCGATGCGGCGGCCCGCCAGCCGGGCGGCGACGAGTGGCACGGGCTCGGGCTCGGTGATGCGCTCCCAGTCCGAGGCGAACGCCGCGATGGTGCGACCGGCGATCAGATCCGCGAGCTGACGCGCGATCGTCTCGACCTCGGGTAGCTCAGGCACGCGCGGCAGGCGCTGTCTGCGGCAGCGGGTGCATCTCGTCCCAGTTGTCACCCGCGCGGATATCGACCACGAGCGGCACGTCGAGCGCGTAGGCGCCAGCCATCTCGGTCCGGACCAGATCGGCGAGCTCATGGATCCGTGCCCGATCCACCTCGAACACGAGCTCGTCGTGGACCTGCAGGACCGCCTGGGCCCAGGCCGCGCCGCGCAGGCGGTCGTGCACCTTCACCATCGCGATCTTCATGATGTCGGCGGCGGTGCCCTGGACCGGCATGTTGATCGCCATACGCTCGGCGGCGTTACGGACGGCGCCGTTGCTGCTGGCCATGTCCGGGATGTAGCGGCGGCGGCCCAGGAGGGTCTCGACGTAGCCCTGCTCGAGGGCGAAGGACTTCGTCTCCATGACGTAGCGCCGCACGAGCGCGTACCGCTTGAAGTACTCGTCGATGAAACGCGCGGCCTCGTCGCGGGCCATCCCCATGCGCCAGGCCAGTCCGAAGTCGCTCATCCCGTAGACGATCCCGAAGTTGAGCATCTTCGCGACGCTCCGTTGCTCGCGGGTGACCTCCGATTCGGCGACGCCGAAGCCCGCCGCGGCGGTGCGGGTGTGGACGTCCGCGCCGGTGCGGAACGCGTCGACGAGCGCCGGGTCCCCCGAAACGTGGGCCAGCACCCGGAGCTCGATCTGCGAGTAGTCGGCTGCGAGCAGCGTGCGGTCCGGATGTCCGGCGACGAACGCGCGCCGGATCCTGCGGCCCAGGGGCGTGCGGATGGGGATGTTCTGGAGGTTCGGCGACTGGCTCGACAGGCGGCCGGTCGAGGCGACGGTCTGGTTGAAGGTCGTGTGGATCCTGCCGTCGCGGTCGATGAGCGGACCGAGGCCCTCGGCGTACGTCGAACGAAGCTTCTCGACCTCGCGGTACTCGAGGATCTTGTCGACGACCGGGTGCGCGCCGCGCAGCTCCTCGAGCACGGCGGCGTCGGTCGAATAGCCGGTGCCCGTGCGGCGGCCGCGCGCCAGCTTGAGCTCCGTGAACAGCAGCTCCTGCAGCTGCTTCGGAGAGTTGATGCCGAACTCGTGGCCCACGGCCGCATGCGCCTCCCGCTCGATCCGGGCGACTTCCCCACCGAATTCCAGCGCGAGCGTCGCGAGGTACCGCGTGTCCACCTTGATGCCGGCTTCCTCCATGTGGACGAGGACGTCAACGAGGGGCAGCTCGATCTCGCGATACAGCGTCGCGAGGCCAAGGCGCTCCAGATCCTCGCGGAACAGGGCGGCGAGCCGCCCCGTCGCGACGGCCGCGGTGCCCGCGCGCGCGAGGCGCTCGTCG
Source organism: Candidatus Limnocylindria bacterium (assembly GCA_038207785.1). Taxonomy (GTDB): domain Bacteria; phylum Chloroflexota; class Limnocylindria; order P2-11E; family P2-11E; genus UBA4735. The sequence goes on along the minus strand of JBBQZK010000010.1, from coordinate 31,409 downwards.
AGCGTGGGCAGGAGGTCCTTGTGCTTGCGGTCCGGCGCCGGCAGCGCGGGCACCTCGAGGCCCAGCCGTTCGGTCGCGAGATCGTCGAGGAGGTGCTGGCGCCGGCTCGCGTTGGCGAGGTAGGACGCGATGACGGTGTCCATCTCGATGCCGAGGAGGTCGGCGCCGGCGCGACGAAGCGCGCGACGAGCGGTCTTCCCGTCGTGCACGAGCTTGCCGATGCGCGGATCACCGAGCAGCTCGATGATCGGAGCGGGGATGCGCTCGCCGATGGCGAGGTAGCAGCACGTCTCCTCCAGGGCCAGGCCGAGGCCGAGGAGGCGCGGAGCGCGCTCGGGATCGACATCCGCGAAGACCGCGATCCGGCCCGCCTCGCGCGCGCGCACCAGGTACTGGGCGGCATCGGCTTCGGCCATGAGCGCGATGTCCACGGGCGCGGCGACCGGGCTGGTCAGGCCGAGCGACAGCTGGCCACTACCGGACGTCTGCGGCGCCACCCGGGGCGTCTCCGTCGCGAAGAGCGTCGGCGTCGGGAGGCGCGTGTTGGTGTTGCCGTCGGCCGGAGGGAGGCGCGGGATGAGGCTCCGGAACTCCAGGTCCCGGAACAGATCGACGACCGCCGCTCGGTCATACGCGCCGCGGCGCGTCCGCTCGAGGTCGAGCGTGACCGGGATGTCCGTGATGATCCGCGACATCTCACGGCTGTGCAGCACCTGGTCGTGATTCGCTTCGAGCGCGGCTCGCAGCTTCGTGGTGAGCGTGCTCAGGTTCGAGTACACGCCTTCGACGCTGCCGTGGTCGGCGATGAGCTTGCCCGCGGTCTTCTCACCAACACCGGGCACACCCGCGATGTTGTCCGTCGGGTCGCCCTTCAGGGCCTTGTAGTCGACCATCTGGTCCGGCCGCAGCCCGAACCGCTCGCGTATCTTCGCCTCGTCGTAAATGACGGTGTTCTGGAAGCCCTGGCGCGTCGTCATGAGCTGCACGTGCGGCGTGACGAGCTGGAGCGTGTCGAGATCGCCGGACAGGATCATCGTGTCCAGGCCGGCGCCCTCGGCCTGCTTCGCGAGCGCGCCGATCACGTCGTCGGCCTCGTATCCCGGGAGCGAGTACATCGGGGCGCCGAACTTCTCCAAGAACTCCTTGCACCGCTCGAACTGCGGGCGCAGATCGTCGGGCATGGGCTTGCGCGTGGCCTTGTATGTGGCGTCGCGCTCCTTGCGGAACGTGGGGACGGGCAGGTCGAAGCACGCGGCGATGTGGTGCGGCGGGTACACCTCGATGATCTTCAACAGGATCGACGCGAATCCGAACGCGGCGTTGACGAGCTCGCCCTTCGTGGTCGTGAGGGGCGGTATGGCGAAGTAGCCGCGGTAGATGAGGCTGTTGGAATCAGCGAGGAGAAGACGCTCGGCCATGCGTTGAGTATCGCGGGTCAGGCCCGGCGCAGCCTCCGGTGGGCGAACACTGCCGCGATCGCGAACAGGGCCGCAAGGGTGAGGAACAGCGCAGGCGGAGGCCCGAACGACGGAGGCGCGCCGGCATCCGTCGATGTCACGGTCGCGGTCGCATCGGCGCGCGAGACGGCCGATGGAGCAGCCGGCGATGCCGATGACGCCGGGGTGTCCCGAGTGGCGCCGGAGCTTTGCGGCTGGCCGCCGGCCGCGGGCACGGCCGCGGGCGCCGGAGCCGTTGTCGGAGCCGCTACCTGCTTCGCGGCATCCGAGGCGAGGGCGTTGACGGCCGCCCCGTACTGACCCTTCGCGGCCAGCTGTTCGGCTGTGCTCGTCCCCCCGCCGAGGCTGCTGCCGCTGTTGATCACAGCCGAGGCGATGAACAGGAACACGAACAGGCCGGTCCCCATAGCGCCGAGCAGCCGCACCGGCCTGAGCCAGACGGGCGGCCGCTCGAGCCGCGGCACGAGCGATCGCCGGGGCTCGAGCTGCGGCAGCGCTCCGATGAGGCGGCTCGTCGCCCGCAGATCCGCGAGCCGGCCGCGGCAGGTCGCGCAGCCATCCACGTGGGCGCGCACGGGATCACGCTCGCTCGACGTGAGGGCGTCGTCGAGGTACGCGGAGAGCAGCCGGTCAGGGTGTTCGGTCATCCCACTCACTGGAACGTCCCCGGGCCGAGGGAAGTTCCGCTCAACCCGTGCTGCCCTTCCAGCCCTTGGCCACGAGCTCGTTACGAACGGTGATCCGGGCCCGGTGGATCCGCGACTTGACCGTGCCCAGCTCCGAGACGGTGATGGACGCGATCTCCTCGTAGCTGAAGCCCTCGACGTCGCGGAGCAGGAGGGCATCGCGCTGCTCGATGGGCACCAGCGCCAGAGCCGCCTCGACCGCGGCGCGCGCCTCGTGGCCCGCCGCGATGTCGAGGAGCTCCGGCCCGCCGGCCGCGGGCTCCCTCGATGCCCACCCGGGCCCGTCGTCAGCATCGGGCGGGTCAAGCGGTAGCTCGGCCCGTCGTTTCTGCGCGCGGATCACATCGATCGCCCGATTGCGCGCGATGCGGAACAACCAAGCCTTGAATGACGTGCCTTCGAAGCTGGACATCGACCGCCATGCGGACACGAATGCGTCCTGCACGACATCCTCGGCGTCCGCGCCCGGGCCGAGGATGCGCGCGACGTGCGAGTACAGCGCCCGCTCGTGGGCCCGCGCGATCGAATCGAATGCGCGAGCGTCACCACGACGCGCGCGCTCGACGTCATCCGTCGCGTGATCTGCGATATCCTGCCGCGACATGTCCGCTGGTCAGTCCTCCAAAAAGCGCGTCGTTGTCGTGGGCGAGGATGACGAGCCGATCGCGTTCCTGTTGCGCGACTCGTTCAACGATGAGCCAGGGTACCAAGCGGTCGTCGTGCCGGACGGCGCGCTCGTGCTCGAGACCGTACGCCAGGTGAATGCGGATCTGTTGATCCTCGACATCATGATGCCGGGCCTGAACGGCTTCGAGGTGTACGACCGGATCCTCGCGGATCCCAACATCAAGAACATGCCGGTCCTGTTCATGAGCGCCGCGATCGCCGCCTACGACGAGGACTTCGCGAAGCGCGGCATCACGAACATCGTGTCGAAGCCCTTCGATCTCAACGACCTGGTCGCGCGCGTCAAGCTGCTCTGCCCCGCGGACGTCTGATGCCGTCCGCGGCATCGCGCCGCTACGGCGGTCTGGCTGCATTGGCCGCCAAAACGGCTGTCGCCGTCGGGGATCGGATCAAGGTCGACGACGTCGCCATCGTCACGCGCAAGCGGGGGCGCGCGAACTTCGCCACGGCTGCGGATCATGCTGCTGAGGCCGAGATCCTCCGCCGGCTGCGCGCCCACGACAGGACCATCCCGATCCTGGCGGAGGAGAGTGCCGATCGGAAGCTGCGGACGGCAGAGCGCCTCTGGGTCGTCGATCCGCTGGATGGCACGCTGAACTTCTCGCAGGCGCTCCCCTTCTACTGCGTCGCGATCGCCTATGTCGAAGGGGGCAAGGCTCGCGCGGCGGCCGTGTACGCGCCGCGCACCGCCGAGCTGTTCGTCGCGCACGAGGGCGCGGGTGCGACCCTGAACGGACACTCCGTCACCGTTTCGACGGTCGCGCGCGCGAGCGACGCCTTCGCGGTGACGAGCCTCGCGTTCAAGGCCGCGTCCCGGAAGGACTCGCGGTTCACGGCGATGAACGCGACCGTGACGCGCCTGCGGGTCATCGGCTCCGCGGCGCTCGAGATCTGCTACGTCGCCTGCGGGAAGTTCGACCTGTTCGTTCACGAGGCCCTGGCACCGTGGGACGTCGCGGCCGCGGCGCTGATCGCGCGCGAGGCCGGTGCCGATGTGCGATCGCTCAATACGGGAGCGGACGCCGGGTGGGACGAGCCGCAGGTCGTGATCGGCAACCCGAAGATCGTGCGCGATCTGTTGACGAAGGTCCCGTCGTTGGTGCGACGAACGTAGACTGAGGACACGCCGGAGTGATGAAACGGTAGACATTGGAGACTCAAAATCTCCTGGGCCGCAAGGCCCGTGAGGGTTCGAGTCCCTCCTCCGGTACCGCTTAGCTCGGCGATCCCTCGCGCGGCAGCTCGATCCTGACCGTCGTGCCCTGATCCTCGCCCGGGCTCTCGAGCGCCAGTGAGCCACCATGGCCTTCCGCGACGAGCCGCGCGAGATATAGCCCGATCCCCATCCCGCTGAACGTCCGCGCGCGCCGAGATCCCCGCGCGAACGGCTTGCCAAGCGTCGGCAGCTCGTCCGCGGCGATGCCGATGCCGTGGTCGCTCACGGTGATCGCCACGAGCTCGTCGCGCGGCTCAAGGGACACGCCGATGGTGCCACCCGTGGGCGAATACTTCACGGCGTTGCCGACGAGATTCGTGAGGGCCTGCTCGATGCGCATCGCGTCGCCCTTGATGACCATCGAGTCCGGCGTCGCGACCTGGAACACATAGCGGCCATCCTCGCCCGCCACTTCGCGGTGACGGGCCACGACCTCAGTGACCACCGGTACGAGGTCGAAGTCCTGGGGCTGCAGCTCGAAGCGGCCCTGCCCGGCGCGTGACACTTCGAGCAGATCGTTCACCAGGCCGGCCATCCGGTCCACCTGGCGTTCGATCGTTTTCAGGTTCGTATCGAGCGATTCGAGGTCGAGCGGCCGCCCATCCTGGCGATGGCGACGCACCCGGAGCCGCAGCAGCTGCGCGAGCGCCTTCAACGGCGTGAGGGGCGTCTTCAGCTCGTGCGAAACGATCGAGAGGAACTCCTCCTTTTGGCGCTCGGCCTCCCGCTGCTCGGTGAGGTCCTGCATCGCGACGATCCCCGCGACGACCTCCCCCTGCGCACCGCGGACGGGTGCCGCGACCATTCGGTACGCGCCCTCCGTGCCGGTCCGTAGGTCGCGCTGGACGTACACGCCTGTCGCCTTCTCCCCCGCCAGCGCGCGATCCATCGGCCGCTCGCCCATAGGCACGACGGCGCCCGCTTCGTCCCGGAGCTCGATGCCGGCCCCGAGCTCCGCGCGATCCGGCCGGTCGCCCTCACCGATCCCGTAGACCTCGCGCGCCACCCGGTTCATCCGGATCGGCCCGTCAGGGAACGCGATGACGACGCCATCCCCCAGCGACTCCAACAGCGACTCCTGCAGCTGACGCGCCTGCCGCTCGGTCTCGTACAGGCGCGCGTTGGTGATCGCGATCGACGCCTGGGCGCCGAGGATGTACAGGATGTCGAGGCCGGTCTGGTCGAGGCGGTGCCCCGGGTCGCGGGAGTAGGCGCTGATCGAGCCCATCAGCTGCCCCTCGTAGGCGAGCGGCATGGCCACGATCCGCACGATCCCCTCACGCGCCAGTAACGCGTCCGCGGGCTGGTCGTTCGGCAGGTCCACCTCGATGTGCGTGTCGAAGCCGGCGTACAGCTCGAGCGCGCGATCGAGCGGGAAGCGCCGCGTGGCGGCGTACTCATCGCTCAGCCCGTCTTGCGCCACGATGTGGAGCGCATCATCCGATTCGTCGACGAGCATGACGGCCGCGGCATCGACCTCCCCGAGCAGCTTGACCGCGCGAACGATCTCGGGCAGGAGCCTGTCGAGCTCGAGGCTTCGCAGCATCGCCATGGTGATGCCGTGCAGGGCGCCGATGCGCTCCGGCAGGTCGTCCCTCGTATCCCGTCCGCGGGCGCGTGACCCCATCACCACCCCCAGCGCATCGCAGGTATCACGCCAAAGCCCCAATGCCGGTTCAGGAGGTGACGTGCGCCTCCGGCAGGACCACGTCGACGACGCCCGGGCCGACCGCGGCGTCGATCTCGCGCGACAGCTCCGATGCCGCGCGGGCCCGGAATGTCGTAGCCACCCGGCGCATCCCGCTGCCGGCACGCGGGAGCTCCAGGTACACCGGCAATGGACCGCCATACCGCGCCAGGACTTGCTGGATCTTCTGGAAGACCGCGATCGAGCGGTCGTAGTCGAGCGCCTCCCGGAAGCGGATGACCAGATCGCCGCCCGCGGAGGCGTGGCCGTTCCCATTGGCGGCGGCACCGTCCACCGCCGGTGGCGGGGCGTTCCGTTCGGCGAACTGACGCTTCTTGGCGAGCGACACCCGGCGCTCGTCCGCGATGCGCGAGATCTCGGCGATGCCCGCCTCGGTGAACGGCACGGCGTGCTCGCAGAGGAGCTTCGAGGACTCGTCACGCTGCTCCACCCGGGCAAGGACCAGGAGGATCTCGTCGGTGTTCCAGACACCGGCCGTCTGTTCGTAGGTGCGCGGGAACACCGTCACCTCGGCCGAGCCGGTGAGGTCCTCGACCTGCGCAAAGAGCATCAGCGATTTGTTCTTCATCGTGATGTGCTTCCGCGCGCTGGTGACCACGCACACGACCGTGACGAGGTCGTCCTTCACCTCTTTGAGCTCGGCGAGATAGACGATGCCCGGCACGTCGCCGATCCGCTGCGCGACGTCCGTGAGCGGGTGTTCGGATACGTAGATCCCGAGGAGCTCCTTTTCCCAGCCGAGCAGCTCCTTGCGCGACGCCTCGGGTCCCGTGGTCGGCGCGGCGATCGCCGGCTCAGCCGCGAGATCGAAAAGCGCGACCTGCCCGCTGGCCCGATCCTTCTGCTCGCGCTGGCCCGTCGCGAGGGCGCCATCGAGGCGCGTGAGCTGGGCGAGCCGGGGCCCGAAGGCATCGCACGCGCCGGCCTTGATCAGCGACTCGAGCACACGCTTGTTGTTGCGCTGGAGATCGATCCGGCCACAGAGGTCCTCGAGGGAGCGGAACGGGACCCCCGCCTCGCGCGCGGCGACGATGTTCTCGATCGAGCCCTCGCCCACGTTCTTGATCGCCCCAAGGCCGAACCGGATCTCCTCGCCCGTGACCACGAAGTCGAAGCGCGAGACGTTGACGTCCGGTGGCATGACCGGGATGCCCATCCGGCGACATTCGGCGATGGCGATGGCGACCCGTTCGGAGTTCCCCATGTCCGACGACAGCACGGCGGTCATGTACTCGGACGTGTAGTTGGCCTTCAGGTACGCGGTGTGATACGCGATAAGGCCGTAGATCGCGGCGTGCGCGCGGTTGAACCCGTACTGCGCGAAGGGCTCGAAGTCCTTCCAGACCGTGTCGATGACCCCCGGCGAGACGCCGTTCTTCAACGCGCCGGTGACGAACTTCTCCTTCTGGGCATCCAGCTTCTCGCGGATCTTCTTGCGGATCGCGTAGCAGAGGACGTCGGCCTCGCCCAGCGTGAAGCCGGCGAGGGCCTGCGTCACCGCCATGACATCCTCCTGGTAGACCATCACGCCGTACGTCGATCGCAGGACCGGCTCGAGCGCCGGGTGGGCGTACGTGACGGCTTCCTGCCCGTGTTTGCGCGCGATGTAGCGCGGGATGTACTCCATCGGGCCCGGCCGGAACAGCGCGACCATGGCCATGACATCTTCGACGCGGTCAGGCTTCAAGGCCTGGATGTACCGCCGCATCCCCGCGGATTCCAGCTGGAACAGGCCGGTGGTCTCGCCGGACGCGAGCAGGGCGAACGTCTTCGGGTCGCTCAACGGGATGTCCTCACGGCGGATCGTGATTCCCCGCTGGCGCTGGATGAGCTTGAGCGCGTGATCGAGGATGGTGAGGTTCGAGAGGCCGAGGAAGTCGAACTTCAGCAGCCCGAGCTTCTCGATCTGCTTGTCCTCGTACTGGGTCTGGTAGCCCTCGGCCTTGCCCTTCGGCCGCTCGATCGGGACGAGCGTGGTGAGCGGATCGCGAGTGATGACCACCCCGGCGGCGTGCGTGCCCGTCGAGCGCACGAGGCCCTCGACCTTCTCGGCGAGATCGATCAGCCGTGAGACCTCGGGCTCCTGCGCGAGCTGCTCGAGCTCGGGCACGTCGACGCGCGACTCCGACAGCGTGGCCGCGCCAGGCCCCGTCGGGATCACCTTGGCCACCCGGTCGGCCTCGCCGTAGCTCATTCCCAAGACCCGGGCGACGTCCCTGATCGCGGCGCGCGCGAGCATCGTGTTGAACGTCACGATCTGCGCCACGTGATCGGACCCGTATTTCTCCGTGACGTAGGCGATCACCTCGTCACGCCGGTCGTCCATGAAATCGACGTCGATGTCCGGCTGCGTGTACCGCTCGAGGTTCAGGAAGCGGTCGAAGATGAGGCCGTACTTCAGCGGATCGATGTCCGTGAGCCCGATGGCGTAGCTCACGAGGGAGCCTCCCGCGGACCCGCGTACGGCGGTGAGGATCCCCCGCGCCTGCGCGAAGGCGACGAAGTCCTGCACGATGAGCATGTAGCCCGAGTAGCCCATCTTCGCGATGACCGAGAGCTCGTGCTCGATGCGCTCCTTCAGGACCGGCGTCATGGCGCCGTACTTGGCGATGATGCCCGCCTCGGCCAGGTTCCGCAGATGCTGATCCGGGGTGAGGCCCGCGGGCACCTCGAAGTGCGGGAGGATGAGCTTGCCCAGCGGCAGCTCGAGGTCGCACATCTCCGCGATGCGGAGCGTGTTCGCGAGCGCGTCCTGGTCGTCGGGGAACAGCTCGGCCATCTGGGCCGCGCTCTTCATGTAAAGCTCGGGGTGGTCGATCATCTTCAGCCGGTCGGGCTGGTCCACCGTCTTGCCGCTCTGGATGCAGACCATGATGTCCTGGGCCTCGGCGTCCTCGGCATGCACGTAGTGGATGTCGTTGGTGACGACGAGCGGCACGCCGGTCCGGCGGCTCACCTCGCGGATGCCCGCGTTCACGCTCTCCTGCTCGGGGATGCCGTGGGCCATCAGCTCGAGGTAGTAGCTCCCCGTGCCGAAGATGGCCTGGTGCTCGAGCGCCGCCGCGCAGGCAGCGTCGATCCCCTGCTCCAGGATCGCCCGTGACACCTCGCCCTGCAGGCACGCGGACAGCGCGATGAGGCCCTCGCTGTGCTTCCGGAGGAGCTGCTTGTCCATCCGGGGCCGGTAGTAGTAGCCCTCGAGATGCGCGGCCGTCACCAGCGAGACGAGGTTCTGATAGCCGATGAAGCTCTTGGCCAGCAGCACGAGGTGGAACGGCTTGCCATGGCCCTCGACCTTGGCGTCGCGGTCGGCCCGGCCACCCCGGGCGATGTATGTCTCCACGCCGACGATCGGCTTGATGCCGGCGGCCTTTGCCGTGGTGTAGAAGTCGATGGCTCCGTAGAGCGCGCCGTGATCCGTGATCGCCAGCGCGGGCATATCGAGCGCCTTCGCGCGCGCGACGAGGTCCCGCAGCCGCGACAGGCCGTCGAGCAGGCTGTACTCGCTGTGGGTGTGGAGGTGGACGAACGGTCCCGGGATGCCGATCCCCTTCAGGCCGCTGGAGGAAGCCCGCGGCTACAGAAAGTGTACGAGCCTCAGCGCGCGCTCAACGTCACGTTGACGACGACGGGGCGATGGTCCGAGGCCGTGGAGGCCACCACGCGGCCCTGCGCGGCGATGACGCCGACCCCGAAGATGTAATCGATGCGCTCGTCCGGCCCGAACGCCGGGAATGTGTTGTCACCGCCGCCCGATTGCAGCCCGAGATCGCCGAACCCCGAATCGGTGATGAGCTTGAGCTCGGGCGCGCCCGGCTTCGCATTGCAGTCGCAGGCGATGATCGCCGGAGACGCGGTGCCGACCTCGTTCAGGAGTGCCCGGATCTGCTCCATGCGCACCGGACTCGCCTCGCTGTTCTCATCGAGGTGCGTGACGACGATCGTCACCCGCACCGCGGTCGTGTCGTCACCGATGCGCGCGAGGATGGCGCCGCGCGGCTGGTACCGGAGGCCCGGCTCCTTCGCGTAGGACAGCCGCCGCACGTCCGTGATCGGGTATTTCGACAAGATCGCGTTGCCGTACAGATCGCCGATATTCGGGCCGAACACGTAGGTCATGCCGAGGTGCGCCGCGAGGTACCCGAGAACGTCATGCTGATCGTCGATGAGCCATCCGCGCACGACCTCTTGCAGCACCACGACGTCCGGTGATTCATGCGCGATGGTGTCGGCGATCCGGTCGAGCGCCGGGATGTCGTCGACATCGAAGCCCTGATGCACGTTGTACGTCATCACCCGGAAGCTCTGCGGCGCGCGCGTCGTGGTCACGGGCGGCGTGAGGACCAGCGCTGCGGCCGGGACGAGGATCGCGGCGGCCGCGACAACGCCCGCCAGCAGGGGACGCCACCGCGGGACGGGTGAGGGCGGGACGAGCAGGACGGCCGCGACGACGAACGCGGTGATCAGCCACAGCGACTCACGGTTCGCGAAGTACGCGTAGTGGACGAAGGCGCCCGCGACGAAGAGGACCCACCCGATGCCGCACGCGAGCGCGGTGCCCCACGGGGAGCGCGCATCCAGCTGCGGCCCGGAGGTGAGGGCCGAGCCGGCGATGACGATGCCCGCCGCGAACGCCGCTCCGGCGGCGAGCGAGACCACGGGCACGTGCAGCCAGAAGAGGACGGCGCCGACCGTGATGGCGGCCGCTGCGCCGGGCCGGGCGGGGAGCCCGCGGGCGAGGACGATCGCTCCTGCCGCGACGCCGATCCCGACGACCAGGAGTCCGATCTGCGTGCTCGGTCCCCCATCGCGGCCGAGCCCGCCGGCGAGCGCGGCCTGCGCGCCGTTCAGGCCCCCGGTCTCCGCGGCGAGCAGCAACGGCCCCACGGCCGCCAGCCCGAGCGCCCCGCGCGCCGACGGCGCCGACCACACCGGCATCCCGCCGAGCGTCGCGATACCGGCCGCGAGGAACAGCAGTACGGCCACCAGGACGAGCGGGACGGCGAGGGCGAGCGGCGCGGCGAAGACCGGGACGGTCGCGAGGGCGCTCCGAAGGACCAGGTCGATCGCCAGGGCCACGGGGAGCGCGATCGGCAGCGGAGACGAGCGGCCCTCGGTCCGCACCGCGTGCGTGAGCGCTAGCCATTGGGTGCCGGCGATCACCGCGGCCGCCGATAGGACAAGGTCGAGCCATTCCTGCCTGAGGGCGGTGGTCAGCAGCATCGCCACCGCAAGCACCGCCGCGGTCGTCGTGACCGAACGCCGGGGGCCAAGACGGCTGCCCACGACGCCCGCAGCGAGGGAGAGGCCGAACAGGACGATCGCCACGACGCCGAGGGTGGTGCTCGGCACCTTTCCGAATAGCGACTGATAGAGCGTTGCCGTGAAGACGTGGATGGCGCCGAGGAGGAAGAGGATGCCGATCGTCGCGAAGGACGCCGGTCCGATCACCGGCGGAGTCTAGGTCGGGTCCAGGCTAGGCCACGTGTGCGGAGCGCGCCGCATGCACCGCGTCGGGCGGCAGATCCACCCCGCTCGCGCCGCCGAGCGTCGCGGCGCGCCATGCGCCGGCAAGCCGCTCGCTCGCGGCTGCGACCAGATCGCGGATGCGAGCGATCTCGACAGGTCCGAGGTCGTCGGCCTGCGGTCCGGCGACGAGCGCGCCGACGACGTCGCCATTGACCACGATGGGCGCGACCGCCGAGCGGCCCCCGCCCGCAAGCCGTTCGATGAGCGTGGCCTCGTTCCAATCGTGCGCCGGCTGCACGAGCTCGTGGACCGTTGGCGCGGTCACGATCCGCGCCTCGCGGCATGCGCGCGCGATCGCGTTGTATCGGTCATCGGCGCTGATGGCGAACCGCGCATCGGAGATGCCAAGGAAGCGGTCGATCCCGCCCGCCTCGACGGACGCGCTCACCCGGTCTCCGCGCAGCATGCCGGCCTCCGGATCGAGGCCGACGATGAATGACGTCGGGAACCCCGCGGACGCACAGCGCACCAATAGATCCGTGAGGATGTCGTCCGTCGATTCGGTGACCGGAGTCGGCTCGGGCGCAGGCGCGGTCACGGACGTCGCAGCGCCCGCGGGTGCTGCGTGCGCCGCGGGTGCGGCCGGCGGGGGTGCCGCCGGCGCGGCAGCGGCGGGCTGGAATCGACCCGCAACTCGAGCCTGCACGAACGCAGGCGCCGTGGCGCCCACGATCGCCGCGATGAGCTCGAGCTCGCCGCGCGCGAACCCGCCCTCACGGAACGTTTGGAGGGTCACGACGCCGACCGATTCGCGATCGTCGTTGAGGGGAACCTGGAGCACGCCGACGCGACGGCGCTCGCCGCTGACCGTGACGGTACGGTCGAACGCATGCCAGCGCTCGGCGTTGCGGACCGCGAAGCAGCTCGGCGAATCGTCGACCGGCTGCTTCCCCAGCTCGCTCGATGCGGGATCCACACCGACTACCTTGTACCGGTACGCGACCTCGGGGCGGTCGAGATGGAAGAGCGCGACCGCGAACGCCGACGCTTCGCTCACCTCGTTCATCGCATCGCGCAGGATGCGGCCGACGGCTCGCGCGTCGTCGACCGCGGCGACCGCGGTGGAGACCTGCGCGACGATCACATCGATACCCGCCGCCGCTTCGGCGGAGACGGGCACGGATGCCGATGCCACGGAGCCGTCGGCTCGGGGCGCGTCCGCTGCCGCCACGTGAGTTGCAGGCACTGCCGGCGCCTCCGGCGCCTCGATGGCCGGTGTGGGTTCCGGCGCGAAGGACGGCGCCGCGATCTTCGCGGCCGAGTACATCGCCATGGCCGATGCGATGAGCTCGGACGAAAGATCCATGGCCTCGCGCGTCTGTGCGCTCAAGGGCTCACGCGTCACCAGCGTCCCCAGGAGCACGCCGACGGTGCGATCTCCGAAGACGAGGCGCGAGATCAGCAGTCGGGGCGGAACGCCGACCCACTCCGCCTGATAGGGCACGGGCCAGTCGAGCGCGACCGCTCGGTTCGCGGGCAATGTGTCGTCCGGCAGCTGCAGCGTCGTGAGACGACGGTCGAAGAGCCATGGGTTCCGGCCGACCTCCGCCGCGATCGCGTCCGGGCCAGCCGGCTGCCGCACGACGGCGCACCCGATGAGGGACGGGACGCTGTTCAGCAAGATCCGAACGGTCGCCTCCACCGGAGGGGTGGCAGCGACGATGGCAAGCGGCTCCACGTCATTGTTTGTATGGGACGGCCCGCGCCAACGGCACACCAGGTAGGGGGTTTGTCGCCGGACTAGTACGAAGGTCTCACGCCGCCGGACGGCTACCATGGCCCCGCGCGCCGACCCCGATTCGCGTCTGGCGGTCCCGGACTTTCGCATGGTGCAAGACGGAGGTGAGCCGTGGCAGCCTCGATCACCAAGGGCGTCGAGATCCGCGGAGACGCCCCCGACCGTGCCGCTGAGATCCTCACGAAGGACGCCCTCGCCTTCCTCGCCGACCTCGCGCGCACCTTCGAGCCGAAGCGGGTCGAGCTTCTTGGGGCCCGCGCCGCACGCCAGGCGGACCTCTCCGCCGGCGGAGACCTTGGGTTCCTGCCGGAGACGAAGGCCGTGCGCGACGGCACCTGGCGCGTGGCGCCGGCACCGGCAGATCTGCAGGTGCGTAAGGTCGAGATCACCGGACCGACCGACCGGAAGATGGTCATCAACGCGCTGAACTGCGGCGCGTCCGTATACATGGCGGACTTCGAGGATGCGAACACGCCGACGTGGGACAACATGGTGACCGGCCAGGTCAATCTCGTTGACGCCGTGCGGCGAAAGATCGACTTCACGAGCCCTGAGGGCAAGCGCTACGCCCTCGGCACCGACCTCGCCACGCTGGTCGTGCGTCCCCGGGGCTGGCATCTCGTGGAGAAGCACCTGCGGGTCGACGGCGCGCCGATCGCGGGAGCGTTCATGGACTTCGGCCTGTACGCGTTCCACAACGCTCAGGCACTCGTCGATCGGGGAAGCGGACCGTACTTTTACCTGCCGAAGCTGGAGAGCCACCGGGAGGCCCGCCTCTGGAACGACGTCTTCGTTCGGGCGCAGGAGCAGCTCGGCCTGCCCAACGGGACGATCAAGGCCACCGTGCTCGTCGAGACGTTCCCGGCGGCCTTCGAGATGGACGAGATCCTCTACGAGCTTCGCGATCACTCGGCCGGGCTGAATGCCGGCCGGTGGGACTTCATCTTCAGTGTCATCAAGAAGTTCAACCACCGGTCTGATTTCCTCCTGCCCGACCGCGCGCAGGTCACGATGACCGTCCCATTCATGCGCGCATACACCGAGCTGCTCGTGCAGACGTGTCACACCCGGGGTGCGTTCGCGCTCGGCGGTATGGCCGCGTTCATCCCGACCCGGAAGGATCCGAAGGTGAACGAGGTCGCGCTCGCGAAGGTCCGGGAGGACAAGGTCCGCGAGGCCACCGACGGGTTCGACGGCACGTGGGTCGCCCATCCGGACCTCGTGCCCGTCGCCATGGCCGAGTTCGACCGCGTGCTCGGCACCCGCAAGAACCAGCTCGACCGGACCCGCGACGACGTTCGCGTCACCGAGGCGCAGCTCCGCGCCGTCGGCGTTCCCGGGGGCACGATCACGGATGCCGGCGTGCGGAGCAACGTGAGCGTCGGCATCCAATACATCGAGTCGTGGCTGCGAGGCGTGGGCGCGGCGGCCATCTACAACCTCATGGAGGACGCGGCCACGGCGGAGATCTCGCGATCGCAGATCTGGCAATGGGTGCACCACGGCGCGCGGACCGTCGAAGGGAGCGCGGTCACGAAAGACGCGATCACGGCGATCGGCCGCGAGGAGGTCGCGCGCCTCGACGGTCCCGGCCGCCGCTTCGCCGATGCCCTCGCGCTCTTCCTGGACGTCGCCCTTGCCGACCGCTTCGTGGAGTTCCTCACGTTGCCCGGGTACGACCGGCTACCCTGACCGAGCGCACGCAGGGCGTCCTGCTGGCGGCGCTGACGGCGATCGCCGTTGGCCTCACGTACACCGACCAGGCCGCCGTCGTCCCGCTCCTCGTCGCCGATCTGCGGATCACCGATGTCCAAGCCGGCTTTCTGCCCACGGCCCTCTTCATCAGCGCGGTGGTGACGATGCTCGCGACCGCATCGCTCGCCGACCGGATCGGCGCCAAACGCATGAACGTCCTCGGCGTCGGCTTCTCGCTCGCTTCCAATCTCCTCTTCGCGGCCGGGCCGACCTACGAGACATTGCTCCTCGCGAAGGCCGTGGGCGGGATCGGCAGCGGGCTCGCGTTCCTGGGCGGCGTGCGCTACGTCGCCGGCCTCTACGCCGGCGCGCGCTCGCACTTCGGCCAGGGCGTGTACGGGGCGGGCTATCCGCTCGGGAGCGCGCTCGGCCTGCAGATCATGCCGCCCCTGGCGCTCCTGTTCGGAGGGTGGCGGGGAGCGTTCGTCGCATCGAGCACGCTGCTGCTCGCGGTCCTCGTGCTGTACGCATCGCGCGCCCCGGTCGTGCCGCGGGCCGTCCTCCTCGGGACGATCCGCGACGCCCTGCGCAGCGGCAACGCGTGGTGGTGCTTCGTCGAACACGCGGCGGGATTCGGGCTGTCGCTCGCGATCGGCTCCTGGATCAGCGTGTACATCCTGCGCGAGTTCGACACGTCGCTCGTCGTCGCGGGCGCGCTCGGAGCGTTCATCCTCATCGCCGGCCTGTTCATGCGGCCGCTCGGCGGCTGGCTCATCGCGCGACGTCGCACCACGACGGTCGCGATCATGCGAGGCTCGCAGGTCCTCAACCTGGCGGGCCTGTCGTTGCTGGCGCTCCCGGGCCGACCCCTGCCGGTGGCGCTCGCCGGGGGTGTCGCGGTCGGCGTCGGCGTCGCGCTTCCCTACGCGGCGGTCTTCAACACGGCGGCGGCGTCCCTCCCGCGCGCGCCAGGAGCCGCGCAGTCGCTCACCGCGGCGGGCGGGACCTTCGGTGCCGTGGTCGGCGCGCCGCTCATGGGTGCGGCGATCGAACGGCTTGGCTTCAGCGCCGCCTGGCTCGCGATCGCGATCATCCCGCTCGCCGCGTTCGTCGGGACGTTCTTCCTGCGCGGCGAGGAGCGCTACGGCGGCAGCTAGCGGATGTCGTCCTGCTCCGCGATGAACAGCCACGGCAGGCCAAAGCGCTCCTCCAGCTGGGACGCGAGCGCCTTCACCCCGAGGGTCTCGGTGGCCCAGTGGGAGCCGAAGATCAGGTTGATCCCCCGCTCCCGGGCGTACAGCTTCGTGTACATGCTCCCCTCGCCGGTCACGTACGTGTCCGCGCCGCCCTGCCGCGCCGCCTCCAGCATCGTGGTCATCCCCGCGCCGCCCGTCGCGATCGCGACGCGCGTGCAGGTCTTCGCGTTCTCCCACGCGTCCACGGGCACGCCGAGCACATCGCGCATCCGATCGGTGAGCTGCGCGAACGTGCGGTCGTGCCGGCCGATGACGCCGGCCATGCCGCCGTGATACGGCAGGAAGCGTTCGTGGACGATCACGCCGAGTGCCGCGGCGAGCAGATCGGGATTGCCGAAGCCCGGCGCGCCATCGAGCGCCGAATGCGCACCGTACAGCGACGTGCCGTTGTCCTTCAGGCGGTCGAGCTTCTGCGGCGCGAGATCGAGGTCGATCTCGGGCCAGGTGCGGTGATGGACGATGAGGAGGTCCGAGTCGGTGAACTTCGCGCGGGCGATCGTGTGGAACGAGGTGTTCACGGCGCACGCGACACGGTTCACGGTCTCACCGGAACGGAGCACGAGCCCGTTCGAGGCCTCCTCGTCGAACTTCTCCGTCTCGAGCTTCGCGTCGAGGAACGCCACGACCTCGTCCAGCGGGACGCTCACTTGATGCGCTCCGCGATGAGCTTGTTCACGACCGCGGGGTTGGCCTTCCCGCCCAGGGCCTTCATCACCGGGCCGAACAACGCCGCGAGCGCGCGGGGGTTCCCGGCGCGGACGTCCGCAACGGCCTTCGGGTTCGCCGCGATGGCCGCGTCCACCGCGGCCGCGATCGTCGCCTCGTCGGACACCTGCGAAAGGCCTTTCTCGGTGACGATCGTGTCGGCGTCGCGGCCCGTCGCGAGCATGTCGGCGAACACCGTCTTCGCGGCTGTCGTGCTGATCGTGCCCGCCTCGATGAGGCCGACGAGCGCGCCGAGCTGCGCCGGCGTCAGCTGGAGCGAGTCGAGCGCAGCGCCGGTGGCCCGCAGGTGCCCGAGGAGCTCGCCGGTCACCCAGTTCGCGACGCGCTTCGCCTGGGCGGGCGCGGACTTCGCGGCGGCCTCGAACCAGCCGGCCAGGGCGCGGTCCGAGACGAGCACGCGCGCGTCGTAGTCCGAGAGGCCGTACTCGGACGCGAACCGCGCGCGGCGATAGCTCGGCATCTCCGGCAACGCGGCGCGGATCCGCTCCACCATCGCGCGATCGGGAGCGAGGGCCACGAGGTCGGGCTCCGGGAAGTAGCGGTAGTCGTCGACCTCCTCCTTGGAGCGCTGCAGGTAGGTGCGGTGCTGTTCGGGGCTCCAGCCGACCGTGATCTTGCCGCTCCGGGTCCGGAGCGGCCCGCCGCTCTCCCATTCATCCCAGAGCCGCGCGCTCTCGTACGGGATCGCCTCCTCGAGCGCGCGGAAGCTGTTCAGGTTCTTGATCTCGCTGAGGGGCGGCCAGCGCGTCTCGCCATCCTCGCTGAACCGGATCGAGACGTTCACGTCGAACCGGGCTCCACCCTCTTCGAGCTTGAACCCCGCGACCTCGGCGTACACGAGCCGTTCGCGCAGCGCTTCGAGATACGCGAGGGACTCGCCCACCGACCGCAGGTCCGGCTCGGAGACGATCTCGAGCAGCGGCACACCGGAGCGGTTGAAGTCCACGAGCGTCGCGCCGCCCGCGTGCAGCAGGCTGCCGGTGTCCTCCTCGAGATGCGCGCGCCGGATGCCGACGCGCTTGATCGATCCGTCATCCGCGGGGATGTCGAGCCACCCGCCGACGGAGAGCGGCAGGTCGAACTGCGAGATCTGGTAGCCCTTCGGGAGATCGGGATACATGTAGTTCTTGCGATCGAACTTCGTGTGTTCCGGCGTCTCGCACTGCAGCGCGACGCCTGCCGTGATCGCGAGCTCGATCGCTCTGCGGTTGGCCAGGGGCAAGGCCCCGGGCAAGCCGAGACAGACCTCGCAGGTGAGCGTGTTCGGCGGCGCCCCGAACCACGTGGCGGAGCACCCGCAGAACATCTTCGAGCGCGTGTCGAGCTCGACGTGGCACTCGATGCCGATGATGGTCTCGTAGCGCGTCGCCACGGTCATCGGAAGGTCGGGTCGGAGGGCGCGGGCACGACCTCGGTCCCGTTGATCACGCGGCTCGTGTTCACCACGAGCTTGCCCCCTTCCACCGATACAAGATACCGGTCCAAGGTCCTCAGCTCGAAGCCGAAGATGCGTCCCGGCGCCGCCAGATCGACGCGATCGAGCTCTCGTGCCCGGATCGCGACGAGCGTCGCCTTGTCGGGCTGCCACAGGTAGAAGGCATGATCCGGATCGACGAGGGGCGAGCCGAACCGCACCGGCCGTCCGCCGATGGGGGGCGCGTCGCTCACGGACAGCACGACTCGTCCACCGATGACGGCTGCGGGCGGCGTCGCGAGCTCGACCGCCAGCGCGCTGTACGCGACGGCGGCGACGAGCACGAGCGCAGCGAGGACGGAGCCGGCCACGAGGATGTACTGCTTCCAGACCGGCGTCGGGTCGAGCGACTCGGCGCCGGCCCACTGCTCGACGGGCTGATCCTCGTAGCGGGTCCCCACTACGCCGTCGCCTCCGCTGGCCGCAGCGCGTGCTGGACCGCCGCGCGTGTCCCGCCATCCCACTCCGCGATCGCGTCACGGAGCTCGGGGCGTCGCCTCAAGATGTTGCGCACCGCCGCGCTCACCGCCCGCATCACGAACGGCCGCGTGTCGGCCGCGAGGAACGCGAGCATGCCGAAGCCGCGCTCGGCGACCTTCGCGCCTGATGCGCTCGTGAAGGTCGACGCGACATTCCACCTGACATTCTCGTCCGGCTCGCGTACCCAGCGCTCGAGTCGCGCGAACGTCGCCTCCGGATACGACCGGAGGAGCTGGTCACCGATCGCGAAGGGCCCGAGGTTGCGCCGCACGTATTCGTCGTGGTCCGCCAGGGCGGGCTCGATGAGGTCCAGCAGGGGCTCGGCACGCTCGCGGTGGCGCGAGCGTGCGGCGTACTTCGCCGCGACGACGACGGCCCGCCGCAGTCGCGGGTCCCTCGTGGCCATCCACGCCTGGGCGGGGCGCAGGTATTCGTCGAACGCACGCTCGAGGCAGTCACCGAGGAGCGATGCGGCAGTTTCGCGCACCTCCCAGTCCTCGTCACGCGCGAGGCGGTGGACCGCGCGCTCGAGGTCCGGCCGGTTCGACGAGATCAGCGGCCGAAGGATGACGGCCCCGAGCTCCTTGTCGACGCGGCGCGGGTGCTGCAGCAGGCGGGTGGCCCAGTCGCGCCGGACGAACGCCGAGGCACTTTGTGACCGCACGATGGCCGCAGCGCGGGAGTACTCGGCCTTCTTTACCCATCCGCGCTGGCCCGTGCGTCGCAGGATGTCGGACGCGGCGAGCGGGTCGCCCGTCGCGAGCGCCTTCTCGAAGGCGCGCTCCCAGTCGGTCAGTGCCGCAGGCGTCCGACGAACCGTTCGATGCGATCGCAGGCCTCGTCGATCTTTTCCATCGAGGCCGCATAGCACGCGCGCACGTGGCCGACACCACGCTCGCCGAAGGCGTTACCGGGCACGACGACGACCTTCTCCTCGTTCAGGAGACGCTCGCAGAACTCCGCGTCCGAGAGGCCGGTGCTCGTCACGTTGGGGAAGCAGTAGAACGCGCCGCGGGGCTCGAAGCAGTGGAGGCCCATCGCGTTGAACCGCCCGTACATCCGCTTACGGCGCTTGTCGTACTCACCCACCATCCGCTGGACCTCGGCTTCGCCGTTCCGCATGGCCTCGATGGCGGCGTATTGCGCCGCGGTCGGCACGCACATCACCGTGTACTGATGGATCTTCATCATCTGCTCGATGACCTCGGCCGGGGCGCAGGCGTACCCGACACGCCACCCGGTCATCGCGTACGCCTTCGAGAAGCCCGCGAGATAGACGGTCCGCTCCTTCATCCCCGGCTCGTCCAGGATCGAACGGTGTTGGGTCCCATAGACCAGGCGGTCGTAGATCTCATCCGAGTACACGAGGAGGTCGTGCTCGCGGGCGAGCGCCGCGATGCCTCGCACGTCCTCCGCCTCGAGGACCCCACCCGTCGGGTTGTTCGGGAAGCCGAGCAGGATCGCGCGCGTTCGCGGCGTAATGGCTCGCTGGACGTCATTCGGCATGAGCCGGAACGCGTTCGCCTCGTCCGTCGCCACCGGCACCGGGACTCCGCCCGCGAGCACGATGGCCGGCACGTACGCGACGTACGACGGATCGGCGACGATGACCTCGTCGCCTTCGTTCAACGTGGCCCTGAGCGCGAGGTCCACGGCCTCGGATACGCCGACGGAGACCAGGATCTCACTGCGCGGGTCGTATTCGATGCCGCGCAGCGTCTTCGTGTGCGCCGCAATGGCCTCGCGTAGCGCAAGCAGTCCGTAGTTGGACGTGTATTGGGTCTTCCCCTCCGTGATCGATCGGATCGCGGCGTCGCGGAACGCGTCGGGCGTGATGAAGTCCGGCTCGCCGACGCCGAGCGAGATGACGCCCGGGAGGCCCGCGGCCAGATCGAAGAAGCGCCGGATCCCGCTCGCCGGCAGCCGCGCGACGCGCTCCCCCGTGAGGGATCGCTTTGCGAGCGTCATGCGGCTGCGGTTTTCATCGGACGGAGGTGATGATGCTCCGTCGCGCGCTCGAATGCCGCTGCGACGCGGAACAGGGTCTTCTCCTGATACGAGTTGGCGATGATCTGGAGCCCGACCGGCAGGCCGTCGGAGAGCCCGCACGGCATGGACAGCCCGGGAAGACCCGCGATGTTCACGGGCAGCGTGAACACGTCGTTGAGGTACATCTGGAGCGGGTCGTTCGTCTTCGCGCCGATCGCGAACGCGACCGTCGGCGACGTCGGTGTCACCAGCGCATCCACCGTCTCGAATACCGCGTCGAACTCTCGCTTGATGATAGTGCGCACCTTCTGCGCCTTCACGTAGTACGCGTCGTAGTAGCCGGCCGAGAGGGCGTACGTGCCAAGGATCATCCGGCGTTTCACCTCAGGTCCGAAGCCGGCACCGCGGGTCTTCCGGTAGGTGTCCACGAGATCGCGCCCGGGGACGCGGAGGCCGTACCGCACGCCGTCGTAGCGCGCGAGGTTCGCTGAGGCCTCGGAGGGCTGGACGATGTAGTAGACCGCGAGGCCCTTATCGGTCGAGGGGAGGCTCACGTCGACGATCTCGGCTCCGAGCTTCTCGAACTCGGCGATGGCGGACCTGATGGCGGCGGTCACGCCCGGCTCGACGCCCTTCGGGCTGAAGTACTCGCGCGGCACGCCGAGCCGCAGCCCGCGGACGCCGGCGTCGAGCTCCCGGCGCACGTCGACCGGACGATCGATCGTCGTGGCGTCGTGCGGGTCGAGGCCGAAGATCGCCTCGCACACGATGGCCGCGTCCTCGACCGAGCTCGTGAGCGGTCCGACCTGATCGAGCGAGGACGCGAACGCCACGACGCCGTACCGGGGCACCCGGCCGTAGGTGGGCTTCATGCCGACCACACCGGACAGGGCGCCGGGCTGCCGGATCGATCCGCCGGTGTCCGTCCCGAGCGCGAACACCGCCTGCCCCGCGGCCACCGCCGCCGCCGATCCGCCCGACGAGCCGCCGGGGACGCGATCGCGGTCCCACGGGTTGCGCACCGGACCGAACGCGGAGTTCTCGTTCGAGCTGCCCATCGCGAACTCGTCGAGGTTCGTCTTGCCGAGCATGACGGCGCCGCGCTCATCGAGCCGCTCTACGACGGTCGCCGAATACACGGGGCGATAGCCCGCGAGGATCTTGGATGCGGCGGTGGTGGGAATGCCCTTGGTCCCGATGATGTCCTTGCACGCCCACGGCACACCCGTCAGGACGGGCGCATCGGCGGTGCGCAACCGGGCATCGGCCGCCTCCGCCTGGGCCCGCGCGTGCTCAGGCGCCAGGTGCAGCCACGCGTTGAACGGATCGGCGGCGGCCGCCTCCAGGAACGCATCGGCGAGCTCGACCGCCGATACCTCGCGGGCGCGCAGCCGCTGCGCGGTCTCTGTGACGGTGCGCGGGAGCTCACGCATCGGGCCGCTCCTCGAGGCTCGCCTGCACGCGGAACAGGTCACCCTCGCGGTCGGGTGCCTGGTCGAGCACGAGCTCGACGGGCAGGCTCGGTCGGGACTCGTCCTCTCGCATGACGTTCTCGAGCGGAAGCACGGATGCGCTCGGTGGCACCGCGGAGGTATCCACGTCCTTCAGCTGCTCGATCGCCTCGAGGATGACCTGCAGCTGTCCGGTGAACCGGTCGAGCTCGTCATCGGTCAACGCGATGCGCGCAAGCGCGGCGACATGTTCGACGCGGCTGCGATCGATGGCCGGCATGGGTCAGAGTTTACGGGCGCAGGAAGGCGGCGAGCCGCGGTCCGAAGAGGGCGACGCCGACGGCGACGGACGCGATCGCCGCGCAGAGGACCATGCCCGCGGCGATGTCCTTGGCGGCCTTCGCCTCGGGGCGTCGCTCCGGCGACGCGAGCGTGACGGCGAGCTCGATGCCGGTGTTGAGGCCTTCCGTCATGATGACGATCCCGATGGCCACCGCGAGGACCGCCCATTCGACCGCACTCAGGCCGGCCAACACGCCGGCTGCGATCGCGACGCACGCGATGAGCAGATGGACCCGGAAGTTGCGCTGCGTGCGCACGAGGTATGCCAGGCCTTCGAGGGCGTATCCGAATGAGCGCACGGGCAGAGTGTGACCGACCCGGTCCTGCCCGACCCGTCCGTCGCGCGGCGGCTGAACCGCGAGCTGTTCCTGCTGCTCGGTGGGACCGCCGCCCTGCTCCAGCAGGTGGCGCATCCGCTGGTCGCCGCCGGCGTCGAGCAGCACTCCGACTTCCGCCGCGATCCGCTCGGGCGGCTGCGACGGACGCTCAACACGACCCTCGCAGTCGTATTCGCCGAGCCTGATGCCGCGCGCGCGGCACTGCGCCGCATCGACCGCCGGCACGGCCCGGTCCGCGGGATGGCGGCCGACGGCCGGCCGTACGACGCGCGCGATCCGGCGCTGCTGCTCTGGGTCCAGACCACGCTCGTGCTGACCTCGCTCCGTCTCTACGAGGCTGTGCTCGGTCCGCTGAAACCGGCCGACCGCGAGGCCTACTGGCACGAGACCCGTCCGATCGCCGCAGCCCTCGGGATCCCCGACGCGCTGCAGCCGGCGACGATGCGTGACCTCGAGCGCTACGAGCGGGCCATGCTCGCCGGCGCCGCGCGGCCGGACGCGACGAGCGCGCGCGTTGCCCGCTCGGTCCGCCGGCCCCTCGGCTGGGTGCCCGCACCGCTGTACTGGCCGAGCGACGCGCTCGCCGCCGCGCTGCTGCCGCCCGAGCTGCGTGCGCCGCTCGGATTGCGATACCGCCTGGCCGAGCGCATCGTTTTCGCCGTGGTCGTCGGCCTCGCGCGGATGCTGCGCAGCGTCGTGCCAACGTTGACGGTGGTGCCACAGGCGCGCCGCTTCGAGGGCCGTCGTGCACGCTGAGGCGTTCACTCACGTGAAGTGGTTCACCGACCCGGCCGGGCATCCGACCGACTGGGCGCTGCTCGCGACCGTCCCGGTGCTGGCGGCGTTCGGCACAGCGCTCGCAGCGGCCGCCGTGGCGTACGTGATCCAGCATCGGGTCAGCGAGCCCCTGATCATGCGGACCTTCGATCGGCTCGTCGCCATCGCACCCACCGTCCTGGGCCTGCACGTGGGCCTGGCCCTGTTGCTCTCGGCGATCCTCGGCGTCCTGTTCTCACCGAACCTGCGACCGAACGATGAGCTCATCGGCCACGCGATCCTCGCCATCGAGGGCCTCTGCGGCGCATTCCTCCTCGCGGGCCTGGCGACGCGGGCGGCGTCCGTCGCGCTCGCGGTCCTCGGTATCGTCGCGATGCAGCCGTTCACCTTCGAGAGCATCGTCGAGAACGTCCACATCCTTGGCATCGCGCTGTTCTTCTTCATCGTCGGCCGTGGACCCTTCTCACTTGATCAGCTGCGCCGCGAGAAGGCGCCATTTCGTCAAGGCGAGGCGCCGACGTGGGCGCTCACGCTCCTACG
The DNA here is from genome assembly GCA_038207785.1 of Candidatus Limnocylindria bacterium. Taxonomy (GTDB): domain Bacteria; phylum Chloroflexota; class Limnocylindria; order P2-11E; family P2-11E; genus UBA4735. Next base: position 7,320 of record JBBQZK010000010.1, on the reverse strand, counting down.
GGTGTGCGGAGGCTTCGCCATCGCGTTCAGCGCACTGACCGAGAAGCTGCTCGACCCCGGCCTCGCGCAGGCGCTGCTGACGGAGCGCCCGTACCTCAACATCGTACGGCCGCTGGGCATCGCCGACCCGCAGTTCGCCTATCTCGCGGGCGTCACGGAGCTCGCCATCGGCCTCGTCGTGATCTCCGGGCAGCTCACGCGTCCGGTGATGGCGGTGGGCGCGATCCTGTTCACGCTGACGCTGCCGGTGTTCGGCTGGACCGAGCTGCTCGGTCACCTGGCGTTCTTCGGGATCATGTTCGTCCTGTTCATGGCCCCGAACGCGGACTCCTGGAGAGCGAAGCGCAGCTTGGGGAACGCGCAGGCCGCGACCGCGGGCTAGGAAGCGCCGTTGGGCTGCCGGACCGGAAGCGAAAGCTGGAAGGTGGACCCTTGACCGGGGCCGACGCTCTCGGCGGACACACGGCCACCATGCGCTTCAGCGAGCAGGCGGGTGACGTACAGGCCGAGACCGACGCCCTGTGCGCCGGTGGTCTGTGCGGTCTGGGCCTGTCCGTACTTCTGGAAGAGCACGGTGAGATCCGCCGGGTTGAACCCGACGCCAGCGTCCTTCACGACGACGCGCGCCTCAGCGTCGCCGCCGGCCACCGTGACGACGATCGGCGCGCCGGCCGGCGAGTACTTCACGGCGTTCGCGACCAGATGCCCGACCATCACGCGGACGCGGTCGGCGTCGCCCTCGACCATCACGGGCTCGGCCTGCAGCACGAGCTGCACCTGGCCGCGGCCGAGCTCGCGTGTCACATCCGTGACCAGCTCGCTGAGATCCACATCCGAGACGTTCAGCCTGAATCGTCGCGCTTCGAGGACGTTGACGTCGAGCACGTCCTCGGCCATCCGCTGCAGCTCACGAGCCTGATGGTCGAGCGCGATACGCGCTTCGGTGACGATGCCGTCGGTGTCACGGCGGGCCGCGATCGCGCCGGTCACGGACGTGATGCGAGATGCCGTCTGCCGCAGCTTGTGCGCGATCAGCGCGAGCGAGTCCTCACGATGCCGGTCGGTCGCGGCGAGCCGAATGCCGCGCTTGTAATAGAGATCGACGAGCACCGCGACTCCGACGAAGATGACCACGCGGGTCGCCAGGTTCCAGCCCATCGAGCTCGCGTCGAACCCATCGTCCTGCATCGTGTCGAAGGTCCATGCCACCGCGGCGCAGGCCGCGACCAGCCCGCCGGCGATCCACCCGGCCCCCACCGCGATCGTAAGGACGGGGATCACATAAATGATCTCGAACGAGTACTGGGCCGGGGTCGTCCGGTCGAGCCACAGGTTCAGCGCGACGGCGACGAGCCCGCCTGCGGTCCACGCGGCGGCCCGGAACACGGTCCTGGTGCCCGAGTTCATCATCCGAAAGGATGCCCTCCGCAACGCGCGCGGGCATCCCCTGACTGGGGTGTTCGTCTACATCAAATTGAGGAGCTACGCACCCTGGGGCGAGCCGGACGGGTCGAGGGACACGAAGTACGACTCGCAGGCCATGTCGATGAGGTCAGGCGTGAGCTCGGCCGGCCGGCCCAGGAACCGGGCGGTGTCGGTGAGCTGCTCGAGGATGTCGCGCGGATGGCACGACCGCAGCCCGAGGTTCTTGCGGCGGTAGTGCGCGAGGATCTGCGACATCGCCTCGGACTTGTACTCGATCTGCTTGCGCTCGCACATGCGCCGAAAGATCTCCTCGTACTGCGCGACGGTGGGCGCCTCGATGCCGATCTTGTAGCGGATGCGCCGGAGGAAGGCCTCGTCGACGAGATCCGCGGGATCGAGGTTGGTCGAGAAGATGATGAGCATGTCGAAGGGGATCTCGAGCTTCTTGCCGGTGTGGAGGGTCAGGTAGTCGACGCGCTTCTCCAGCGGCACGATCCAACGGTTGAGCAGGTCCTTCGGGGACACGCGTTGGCGGCCGAAATCGTCCACCATGAAGATCCCCCCGTTCGCCTTCATCTGGAACGGGGCCTCGTAGAACTTCGACGTGTCGTCATAGATGAGGTCGAGCGTCTCGAGGGTGAGCTCGCCACCCGTCATCACGATGGGGCGCTTGCTCACGACCCAGCGGTGATCGAAGCGCAGGCGATCGGCCACGACCGGATCGAGCGCCGCGCGGTGATAGACTTGGTCGTAGACCTTGATGATCTGCTGATCGACCTCGACCGCGTACGGGAGCACGACCTCGCCCCGGAGCAGTGATACCAGCACTTCCGCGATGGTCGTCTTGCCATTGCCCGGCGGCCCGAAGAGGAAGATCGACTTGCCGGAGTTCACCGCCGGCCCGAGCTGACCGAGCGTTTCACGCGGGATGACCATGTGGGAGAACGCGTGCGCGAGCTCCTCCTGGGTCACGGAGATATTGGTGATGGTCTGCCGTTTCACGGCGTCCAGGTACGACGCCAGTGGCACCGGTGCCTTGCCCACGTACTGGCTGCGCGCGAGCGCTTCCTGCGCCTTCTCGGAGCCGCGGTCGATGATCACGTACTGGTACCCGGCCGCGGACAACCCGGTCCCGCCACGGATCTCGACGAGGCGCTCCCCCTTCAGGAACTCCATCACCTTGTCGACCACGTTGGTGATCGGCAGGCCGAGAGCGGTGGAGAGCTCGCCCATGGTCATCTGGCCGCGGAGGTAGAGCGTCTTCAGCGCAAGGTCGGCGATGAAACCGAGCGTCAATCCGGTCTGCTCGATCGACTGCGGCTCGGGTGGGAGCGCGATCTCTGGAACGGCGGATGCGCCGGACGTCCCGGTGAGGGGCATGGTCGGAGCCGTACGGGTCTGCGGCTGGTACACGGTCGCCCCTTCCCTCATCCCACTGTGACTATCGCTTGGCCTCGTTCAGCATAGCCTCGAAGCCTTCCTCATCCAGCACCTTGACACCGAGTTGCTTCGCTTTTTCGAGCTTCGTTCCAGAGCCCGGACCAGCGACGAGCACGTCGGTCTTCGCGCTGACGGAGCTGCTCGGCTTCGCACCGAGCGAGCGCACGAGTGCTTCTGCGTCTTCGCGACTGCGATGCTCGAGCGTGCCGGTGAACACGATCGTCTTGCCCGCGAGCGGACCCGGCGCGACCGCCGCACGGGCCGCCGGAAGTATTGGACGCACGCCCGCACGCACGAGCTTCTCCATCAACGTGATCTCCGACTCGTCGGCCAGAAAGCCACGGATCGCATCCGCGACCTTTGCGCCAACTCCCGAGATGGCCTGCAGGTCTTCGGCGCTGGCTGCCCGCAGCACCTCGAACACCTGCGCGAGTGTGGCGCCCGCCGGCACCTTCGCCGCGATCCAGTGCGCGAGGTCATCCGACGTCGACCAGCCGACCTGCGGGATCCCGAGCGCATTGATGATGCGAGCCAGCGGTCGCTGCTTCGCCCCTTGGATGCGGTCGTAGATGTTCGTCGCGCTCTTCTCCGCGAACCGGTCGAGCGCGAGGAGCTGGTCCTTCGTGAGGAAGAAGATGTCGGCCGGATCGGTGACGTGGCCGCGAGACTGGAGCTGCTCGACGAGCGCTCCGCCGACGCCTTCGATGTCGAAGCCGCCGCGCGACACGAAGTGGCCGATGCGCTGCCCGGTCTTCGCCGGACATGCCGGGTTGGCGCAGCGGTACGCAACTTCATTCTCGCGGTGCTCGATCGGTCCGTCGCACACCGGACATGTAGCCGGCATCTCGAATTCGACGCCACGCCTCGGCGCGCGCTTTGCCTTCGCGACGAGGGGCGCCTCGACGCGCACGACCTCGGGGATCACGTCGCCCGCGCGCTGGATGATCACCCGATCCCCCACACGGACGTCGAGACGTCGCACTTCATCGAGGTTGTGCAGCGTCGCGCGCTTCACCGTGGTGCCGCCAACGAGGACGGGCGCCAGCCACGCGACCGGCGTGAGGACTCCGGTACGGCCGACGTACACCTTGATGTCCTCGATCGTGGTCGTGGCCTGCTCCGCCGGGAACTTGTACGCGATGGCCCACCGCGGGCTGCGGGATACGGATCCGAGCGTCTCCTGATCGGCTACGCGATCGACCTTCACGACGATGCCATCGGTGCCGTAGTCGAGCTGCTGGCGCTTCGTCTCCCAGTCCGTGATGAAGGCGAGCACCTCGTCGATATCGGCCGCGCGCCGGACGTTCGGATTCGTGCGCAGACCGAGCTCCCGCAGGCGCGCCAACAGTACGTGCTGCGACTCGACCTCGAGACCCGCCGCGCTGTAGACCCACATTGCGAGATTCCGTTTCGAGGTCGCCGCCGGGTGGAGCTGTCGAACGGCGCCCGCGGCTGCGTTCCGCGGATTCGCGAACGGCGGCTCCTCGCGCTCGAGGCGCTCGCGATTGGTCGCCTCGAAGGCCGCGCTCGGGAGATACACCTCTCCGCGCACGTCCACCCGGCCCGGGATCTTCTCGCGCAGGGTCAGCGGGATCGACTTGATCGTCCGGAGGTTCGCCGTCACGTCTTCCCCGATCGATCCATCGCCGCGGGTCGCACCCTGCGTGAATCGGCCATCGATGTACGCGAGGTTGATCGCCAGACCATCGATCTTGAGCTCGCAGACGTACCCGACATCGTCGCGCCCGAGCGCCTTGCGGACCCGCTGGTCGAAGGCGCGGACTTCGCTCTCGTCGAACGCGTTCCCCAGGCTCAGCATCGGATGCGCGTGCTCGACGGCCGTGAACCGGTTCGACGGTGGTGCGCCGACGCGCTGCGTCGGCGAGTCCGGCGTCACGAGCTCGGGGTGCTTCGCCTCGAGCTCCTGAAGCTCGCGGAGCAGCGCGTCGTAGGCCAAGTCGTCCAGGGTCGGCCGGTCAAGGATGTAGTAGTCGTAGTTCGCCTGCTCGAGCTGCTCGCGCAGCTCGGCGACGCGCTTCTGCGGTATCGGGGCGGCCATGCGGTTGATTCTCCCAAAGGAAGTGCTAGTTCGCGTGTACGACTCCGACTACGACTTGCGCTGCGGAAGCGGACGACTGCGGCACTCGCGGGGACCAGCCTTGATCCGTGCGGCTCCTATTGCTCATGCTTCTCCTTCTCGGCGACGGCGGCTGGTTGCCCCCGGCGATCGAGGCGCGGCCGCAATTCGTCGTCGTGTCGTTCGACGGTGCCGGAGATGCGCCCGATCTTTCCCGGTGGCTGGCGGTCGGAGAGACGTCCCACGCCCACTTCACCTTCTTCCTCAGCGGCGTGTATCTGCTGGCTGGGGACCGGGCGCAGCTGTACGCCGCGCCGCAGCATCGAGCTGGCGCGTCTGACATCGGATTCGCGATCGCGCCCGACGGCACAGATGTTCGCGAGAACATCGCGGATCTGATCAGGACGCTGAACGCCGCGGACGACGCAGGTCACGAGATCGCGTCGCATTTCAACGGGCACTTCTGCGGGCGGGCCGCCGGCGCGGTGCGGTACTGGGGACCCGCCGATTGGGCCCGGGAGCTTGCGGCGTTCGATGACCTGGTCGCGCAGGCCGGTCCGCACAACGGGCTCCCGGGCATCCACGCGACGTTCCGCCGGGTCATCGGGGCACGAACGCCTTGCCTCGAGGGATCCTTGCCCGTGGTGAGGTCTGCGCTGGCTACGGCCGGCTACCGGTACGACGCCAGTGAGCCGGCCGATCGCGGACCGTACCGGTCCGATGGACTATGGGAGATCCCGATCCCGTTGATGGAGGTCACCGGCGCCGGGTATCGGACGCTCGCGACCGACTACAACCTCTACCTGAACCAGAGCGGCGGCGAGGACGCTGATCCGGCGCTGCTGCCGGCTCTACGCGAGCAGGCGCTCGCGACGTATCGGGATCTGTTCCGCTCACACTACGAGGGCACGCGAGATCCCGTGATCTTCGCCCACCACTTCGAGGACTGGAACGGCGGCATCTACTCCGACGCGCTCGAACAGGTGCTGCGTGAGGTCTGCGGCCGCCGGGACGTGCGGTGCGTGCCATACCGCGAGCTCGTCGATGCTCTCGACGGATGGACGGCGCGGTAGCCACCGTTCGGCGTGCTGACAGAGATATGTCGACATCGTGCTTTCGGAACTGCTCGAACTCGCGTATTAGCTCTTCGTCAGCCCCGCGAAGCTCGCCATGAGCTTCTTCACGCCCTTGCCGGCGAACGCGACGGTCACCTCTTCGTCGTCCGGGCGGATCGCGCTCGACACGACGATCCCGGCGCCGAACGCCGGATGCACCACGTGGTCGCCGGCGCGGAAGCGCGTCTCGCCACTGTCCGCGACGCGCGCCGCGCGATTCACCTGGGCCGGCGACGGCTCGCGGCCACCGCCGCCCCAGGTCGGCGGCAGGTCGGCGAGCGCGGCGGCGTGCCGCTGCGCGCGGCGCTCCTCGTACCGCTCGCGTCCGCGCGCCCAGTCGAGCTCCTCCCACTGGTCGCGCTCCTCGGTCTCGATCTCGCCCCGCAGCTCGATGCCCTCCGGGAGCTCGCGCAGGAATCGCGATGGCGGGTTCTCGTTCGTGCGGCCGAAGAGCTGTCGGCGCCGCGCGAACGTGAGGTAGCACCGGTTCATCGCCCGGGTGATCGCGACGTAGCAGAGACGGCGCTCCTCTTCGAGCTGGCGCTCGTCCTCGAGCGAGCGGCTGTGCGGGAACACACCTTCTTCCATCCCGGTGACGAACACGATCGGGAACTCGAGCCCCTTCACCGCGTGCATCGTGATGAGGGTCGCCGCGGGCTTGGCCTCGGCGAACTCGTCCACGTCGGAAACGAGCGCGACCTCCTCCATGAACGATGGGAGCTGCTCGTCGCGCGGGAGGTTGACGTAGTCCTCGGCGATGGTCCGGAGCTCGAGGACGTTCGCCAACCGCTCCTCGCCCTCCTCGGTCCCGTCCTTCAAATATGCGCCGTATCCGGTGGCGCGGATGACCTCGTCGACGATCTCGGGCAAGTCTTTCACCGGCAGCTCCTCGCGGATCCGCGCGAGCAGGCGCCCGAACGCGACCATCGCCGCCGCCTGGCGCTTCGGGATCTCCGGCGCTTGCGCCGCGTCGAGGAGGGCCTCGGCCACAGGCACCCGCCGCCCGCGGGCGAAGGCCAAGAGGGCGGCTTGGCTCTTTGCGCCGATCCCACGCGGTGGCGTGTTGAGCACGCGGCCGATCGCGACGCTGTCGACCGGATTCCGCAGCAGCCGAAGGTACGCGAGCACGTCCTTGACCTCGCGCCGCGCGTAGAAGGACACGCCGCCGACGACTTGGTACGCGAGCCCGAAGCCGCGGAACACGTCCTCGATCGCGCGCGATTGCGCGTTCGTGCGATACAGGACCGCGACGTCGCGCGCTGT
>JBBQZK010000009.1:0-50839 GCA_038207785.1 Candidatus Limnocylindria bacterium | reverse complement strand
ATGCCGCCCCAGAAGGCGGCCGGCAGCGCCGCGAGGAGCGTCAGGTAGACGAGACGGCGGTAGCCCGCTGACACGGTCATGCCGCTAGGTGTGCGGCGTGTCTTCCTTGAGCGGGCGGGCGCTGTGGACGACCGGGATGCGCGCGAAGTTGTACGGCGGTGGCGGCGAGCTCGTGGCCCACTCGAGGGTGTCGGCCTCCCACGGGTCGTCACCGGCCGGGCGGCCCTTGCCGAGCATGATGCTGGTGAAGAAGTTCCAGAGGAAGATCGCGACGCCGAACGCGATGAGGAACGCGCCGATCGTCGACACCAGGTTCAGCGTCCCCCACTCCGGCGACTGCGGGTAGTGGAAGATGCGGCGGGGCATGCCCTCGATGCCGAGCTGATGCTGCGGAAAGAACGTGAGGTTCATCGCGACGAAGATCGTGAGGAAGTTGATCTGCCCCAGCTTGTCGCTCAGCATCCGGCCGGACATCTTGGGGATCCAGTAGTACATCGCCGCGAACACGGTCATGACCGCCCCGCCGAAGAGCACGTAATGGATGTGCGCGACGACGTAGTACGTGTCGGACAGCTGCACGTCCTCGGGTACCGAGCCCAGGAATACGCCGGAGATGCCGCCGATGGTGAACGTCGCGATGAAGCCGAGTGCGAACAGCATCGGCGTTTTGAACCGCAACGAGCCGTGCCAGATCGTCCCGAGCCAGGAGAAGACCTTCACCCCCGTCGGCACGGCGATGAGCATGGTCGAGATCATGAAGAACACCTGCAGCGTCTGGTCGACGCCGGCGACGAACATGTGGTGGACGAACACGGAGAACGACAGGAAGCCGATCGCCACGCTCGAGTACGCGATCATCTTGTAGCCGAAGATCGGCTTGCGCGAGAACACCGGGAGCACCTCGCTGATGACCCCGAAGCCCGGCAGCACCATGATGTAGACCTCGGGGTGGCCGAAGAACCAGAACAGGAACTGCCAGAGCAGCGGGTCGGATCCCTCCGACGTCGCGAAGAAGCTCAGCCCGGCGAGCCGGTCGAACAGGAGCAGCACGCCCGCCACCGTGAGGAACGGGATCGCGAGCACGAGCAGGAATGACGTGACGAGCACGCTCCACGTGAACAGCGTGATGCGCGAGAACGTCATGCCCGGAGCGCGCAGCGCGAAGATGGTCACGATCATGTTCAGCGCGCCGAAGATGGACGAGAAGCCGAGGACGGTCAGGCTCAGGAGCCAGAGGTCCTGGCCGTGGCTCGGTGAGAACGGCAGCGTCGAGAGCGGCACGTATGACGTCCAGCCGGACGACGGCGGCCCAACGAGGAGCGCCGCGTAGAGGATGATGCCGCCGCTCAGCAGCAGCCAATAGGAGAGCGCGTTGAGCTTGGGGAAGGCCATGTCCCGCGCGCCGATCTGCAGCGGGATCATGTAGTTCGCGAATCCGGTCCACACCGGCACGACGAACAGGAAGATCATCGTCGTCCCGTGCATCGTGAAGGCGCCGTTGTACGCCTCGGCGCTGAGCACGGTGCCATTGGGGGTCGCGAGCTGCGCGCGGACCGCCAGCGCGAGGAGGCCCCCGGTGATGAAGAAGAAGAACGTCGTCCAGAGGTAGAGGATGCCGATCTTCTTGTGGTCGACCGTGGTGACCCATTCGAGGATGCCCGTGTAACGCGGGCGCGTGACCGGGAATGGGGTGTCTATCGCGGCCATGTGCGTTCCATTCCATCGTGCGTCCGGACGTGTGTCAAATGACGACGTGATCGTCACGAAGGCGGCTACAGCGCGTACGCGGAGCGCGCCGGCTAGTCAGCGCTAGTCGACGTCGAGGGCACCAAGGACGAGCTCTTGGATGAGCTGCGCAAGCTCCGGCACGTCGGGAGCGCCGCGGCGATCATGTATCGCGAGCTGGCGCGTCAAGGTCATGATCGACCAGGCGACGACCGTGGGCGCGAGCTGCTTCCGCGACGACCCCGCGAGCGCACGTGCGCCGGCAACTTTCACGGCGAGCTCTTGGACCAGCTCTTCACGCCACGCGGCGTTGAAGTCGGCGACCTCGGCGTCTTCCAATACGGCTTCGTGCCACGCCCGCCAGATACGGGACGTCTTGCGGTCGTCGACCACGGTCCGAAGGCGGCTGATCAGGCGCTGGTGGTCGGTGAGGTCCTCGGCTGAGAGAAGGCGTGACGTGAGCGGAGTGCGCTCGACGATCACTTTCTGGAGCAGCTGGCGCTTGTGCTCGAAGTGCGCGTAGAAGGTACCGATCCCGACTCCCGACCGCGCGCAAATATCGTGAATGTTCGCGGCGTGGTACCCGCTGTCGGCGAATGTGGCTTCCCCGCCCTGTAGGAGCCGCTCGAGGGTCATCTCGGGTCGCGCTGGCGCACGGCTCGGGTCCAGACCTGAAGGTGAATTCCGGTTCGGCATTTCTGACGTAGGAGGTCCACTGTAACGCCGACCGGAAGAACGTTCGCTCGTTCGCCGCGGGCACGTCTCCGGGGAGAGGCGCGCACACACATGGCCATCCGTCCGACCACTGCGCTCACCGGTCCACTGCGTACTTCCCGCGCAAGCCTACGGGCTGTTGCATGCGGTGACGGGCAGCGAAGCGCGCGCATTGCGACCGAGGTCGGCGGCCAACTCGGGCTGGTCCTGACCGACCTGTACCTATCGGACCGGCGTGGTAATGACCTGGCTGCCCATTTGCGGCGGAGCTACCCGGGAATGCGCGTGCTGTTCATGTCCGGTGCTGTACAGGGTCGCGAGCAAGCGGGCACTGAGCCGTTCTCGAATCACCAGCTCATCGATCGGGTCGCCGAGACATTCTCGGTCGCCGCGTAGCGCGGTCCCAGTGTCGCCCGGTGGGTCGCACGCATGACGCACGATCGACCACCTGGCAGGGGTGGGGACGGCGGCGTCGTGCGATGGGTCCCATTACGTGCATATGTCCTCGCGCTCGTAGCGCTCTTTGCAGTGGCGGCCGCGGCTGCGTTCATCTTCGAGCAGAACGAGACGATCACCCTCATTGGGATGGGCGTGCTGCTCGCTGGAACGCTCCTCACCTATCGCTTGGTGATGGGGCCGCTGATGCACCTGAGTGAAGCGATGGGTCGGGGTAAGGGCGCGCTTGAGCCCGGGATCATCACGCCCAGCGGGCCGGCCGAGATCGCGCGGCTGGCGTATCGGTTCAACGCGCTCGCCGCGGAGGTGCGCTCGGAGATCGCCGAGCGCACCCGCGCCGAATCCAACTATCGGCTGCTGTTCGCTGGAAATCCGCAGCCGTTATTCGTGTATGACCTCGATTCGCTCAGCTTCCTCGAGGTCAACGAGGCCATGGTCCGACGATACGGGTACAGCCGCGATGAGCTCCTCGCGATGACCGTCGGCGTGATCCTCGGTCCGGAGGAGTCGAAGATCTCGGAGTCGATGACGACGCTTCCCGATCTCCACCATTCCGGGCCGTGGCGGCAGCTGGCGAAGGACGGCTCCGTCCTCGATGTGGCGATGACGTCCATCCGGCTGCCCTACGACGGCCGCAACGCCCGGATGGTCGTCGTCGAAGATCTCACCGAGCGGACGCACCTCGAGAGCCAGCTCCACCAGAGCCAGCGGCTCGAGTCGGTCGGCCAGCTGGCTGGCGGCATCGCGCACGACTTCAACAATCTGCTCGCGGTGATCCTGAACTACGCGGAGTTCGTCGCGGAGAAGCTGCCCGAAGGCGATCTGCGCCACGATGTCGAAGAGATCCAGCGCGCGGCATCGCGCGCTGCGGACCTCACGCGTCAGCTGCTCATCTTCGCGCGGCGAGAAGCTGCCCGCCCACAGGTCCTCGATCTCAACGCCGTCGTGACCGGGGTCGAGAATCTGCTCCGCCGTGCCGTCGGCGAACGGGTCAACCTCGTGCTTTCGCTCGCCCGCGACCTGCCGGCCGTGCGCGCGGATCCCGGTCAAATGGAACAGGTGCTCCTCAACCTCGCGGTGAACGCCCGGGACGCCATGCCCGGAGGCGGAGATCTCACGGTCGAGACGTGCGCGGTCGAGATCGACGCGTCGGACGCCGGCAGCGGCGTCCCTCCGGGAGGCTACGTTCGACTGTCGGTACGCGATACCGGCTCGGGCATGACCGCGGAGGTGAAGGCCCACGCCTTCGAGCCGTTCTTCACGACGAAGCCCACCGGGCAGGGGACGGGGCTGGGGCTCGCGACCGCATTCGGCATCGTGACCGCGGCGGCGGGGACCATCAGCATCGACTCCGCTCCGGATACGGGCACGATCGTGTCGCTCCACCTCCCAGCTGTCGATGAGCCTGCGGAGCCGACAACGCGGCCGGCACAGGTCGACCAGGCGCGCACGGGCGAAGGGCACACGATCCTCATCGTCGAGGACGAGAGCGCGGTCCTTCAGGCGGCGGTGCGGATCCTGACTACGCATGGCTACAAAGTGTTGTCGCGCTCCGACCCGACGCATGCGCTCGGCGTACTCGAGGATGCAGCCACGAACCTGAGCATTCTCGTGACCGATGTGGTGATGCCCCGGCTGTCGGGAGTCGACCTCGCCCGCAGGGCGCAAGAGGTGCGGCCCGGGCTTCCCGTCCTGTTCCTGTCCGGCTATTCGCAGGACACGACCACGGGGCTCGACAGCCTGCCGCCCGGCAGCGCGGTCCTGCCAAAGCCGTTCACCCGGCGGCTGCTGCTCGACGCGATCGCCGAGCTGCTGATGACGGCCCCGCAATGAAGGAGCTCCTCAGGGTCATGGTCGTCGACGACCATGCCGCTTTCGCCGAGAGCCTGCGCGAGGTCTTGGCCAATCGGCCCGGACTCGAGCTCACCGCGAGCGCGTCCACCGGTGAGGAGGCCGTGCGCTTGGCGGAAGAGACGAGGCCGGATGTGATCCTGATGGACCAGCGGCTTCCCGGAACGAATGGCGCGGCGACGGCGGCGCAGATCATCGCCCGCCTTCCGCAGACGAAGATCCTCATGCTGACCGGCGGGGGGACGGACGACGAGATGCTCGACGCCGTCGAGGCAGGCGTGTCCGGCTACCTCATCAAGACGGCCCGCGTCGCGGAGATCGCCGACGCGATCCAGCGCGTCGCGGCGGGCGAGATGCTCATACCGGCCGAGACCCTTCGCGACCTCTTGTTGCGGGCGCGGGAGCGAGCCCGCGTTGGGCGGGAGGACGTCCGGGTCGCCGCGTCACTTACGCCCCGCGAACGCGAGGTCCTTCGCCTTATGGCGACCGCGCTCGACACCACCGACATCGGCAAGAGCCTCGGCGTTACCTGGCACACGGCCCGCGGATACGTTCAGGGCGTCATGGAGAAGCTGGAAGCGCATTCGCGCCTGGAGGCCGTATTGCGCGGCCAGCAGCTCGGCCTGCTCTCCTGACCCCGCATCTGCGGGGTAGCCCCGCCCCGCCGCCGCCCATACCTGGACGCGGCCCGCACCCCCATTCTTCAGCTCGTGCAGCAGCTCCGGACGCGTTGGCCCGCGATCGCGGTCGTCGCGAGCTTCGTTCTCGTCGAGATCCTCTTCTACTACGGCGGGCCGCGGTTCACCGCGTTCGCCGCCCTGATCGGCGTCGTGCCCATCGCCATCGCCGCCTGGTTCTTCGGCGCGCGCATCGCCGTCATCGTCCTGCTCGTCGAGTCGCTCGCCAACTACGCGCTCATCTCGAAGCCGGAGGGCACCGGCCGGGACATCACCGTCGACCTCATCGACGGCGCTGCCTTGACCGTCGTCGCGATCAGCGTCGGCGTCACGCATCGCGCGAAGCGCCGGCTCGCGCAGGGGCTGGCGACAGATCCGGTGACCCTCCTCAGCAACCGGCACGCCTTCGTACGGGAGATCGAGCGTGTCCTCGACCTCGGGACGAACGTGACCATCGGGATGCTCGACGTGCTCGATGTCGGCGACGTGAACGAGACCTTCGGCTTCGAGATCGGCGACGAGCTGCTGCGCGGGATCGCCGCGAGGCTACGCGCCGCGTTCGTGCCGCCTGGGTACGTGGGTAAGGGCGACAACCACCGGTTCGCGGTGAGCTTCCCCGCCTTCGACGGAAGCGACGAGCTGCTGGCAGAGCGCCTCCTCGCGATCGTCGCGCTGCCGTTCGTGATCAGCGGTGCCGAGCTCCGGCCACGCGTGCGAGCCAGCGTCACGCGGCGCGATACCGTCGGCGCGCGCCGGGCCACTGAGATGACCCGCGCGGCGATGAAAGCGCTCGATACGGCCGCGCGCAAGGGCCAGGCGTGGTGCAGCGCCGAACGCGCCGAGACGACGGGCGGCATGAGCCGCCTCGACATGCTCGGGGATCTCAGCCGGGCGATCGCGAAAGGTGAGCTTCGCCTGCATTACCAGCCGATCGTCGAGCTCACGAGCGGATCGCTGCAGAGCTTTGAGGCCCTCGTGCGGTGGCAGCATCCCAGCCGCGGCCTCGTCCCGCCGCTCGAGTTCATTCCCCTGGCAGAGCAGAGCGGACTCATCGTTCCGCTGACCGAATGGGTGCTCGACGAGGCACTCCGTCAATCGCGGGACTGGGCCGACCAGTCACTGCAGGTCCCTGTGTCCGTGAACGTCGGCGCGAAGACGCTGCTGGCTTCTGCGGAGCTTCCCGAGATCGTCGAGCGGCTCCTCAAGTGGCATGGCGTCGAGGCGGGCAACCTGTGCCTCGAGATCACCGAGACGGACGTCATGACCGACCCGACGCACGCTGAGACCGTCCTCGCGCAGCTGAAGGCCCTTGGCGTCCGCGTCGAGATCGATGACTTCGGCACCGGGTATTCCTCGCTTGCGTACCTGCAGAAGCTCCCGGTCGACGGCGTGAAGATCGATCGCTCGTTCGTCGCGCCACTGCTCGATCACGACAACACCGCCGCGATCGTGCGCGCCGCGATCGACCTGAGCCACGCGCTCGGCCTGGATGCGGTGGCCGAGGGCGTGGAGGACGCGGACGCCTTGCAGCTGCTCAAAGAGATGGGCTGTGACGCCGCGCAGGGCTACCTGATCGCGCGTCCGATGCGCGGCGCCGAGGTGCTCGCGTGGGCGACCGACTTCGAGGCGCGTTCGCGCGTCCTGCCCGTCGCTCGCACGCCGCAGGCTTGGGTCGTCGATCCCCAACGCGCGCTGCCGGGCACATCTCGCGTCACGGTGCTCGTCGTCGACGACGAGCATCCTTCCCGACTCGCCGTACACCGGGTGCTGTCCGCCCAGGGCTATCGCGTGATCCACGCGGCGACCGCCAGCGAGGCACTCCGGCTTTGTGCAGAAGAGAAAGGCAACGTGAGCCTGCTGCTCACCGACGTCCACCTCACCGATTGGCAGGGCGACAAGCTGGCTGCTCATCTGCGGGTCAGGTATCCCGGTCTCCGAACGATGTTCATGTCCGGCGACGCGGGCGCCACCCAGGTCACCGGCAGCAGTAGCTTCCTCGCGAAGCCGTTCTCCAGTCGCGAGCTCGTCGACTCCGTTGCCGGAGCGATGGCCTCATGACGATCCTCATCGTCGACGACGACGAAGCCCTCCGCCGGGTGGTCGGCCGCGTGCTCGGAACGAACGGCTTCAGCTCGCGCGCGGTCGGCTCGGTAGACGACGCCATGGCGGCCGTCGCGGACCATGGCCCGGACATCGTCCTGTTGGACGTCGCGCTCGGCTCGGAGTCCGGCTTGGACATCCATCGCGCTCTCCGCCAAGCGCACGCACGTCTCCCCGCGGTCATCTTCACGACGAGCCGACGCGACGTTTTCGCGACGATGCACGAGCAGATGGGACCGCTTGATGACTGGATCATCAAGCCCTGGGACAACGCAGAGTTCATCGCGCGGGTCCGTCTGGCGGCGCGCCGTGTCGCGACCGATCGGAAAGCGGCATGACGAGGCGCGCGAGCTAGTCGAGCGGGACCGATCGCAGGCGCAGCGAGTTCGTCACGACGGTGACGCTCGAGAGCGCCATCGCCCCGGCAGCGAGCACTGGTGACAGCACCCACCCCGTGAACGGGTACAACGCCCCGGCCGCGAGCGGGATCAGCAGCACGTTGTAAAAGAAGGCCCAGAACAGGTTCTGGCGGATCGCGTTCACGGTCGCGCGCGAGAGCCGAAGGGCTCGCGGCACGCCCCGCGGATCGCCACCCACGAGCACCACCCCCGCCGACGCGATCGCGACATCCGTCCCGCTGCCGATCGCGACACCGACGTCGGCCGCCGCGAGCGCCGGCGCGTCGTTGACCCCGTCACCGACCATCGCGACGCGATGACCCGCGTGCTGCAGCTCGGCGATGACCGCGGCCTTCTCGCCCGGCTTCACGCCGCCGCGCGCTTCATCGATGCCGATCTCGCGCGCGATCGCGGCGACGGTGCGCTGTGTGTCGCCCGAGAGCACCATCGTGCGGACGCCGCGTGCCCGCAAGGCCGCAACGGCAGCACGCGCTGATGCCTTTGGCGTGTCCGCGACCGCGAACATCGCGCCGGGCTTCCCGTCGATGGTCATGACGAGGGACGTGCGGCCGGCGTCCGCCTGGCGCGCGAGCGATGCCTCGGGCAGGTCCGCGAACCCGTGGGCCTTCGCGACCTCCGCGTTACCGATCCAGACATCGTGGTCCTCCACGGTCGCATGCACACCGGCTCCGGGGAACGACTCGAACGTCGCCGGCTCGGGGATCTCGAGCGCGCGTTCACGCGCGGCATCGACGAGCGCTGCCCCGAGCGGATGCTCGGACCGGCGCTCGGCCGCGGCGGCCAGGCGGAGGACCTCGTCCTCGCCGAAGTCCGCACAGGCCAGCAGATCGACGAGCTGCGGACGGCCGACGGTGAGCGTGCCGGTCTTATCGAAGGCCACGACATCGATCGCACGGGCCTGCTCGAGCGCGTCGGCGTCGCGGATGAGGATGCCGCGCCCCGCGCCCCGGGCCATGCCGACGGTGAGCGCGGTCGGCGTCGCGAGGCCGAGGGCGCACGGGCACGCGATGATCAGGACGGCGATCGCGGCGCGCAGCGCCGGACCGAAGGACGGCGACGGGCCCAACGCGAGCCAGACGAGGAAGGTCCCGAGCGCGATCGCAAGCACGATCGGCACGAAGATCGACGCGACGCGGTCGACGAGCCGCTGGATCGGTGGCTTGGAGCCCTGCGCCGCTTCGACCAGCCGCACGATCGACGCGAGCACGGTGTCGCCACCGACTTTGGTCGCGCGCACCCGCAGTGCGCCGGTCCGATTGAGCGTGCCGCCCGTCACGTCGTCTCCGACGCTCTTGTCGACCGGGACCGATTCACTGGTCACCATCGACTCGTCGACGGCCGACGCGCCGCCGATGACCAGGCCATCCGCCGCGATCGTCTCGCCGGGCCGGACCGCGATGACGTCGCCGGCCTTGAGCAGGGCGATCGCGATGTCCTCTTCAGCACCGCCGGCACGCCGAACGCGCGCGGTCTTGGCGCCGAGCGCAAGCAGGGCGCGGATCGCGTCCCCGGTACGCGCACGGGCACGGGCCTCGAGGAAGCGGCCGACGAGGATGAGCGCCACGATCGCCGTCGCCGTCTCGTAGTACAGGTGCTGATGGGGCTCGAGGCCCGCGCTGCGGAACAGGCTCGGGAAGAACGTTGCCGCGACGGACGTCGCGTACGCCGCGGTCGTGCCAACGACGACCAGCGTGTTCATGTTCGTCGTGCGGTGACGCGCGGCGCTCCAGGCCGCGCGGTAGAACGGCGCCGCGGCCCACAGCTGCACCGGGGTGGCGAGCGCGAACATCGCGTAGGCCCGCCAGTCCGCGTGCTGGAGCTCCGGGAACACGAGGTCGGCCATCGACAGGGCCATCGTCGCGGCCGCGAGCACCGCCGCGATGCTCAGCCGGCGCCGCAGATCCGCGACGTATCGCAGCCGCAACGCCCGCTCGGCCAGCGCGTGCTCGGACCGTTCGCGCTCGTCGGACGGGATCGGCAGCGCGCCATAGCCCGCGCGCTCGACGGCTCGGACGAGGCCCGTCATGTCGGTCGCCGGCGCGAGGCGCACGGTCGCGCGCTCCGTAGCGAGGTTCACGTCGGCGGATGCGACGCCGCTGACCGATCGCAGCGCGGACTCGACGCTCACGACGCATGACGCGCAGGTCATGCCCGTGATCGCGAGGTCGCGCTTGTGGTCGGTCGGGATCGCGGCGGTCATCTAGGCCGGTGGATATCCCGCTGCCGTGAGGACCTTGCGCACGAGCGTGTCGTCGGCGGAGCCACGCACGCGCACGGTCTTGGCCCCGAGATCGACGGTGGCTGCCTCGATGCCCTCGACGGGCTCGAGGGCCTCCTCGATGGTCCCCGCGCAGCCTTCGCAGTGGATCGCCGGGACGGAATACGTCCGCTCGGCGTTCGGTGTGGTCATTCGATGCTCCTTCGCCAGACCCCTCCCCCGGTGGGGGTGGGCTACTTAGAGTACCGCGCCGCAGCCCGGGCAGCGCCCCGCACGCAGCACGAGGATGGCGGCGCCGAGGATCTCGTTCACGTCCGGCGCTCCCCCGCCGCACGAAGGGTGGCCGCGACCGCACGGAGGAACGCGACGTCATCCGCCGCGTCGATCCCGATCGTGTACGGACGGATCCGCGACGCGATGTCCGCCGCCAGGCGCTCCCGGTCGCGGGGTGCGAGCGTGCCTTCGCGCGCGACGAACTCCCGCACGATCCGCTGCGCCTCGCCGGACAGCGCCCGCACCCCGCCGCTCGGCACCGCGACCGCCGCGCGGGTCACCGTGCGCAGCGAAAGCCAGTCCAGCTGCGGCCTGGGCGCCCGCACCACGAACGTTCCGGCGGCGAGATCGCCGAGCCGCTGCGATCGGGCGGTGAACACGATGGCCAACAGGCCGAGCCCGTAGAAGCTCGGCAGGAAGTCGACGACCCGCACGAGGTTCCGCACGAATACCGCGAGGAAGCCCGCCGGCGAGCCGTCCTCGTTGATCACCCGCAGGCCGAACGCGCGCTTGCCGACGGTCTGCCCGTTCCACAGCCACTCCAGCAGGATGAAGTAGCTCCAGCCGAGCACGAACAGGAGGAGGCGGATGACGCCGCCGAGAGCCGCGTCGCCCGGCGCGCCGATCTGCCCGTAGCCGATCTCGAGGCCGGCGGTGATGAGGGCAGCGACGAGGAAATCAAGGACCGCCGCGAAGCCGCGGTTGCCGACGCCGGCGAGCGAATACCGCAGCACCACGTGATCTGGGGTCTCGACCTCGAGCCGCCCGACCCGGATCGCCACGTCAGCATGGTACGGTCGCGCGATGCGCGCGGTCCAATCCATCGACCGGTTCGTCGAGGATCATCGCGCGCGCTGGGCGCGGCTCGGCGCCCTCGTGGAGCGCGCGCGCGGTCGCGTCGCCCGGCTGGACGCGGACGAGGTCCTCGAGCTCGGGGCGCTTTACCGCAGCGCGACCAGCGATCTCGCCGTGGCGCGCCGCGATTTCCCGCGGGACGCCGTCGCCGAGCGGTTGAACGACGTCGTCGCCTCGGCACACGCGCTCGTGTACAGCGAGAGCCCCGCCAGCGGGCGGCGGCTGCGGCGGTTCGTCACGCGTGAGCTGCCGGCATCCGTGCGAGCCGCGATGCCGTTCACGCTCGTCGCCTTCGCGCTCGTGCTGCTGCCGGCCATCGTCACCTACGTCGCCGGCATCCTGCAGCCGGACGTGGCGGCATCCGCGTTGAGCGAAGACGTCCGCCGCCAGCTCGTCGGCCGCACGCCCGGGACCGAGATCCCGGAGGGCCTGCGGGCCCGCGTCGGCCCGCTCATCATCATCAACAACGTGAGCGTCTCGATCGCGGCGTTCGCCGGCGGCATGACGGCCGGGCTGTACACGGCGTTCATCCTCATCCTCAACGGGACCGAGCTCGGCACGATCTTCGCGATCCTGCAGCAGGCCGGCGTCGTCGCATCGCTGCTCACGTTCATCCTCGCGCACGGATTCCTCGAGCTGTCGGCGATCTTCCTCTCCGGGGGCGCCGGGCTCCGCCTCGCGTGGGCGATCCTGCATCCGGGCGAGCGCACCAGGGCCGACGCGCTGCGGATCGGAGCGGGCCAATCGATGCGCGTGATGCTGCTGGTCGCCGTGACGCTCGTCTGCGCGGGTCTCATCGAAGGATTCGTCTCGCCAAGCCGACTGCCGGTTGCCGCGAAGCTCGCGGTGGGCGCCACGACGGGTCTCGCGCTCTGGGCCTACATCCTTCTTCCCTATAACCAGCGCTTCTTCAGCTCGAGGTAGCGCTGGATCGCGGCGACCGTCAGCCGCTCCGCCGGAACGTCGACGACATGCACGCCGCGCTCGCGCAGCAGCGCGATCGCTCTGGCCCTCGCGTCACGGACCTCCTCGGCGATGACGCGCTCGTACAGCTCGGTCGTCGAACGCGGCGAGCGGCTCGCGATCTCCGCGAGCTGCGGATCCGCGAGCAAGCAGCAGAGCACGAGGTTGTTCCCGGCGAGGCGGTTGACCGCCGCGACGAGCGATCGTGAGGCCTCGACGTCCACCAGATCCGTGAACAGCACGATCAGCGCGCGCCGCGACGTCCGCGCGCGGAGGAATTCGAAGGCCGCGCGATAGTCGGGCTCCGTCGTGGTCACTTCGAGCTTGCGCAGCTCCTCGGTGAGGCGCAGGAACTGGTGGCGGCCCCGCCGCGGCAAGAGGTAGCTGCGCACGTCGTCCGCGAAGCCCAGGAGCCCGACCTCGTCCCCCTTCGCGGTCGCGACGTACGACAGCATCAGCGCCGTGTTCACCGCGTGGTCGAGCTTCGTCAGCTCGCCGAGGGTGCTCGCCATCATCCGGCCAGCATCGAGGAGGATGAGGACCCGCTGCTGCCGCTCCGTCTCGTACTCGACGCTGATCGGACGGCCGCGCCGCGCCGTCGCCGCCCACGAGATCGAGCGCGGATCGTCGTCCGGCCCGTACTCGCGCAGCCGCTCGAACACGCTGCCGGCACCGGGGATCCGCGCGCGCCGCTGGCCGGCGTCGTACGCGAGACCGCGCCGGAGGCTCACCTCGTAGCGCCGGATCTCGCGCAGGTCGGGGTACACGTGGGCCCGCGCGTCGGCGGGAATATCGCTCTGGCGCTCGATCAGGTCCAGCGGCCCGCGCTGCCGGGTGTGCAGTGCGCCGAAGCGGAAGGAGCCGCGGTACCGGGGACGCGCGACGTACTCCACGATCCGCGCTCCAGCGGGCTCGAGCACCGCCGCCGACACCCGCGGCGCGACGGCGAAGGAGACCGGCACCTCATCACGGACGCGCACCCGCAACGGGCGCGCCGTCGGATTGCGCAACGCGAGGCCGATCCGGTTCGGCGCGCCGACGATCAGCTGCGGCTCGGCGATGCGCGCCACGTCCGACGGGCCCATCCGCGGCGCGAGCCGGTAGTCGGCGATCGCGAGCCCGATCGCGGCGACCAGCACGACGGCGGCGAGCGCGACGAAGACCGAGGACAGCGTGCCGAACGCGAGGAGCGCCGCGGCCGCGAGCGTGAGCGCGAGAAGGCGCGGCCGCGGCACGACGCCGGGCAGGGACCTCCGGATCACCGGGGCACGTCGAGCCGTGACAGCGCGCGCCGGAGCACCGCGTCCGCGTCGAGGCCCTCGATCTCGGCCTCGGCTTTCAGCACGACGCGATGCCGGAGGGTCGGTGGCACGAGGGACTTCACGTCGTCGGGCGTGACGAAGTCGCGGCCATCGAGGGCCGCCGCGGCTTTGGCGGCACGCAGCAGGTGCACGCCGGCGCGCGGGCTCGCGCCCAACAGGAGATCGGGTGACTTGCGGGTCTCGGTCACGATGCGCACGACGTAATCGACGACGGAGTCCTCGACCGTGACGCGATCGACCTCGGCGCGCGCGTCGGCAAGCGCGGCGGACGGAAGCTGCGCGAGTCCGGCCACGTCCGCGAGGGGCTGCCCGGCGTCGTGAGCGCGGAGGATGGCGTGCTCCTCGGCGCCCTCGGGATAGCGCATGACGGCCTTGAACAGGAAGCGGTCGAGCTCGGCCTCAGGAAGCGGGTACGTGCCCTCGTACTCGACCGGGTTCTGGGTGGCGAGCACGAGGAACGGATCGGGCAGCGGCCGCGCGTCGCCTTCGAGCGTGACCTGCTTCTCCTCCATCGCCTCGAGGAGGGCCGACTGCGTCTTGGCCGGCGCGCGGTTCACCTCGTCGGCCAGCACGATGTTCGCGAAGATCGGTCCGAGCCGCATGCGGAATGACGACGTCGCGATCTCGTAGACGGAGGTGCCCACGATGTCGCTGGGCATGAGGTCCGGCGTGAACTGGATGCGCTTGAACGTGCCGCCGACGAGCTGCGCGATCGTTCGCGCGAGGAGCGTCTTCGCGGTGCCCGGCACGCCCTCGATGAGGACGTGTCCGCCGAGGCAGAGCGCCAGGAACGAGAGCGTGATCGTCTCCTCCTGGCCAACGATGATCCGGTGCACCTGCGCGCGGAAGGTCTCGCCGGTCTCCTTGAGCGTCACGTCGTCTCCTCCGCGCGAATGAGTCGCGCCACGTCGTTCGCCGCACGCACGAGCGCGTCGTCCCGCAATCTACCGGCGAGCGCCTGGTACAGCCTGCGGGCCTCCGCGGCCCGCGTCGGGCTCTGCGCCGCGAGCGCGTTCGTGACGCGGTCGAAGTCGGTCCGCGGGTCCAGTCCTGACTGCTTCGCGAGCTCCCGCTGCAGGTCGTCGCGCAGCCGCCGCCGGGCGATCTCGCCATGCCCCGATCGCCGAGCGAGCCCGGCGAAGCTGCGCACGTATTCGAGGCTCGACCGCGGTGGACGCGGATCGAGCGGGAGGGGCGGCCCGAGCCGGCGTCCCGTCAGCGCGACGTAAGCGAACGTCAGACCGAGCATCGCGAGCAGCGCGCGGCCGAGCCACGTCTGCACGAGGAGCGCGGTGAACTCGGGCGCGGGCCGCGCCCCATGGTGGTACTCGTCGATGCCGATGCGCGCCGCACCTTGCGCGAGGGCGAGGACGAAGCGGCCGTTGTCCGACGACCCGATGCCGGAGTTCACGAACGGGGCGAGCGAGCCGACCGCGAACACGCGCCCGCGGCCCTCGCTCGCGAGCGCGACGAACGGAGTGCCGTCGGCCTGAATGAGGACGGTCGCGTCATCGCCGGTCCGGAAACCGAGGCCGTGGTCGACGGTCAGCGTGCGCACCGGCGGGACGGCGAAGGCCATGCTGCGAACGGCGACGTCGCCACCGCGGATGGCGGCACCGCGGGGCGAGAGGCCGAAGTCGTCGAGCAGCCGGCGCTCATTGAGGCCAAGGTCGGTCGCGATGACGAGGGTGCCGCCGAGACGGACGAAGTCGTGCAGCGCCGAGAGGTCGGCCGCTTCAATGGTGTCCGTCGCGCCGAGCATGAACAGCGTCGTGATACCGGCCGCCGATGGCGCGAAGCGATCGCCCTGGACCGGCACGACGGTGAGCCCGACGCCCTCGAGATACCGCTGAAGGACGGAGGCCCCGCCGGGCGACTCGTCGTAGATGGAGCCCGAGCGCCCGAAGCCGGACGGCGCGGGGCCCCCGCCGGTGCCGGCCGACACGACTGCGACCACTGCGAGCGCCAGGAACAGCACGACTGCCGCGAGCGCGAGCGGGTCGACGCGCCTCATGCGGTCACCGCGACGGCGAGCGCGCGGGCCTGTGCGACATCCCCGTCACGCGCCTCGCGCAGGCCGAACCACACCCGCTCGTGCAGCTGCACGAGATCCCGAAGCGCATCGGCGCGCGGAAGCTGCGACGCGCGGCGCAGCAGCTCATGGTCGGTGAGCGCGGGGTCGTATCGCAGCACCTCGCGAGCGGACAGCGCCGCGAACGCATAGAGGTACAAGGCGTGGATCGCCTCGCGCGGCCGGCCGGCGCGCACGGCGTCGTCCGCGGCGCGCAAGTGCGTCGCCGGATCGGACCGATGCTCGCCGGGGGTCACCCCGAGGGCTGTCTCGCGCCGGATACGCTCCCGGGTGCCGCGTACGAGCACGGCGATGATCGCGAGCGCGACGAACAGGCCGATCACGGCCTGCGCATTGAGGAGCACGTTCGGATCGGGACGGCCCACGACGCCGTAGAGCCAGTCGGCGAAGCGCTGGAGCAGCGTGCCCACGATCGTGCCGATGTTCAGTCGCCCCGCGAGCTGTTGATCGGTCGTGAGCGACTGGAGCTTCGCGTCGGCGGCGGCGACGTCCACGCGCCGCACGATCGTTGTATTCACCAGGGCCGTGTAGCGCACGAGCTCTGCGATCTCGCGGTCCGTCGCGTCCGCCGTCAGGCGGTCGGCGAGCGGACCGTCGTCGATCTGCAATGTCGCGTCCGCGACCTGGACCTCGGTCGTGCGCCGGAGGAGTCCCCGCGCCTGCGCCAGGAGCGCCTCGCGATCGGCGATGGGCGCCGCGCGGGCCCGCTGCACGAGCGCCAGCACCTCGTCGAGGCGCGCGCGGTATGCCGTGACGGTGAGCGTGTCGGCGTTCGCGAGGTCGCCCGTCGCTCCCCAGAGCGCGACGGCGAGGAGGAGCGCGGCTACGTAGCGCGCGGCATGGACTCCGCAGCGAGCTGGAGGTCGAACGCCTCCTTCCGGACGCGGAGGTCGTAGTAGAGCAGCGTGAACACACCCCACTGGATCGGCGCCCAGAGCGCGTTCACGGCGAGGTTGGCGATCTCTTGCAGGATGGTCTTCGCCGCACCCTGGGTGGCGACCGTGCCGAGGAAGATGAACGCGAACAGGATCCCAAGGATGCCCTGCAGGATGGTCACGAGCGTGAGGAGCCCGAGGATCCGCCACCTCGCCCCGCCGGCGAGCCCCCAGGACCGCCGGATGCCGCTCACCGGGCCGCGTTGCTCGAGCGTCACGACGGCGGGCAACGGCATCAACGACGCCACCACGTAGAAGATCAGCACGAACATCGCGATGCCGCCGACGATCGCCGGCAGTGGATTGTTCAATGCCGTCGATGCGATCGCGAGCGCCACGAAGCCGACCGCGACGATGACGATGAATGACACGAACGCGACGACGCTTGCGAGGATCAGCCGCACGCTTGCCCGCAGTCCTGCCCGCAGCGACTCCCCGATGGTCGTCGGCTGCCCGAGGTAGCGCTTCGACATCGCGTCGACGATCGCGGCGGCCTGCACGGAAAGCACGACGACACTGACCACCGTGATGACCGCGCCGAAGATCGCGAAGCCGGCGATCTGATCCGGCGTGAAGGAGGTCGAAAGACCGTTCGGGTCGAAGACATTCGTTGGCAGGGTGCTGAACGGCGTCGTGTGGACGAACAGCAGGTTGAGCGTGAGGCTGACCAGCGCCAGCACGATGTACGGCAGCGCCGCGAGCACGAGGAAGAGCGCCGGCGACGCGCGGTACAGACCGATGGTGCGATCGACGATGTCCCCGACGCCCAGCGGGCGGAGGGTGGGCGCAGTGGTGTCCGTCACGGCGCCATTGTGGACCCGCGCCTAGTCCGCGCCCACCGCGGCTGGCTCGACGGGCGAGTGCGCCTCGCCGAGGCCGAGCCTGCGGTACAGCCGTGCCAGCGGGCGTGGTGCCCACCAGTTGAGGTCGCCGAGGAGGCGCATCGTCGCGGGCACGACCAGCGCGCGCACGAGCGTCGCATCGATGGCGACGGCGATCGCCATGCCCAGGCCGATGGCCTTGATGATCACGACGTCCGCGAGGGCGAACGCGAGGAACACGCCGACCATGATCGCGCCCGCTCCCGTGATGAGCCGGCCGATCTTCTCGAGGCCCTCGGCGACGGCGTGGCGGTTGTCGTGCGTGCGGTTGTATTCCTCCTGCATCCGGCTGAGGAGCAGGACCTCGTAGTCCATCGACAGACCGAACACGATGCAGAACATGATCACCGGCAGCGTGGGATCGATGGAGCTTGGCGTGAAGTTGAGCTGCGAGGCGAGGTGGCCGTCCTGGAAGATCCACACGAGCGCGCCGAAGGACGCGCTGATCGACAGGAAGTTCATGAGCACAGCCTTCAGCGGGAGGATCACGGACCCGAGCAGCAGGAAGAGCACGATGTAGGTCGCCAGCACCACGAATCCGACCGCCAGGGGCGTCTTGCCGAGGATGAAGCCGATGGCGTCGACGTCGTAGGCGGTGAAGCCGGTGACGAGGACCTCGGCGCCCGGCGGCGCGGTGATGGCGCGGATGCCCTTCAGCGATTCCCGTGACGCCTCGGCGCCGATGTCCGAGGAGCCGAACGCGTTGAGCACGACGATGTCCTTGCCGACGCTCTGCCTGATGCCCTCCTGCTGCTCCGGCGTGAGCGCCGTGCGATTCGCGTAAATGACGGGGTACTGCTCCTTCGTGATGCGCGAGTCGACGTCGACGATGCTCGCGACGCGCGTGATGCCCGGCACCGCGGCGACCTTCCGCGAGAGGTCGTACACCGCGCCGAGGTTCTTGGCGCTGAACGGATCGCTGCCGTCGGTGTAGTGCACGACGACCTGGAACTGGTTCGGCTCCTGGCTCGGGAAGGTCTCGGTCAGGCTATGCAGCGCGACGCGCGACTCAGCGGTCGGCGGCAACATGTCGACATCGCCGTTCGCGAGGCGCAGGTGCAGGAACGGCGAGCCGGCGAGCAGGATGATCGCGAGCACCGGGATGAGCACGGCGAGCGGCCGGGCCATCACCGCGAGCGCGAGCCGATGCCAGAACCCGGGTCCACGCTCGGCCGTGCTCGACGGACGGCGCCGGATGCGCCGCCAGAGGTCGGAGAGCCGGAGGCTGTTCACCCGTGGCCCGAGCAGCGACAGGATCGCCGGGAGGAACGTGAGGCCGTAGAAGACCGCGATCGCGACGACGAGCGCGCCGGCGTAGCCCATCGAGGCGAGGAACGTCCCTTGGTAGAAGAACATCCCGGCCAGTCCGATGGCCACGGTGAGACCGGAGAACGTGATCGCGCGACCCGCAGTAGACATCGAACGGGCGATCGCGTCGTCGATAGTGAGGCCGCGCGCGAGCTCTTCGCGGAACCGATTGACGATGAACAGCGAGTAGTCGATCGCGACACCGAGACCGATGAGCGTGACGATGTTCAGCGCGTATTGCGAGACGCTGGTCGCGTGGCTCAGCGCGAACGTCGCGGCGATCCCCCCGACGACGGCGAGCACCCCGACGCCGAGCGGCAGCATCGCGGCCAGCACCGTGCCGAAGACGAGCAGCAGCAGGATGAGCGCGAGCGGGAGCGAGACCGTCTCCGCGCGCTGCAGGTCCGCCTCGAGGATCGTGTTGAAGTCATGGTTGATCGCGAGGTAGCCGGTGGCCTGCACGGACAGGACGTCGGAGGTGACCTTCGCCCGCAGCTCCGGGTAGTACTTGCCCGCCGTGACCGAGTCGTCCTTCACGCTGATGATCGCGACGGTGGCGTGCTGATCCTTGGAGATGTACTGCGCGGGAACGACTCCGGCGTCGTACGCGGTCTGCACCGTCTGGACGCGCGGGTCGAGGCGCACCGCGCCGAGGGCCTTATCGACCGCGGCTTTGAATGCGGGATCCGTCGCGGTGAGGGTCGGGCTGGACAAGAGCACCGTGAACGCGGTCTGGGTGGAGCGCGGGAGCTCGGTCTCGATGAGCTTGGCGCCGCGGCCCGATTCGGAGGTCTGGATGATGCCGCCGCTCTTCAGATCGCCGCCGCCAGCGCTCACGAACACGGACAGGACCATCAGCACTACGGAGACGATCAGGATCACCCAGCGGAACCGGTAGATCAGGTGCCCCCAGGCCGCGAACATTGCGCCCTCCCCAATTGGCCCCAGCTTGACCGCCCGACGTGTTTACGCTGTAAACTACGGCCGGATGAGCACCCTGTCAACACCGGCGCGGGCCCCGCTGACCCGATCGCGCATCGCGCAGGCCGCGCTCGCGGTGCTCGATCGCGACGGCCTCGATGCGCTCTCGATGCGCCGCCTCGGCGCGGAGCTCGGGGTGGAGGGCATGGCGATCTATCGCCACTTCCCGAACAAGGCTGCGGTGCTCGCAGGCGTCGTCGAGGTCCTGCTCGCGGAGCTCGTGATCCCGCCGCCGTCGGACGTCGCATGGCAGCTCGTGTTCAAAGACGTCTCGCGGGCGTACCGCGCGTTGTTGCTCGGACACCCGAGCGCGATCCCGCTGCTCGCGACGCTGCCGCTCACCGATCCCGCCGCGGCGCGCGCGGCCGGCGCGGTGATGGCGCTCCTGCGCGCCGCGGGCTTCGATGCGCAAAGCGCGCTGAAGACGCTCGCGACGATCACGTCCTACGTCGTCGGCGTCGCCCAGTGGGAAGTGGGGACCGCGCCATATCGCGCGGAGGGTCGCGACGTCACGCTGCCGCCCGATGCCGATCCGTATCTCGTCGAATTGCTGCCGCAGCTCGCGGAGGACGATTGCGATGAGACGTTCGAGTTCGGGCTCGATGTCATCGTCCGTGGGTTGGAGTCGCGGTCATAATCAACTGAGCGGACGGGGTGTGGCGCAGTTGGTAGCGCGCGCGGTTTGGGACCGCGAGGTTCGCGGGTTCGAGTCCCGCCACCCCGACAGGGCCTAAGCGGCGGTGACCGGGTCCCCCACCCTGACCGGACCGCCGGCGGTGACGACCGTGCACACGAGCCCGCGCCGGCCCTCGAGGGACGCCTGGAACCCGGCTGGATCCGCGCCGTTCATTTCGCCGATGTGCGCGCATGGGTCGCACGGCCCGTTCACGCGGAGCGTGATCGCGCCGATGCGCAGCAGCGAGCCCGGCGGGAGCGACCCAAGCGACGGCAGCCCTTCGACGGTCATCTGCTCGCGGAGATCACCGGGCCGCACGCCGACGGCGTCGTGGGTCGAGCGGTCGACGACGGTCACTGCCCGCTTCGTACGCGCCGCGTGGGAGTCCCCTTCGATGCCGCCGCCGACGCGGGCCTCGGCCTCGGAGACCGGGCGCATCGGCTTGCCGTGGCCCTCGTGCAGCTGCAGCGAAATGAGCGTCGCCATGCACGACGAGCCTATCGCGCCGGCGGCACACTCTCCAGCATGGGCGGGACGATCTACAGCATCGGCCACGGCACCGCGACCGGGGATGCGTTCACCGCCGTCCTCGCCGGCGCCGGCGTGCGGCTCCTGGCCGATATCCGCAGCGCGCCGGGCTCTCGCCGTAACCCGCAGTTCGGCGCCAGCGCGCTCCGCGACACGCTTGTGGCCGCGGGCATCGAGTACGTCCACCTCCCGGGGCTCGGCGGACGGCGCGCGCCGCGCGCGGATTCGCCGCACACCGGTCTGCGCGTCGCGGCGTTCCGCGGCTACGCGGATCACATGACCAGCGACGAGTTCCGCGCGGACCTGGCGCGGCTCGAGGAGTACGCGCGCCTCGTACCGGCCGCGTTCATGTGCGCCGAGACGCTGTGGTGGAAGTGCCATCGCCGGCTGCTCGCCGACCGGATGACCGCGGACGGCTGGACGGTCGTGCAGCTGCGGGTCGGCGGCCCCGCCGAGCCGCACCGGCTGACCGACGCGGCGCGGGTGGAGCAGGGCCGGCTTTCGTATGACTGATACTCGCGCCGTGCCGAGGACGTGGCCGGACGACTGGGAGCAGCGCAAGGCTGGAACAGCGTGCGCGATGTGCGCGCAAGGTCGCGCCGATGAGAACGAGTTCGGCATCCGCGTGTACGAGAGCGACACGGCGGACGCGTACCTGCAGAAGGCCGACGTCGGCCAGCGTGGCTACTGCATCGTCATCTGGCGCGGCCGGCACGTCGCCGAGCCGACGGAGCTCAGCGAAACGGACGCCGGCCTGTACTGGGGCGACGTGCTGCGCGTCGCCCGCGCGATCGAGCTGCACTACACTCCGGCGAAGCTGAACCTGATGATGCTCGGCAACTCGATCCCGCACCTCCACACCCACATCGTGCCGCGCTACCTCGACGATCAGGACCCCGGCAGGCCGCCGCGCATGGACCCGACCGAAAAGCAGCTTCCGATCGAAGACGTGCGTCGCGACGCTGCGAAGCTGCGCACGATCGTCGACGGCCGGGTCGCCGAATAGCCGCACCGCTCTTCGATCCGGTACGCGCGACGAGGGTCATCGAAGCACCCGCGCCGGGCGCCGGCAGCTGGGCCGGCGCGCCCAGCGCGCTCGTCACGCCAAATGGCGTGCTCCTCGCGTATCGCCTGCGTGCGCCCCGGCCGCGCCGCGGCTACGAGCTGCGCATCGCGTCCGGCAGCGACGGCCGCGCGTTTCGGGACGTGTGGACCATGCGCAGCGACGCGCTCGGCACTCCGTCGATGGAGCGCGCGAGCCTCGTGGCGATCCCCGGTGGGGTCCGGCTCTACGTGAGCTTCGTGGATCCCATCGATGCCCGCTGGCGTATCGATGTGCTCGAGGCGGAGACGCCGGAGCAGCTCGATGTCCGCGACCGCCGCGCGGCGATCACCGCGGACAGCGCCGGTGTGGAGAGCGTGAAGGATCCGGTCGTCGTGCGGCACGACGGGCGCTGGTCCATGTTCGTGAGCTTCGGCTCGCGTGCGCTGCCGGCCATCGCGTCATCTCCGGAGTCGCTCCACGAGACGGGGGATGCACTGAGCACGGGCCAGCTCCTGTCGTGCACCGGCCTCGCGACCAGCGCGGACGGGCTTGCGTGGGACTGGGAGGGGCCGGTGCTCGTGCCGCCGCGGCGGGGTTGGGACGGCTTCGAGACCCGCATCAGCGCGGTCATCCCGCAGGGCTCCGGCTGGCTCGCCCTCTATGACGGGATCCCGAGCCTCGCCGACAACTACGAGGAGCGCACCGGCATCGCCACGAGCCCCGATCTCCGCACGTGGACCCGGCAGTCGACGGATGGGCCGGCATTCCGTTCACCGTACGCGAGCGGATCGCTTCGCTACGCGTGCGTCGTCGAGCTGGGAGGCGAGACGCTCGTGTACTTCGAGGCGGCGCGCGCCGACGGCGCGCACGACCTGCTGGTCGCGACCGCTCAGGTCAGCGGCTGACGAATGGCGAGCGCGGCCCGGAGCTTCGCGCCGGCGAGGCCGCGGTGTGAGATCGCGTTCTTCTCCTGGCGCGGCAGCTCGGCCATCGAGCGGCCGTCCTCGGCGATGATGAACACCGGGTCGTAGCCGAAGCCGTCCTCGCCGCGTGGCGACTCGGAGATCTCGCCGCGGATCTCGCCGTCGAATGTCTCGACGCGGCCGTCGGGATCCGCGAGGGCGATGACCGCGACGAACCGCGCGCCCCGGTCGGTCACGCCGTCGAGCAGGCCGAGCAGCATCCGGTTGCGCTCGGCCGGCGTCGCGTCCTCGCCGAAGAATCGCCGGCTGCGTACACCGGGCGCGCCGCCAAGAGCGTCCACCTCGAGCCCGGAGTCGTCCGCGATCGTCGTCATGCCGGTCGCGCGGGCGTAGGTCACTGCTTTGAAGACCGCATTCTCCGCGTACGACGGGGCGTCCTCCCGCGGGTCCGGCGGCGGATCGGCGAGCTCGTCGACGCTCTCGAGCTCCACGTCGAGCCCCTTGAGCAGGGCGTGGAGCTCGGCGACCTTTCCGTGGTTGCGCGTGCCGAGCAGGAGCCTGCGGGTCACCGCAGTGCGCGGCGCTGCGCGTCCATGAGCTGGTCGATCCCGCTCATCGCGAGGGCCAGCACGCGATCGAAGTCGGCCAGGGAGAACGGCTTCTTCTCGGCGGTCCCCTGCACCTCGACGAGCTGCCCCTTGTCGGTCGCGACCACGTTCACGTCTGCGTCCGCGATCGAGTCCTCGGCGTACGCGAGGTCGAGCATGAGCTCGCCGTCGACGAAGCCCGCAGAGACCGCCGCGACCTGATTGATCAACGGGCTCGGCGACATCTTCCGCAGCGCGTGCGCGAGCGCGACGTAGCCACCGGTCACGGCCGCCGTGCGCGTGCCGCCGTCGGCCTGGATCACCTCGCAGTCCACCGTGACGCTGCGCGAGCCAAGGGCTTTCAGATCGATCGTCGTGCGGAGCGCGCGCCCGATGAGCCGCTGGATCTCGAACGTCCTGCCGCCAGGCCGGCCGGCGATGCTCTCGCGCTGGCTGCGCTCGGGCGTGCTGCGCGGCAGCATCGCGTACTCCGCCGTGATCCACCCCGTGCCCTTCCCGTCGAGGAACCGCGGCACGCTGTCGGTGAGCGTCGCAAGGCAGAGCACGATCGTGTCGCCGAACGCGATGCGCGCGGACCCTTCGGCGAACTTCGACACGCCCACCTCGATCGTGACCGGACGGAGCGCCTCGGCCGCGCGGCCGTCAGGCCGCTTGAACTTCGCCATTCGTCGCCTCCCACAGCTCGCGCAGCTCGGCGTCCGTGTAGGACTCGAGCTCGCGGCCAGCCGATCGCGCGCGTTGCTCGATCCGGCCGACGTGCGACGCGAACCGCCCGTTCGCCTCGCGCAGCGCGGTCTCGGCGTCGAAGCCGCGCTCGCGCGCTTCGGCGACGACCCCGAACAGCAGCTCGCCCAGGAATTCCGGACCGTCGATGTCCAGCGGCAGCTCGATGCGCGGCGGCCGCAGCTTCACCCGCGCGGCCCGCTCCTGCAGCCGCTCGGCCGCGAACAGCGCGGGCAGCGAGCGCGGCACGCCGTCGAGGATCGAGGTGCGCTCGGTCTTCTCCGTGCGCTTGATCTGCTCCCACTGGACGAGCAGGTCCGTGCCGTCGAGGGTCGTCCCCGCGAAGACGTGCGGGTGCCGGCGCACGAGCTTCTCGCCGATGGAGCGCGAGACGTCCCCCATGTCGAACGAGCCGGCCTCGCTCGCGAGCTGCGCATGGATCGCGATCTGAAAGAGCAGGTCGCCGAGCTCGTCCTGCAACGTGGCAAGGTCGCCGCGATCGAGCGCCTCGAGCGCCTCATACGCCTCCTCGAGCAGGTGCGGCCGCAGACTCGCATGCGTCTGCTCGCGGTCCCACGGGCAGCCGTCGGTCGCGCGCAGCCGTTCGGCGATGCGGCTCACCGCCCCGGGACTGGCGAGGTCCGCGTAGCGATCGCGCGGCGGAAGGACCAGGAAGCCGTCGTGCGTCGCGGCCGCGTCGAGCACGTCCGCCGGATAGTGCTTCGCGAGCAGCGCGCGATCGAGCGGCGCATCGAGCGCGATCGCGACGGCGCGAACGGTGGTGAAGGAATGCCGGTCGAGCGCGGATGCGGGCACGACGTCGACGCCACCCGGCCACGCAGCCAGGACCGCGCGCAACGCCTCGCTAGGGCTGGAACTCATAGCCCGGCACGAGCTTGCGGACGTCGTGCACGCGGCGCTGCGTATCGAACCAGTACGCGTACGCGCTGTCGTGGATCTTGGTCTTCTGCTCGTCGGTGACCGCGCGCGCGGGATCCTTCTCGACGACCTTGTAGAGCTCGGTCTGGCCGCTGGTCGAGAACTGGCGGCTCACGGTGCCCGGCGCGAGCGCGAACAGCTCGTTCTCCTTGGTCACGCTGTCGAGCTGGCCGCGCGCGAACCATCCGGCGTCTCCGCCGTTCGCGGCCTCGGTCGTGTCCTCGCTGTACTTCTTCGCCACGTCGGCGAAGTCCGTGCCCTTGTCCAGCTCGGCCTTCGCGGCGGCGATCTTCTTCAGCGCGTCGGTGAAGTCGGTCGGCAGCTTGGTGGTCGGCGAGGGCAGGCTGATGAGGATGTGCAGGAGGTGGATCTGCTCGGTCGGCGACGTCGCCGACCGCGCCTGCGCTTCAGAGGTGAAGTGCTCGCGCAGCATGTCGAACTTCGTGTGCAGGAGGATCTCGTCCATCCCGAAGCCGCTGTTCAGCCAGCGCACCACGACCGGATTGGCGGAGGCGGCGCGCCGCTCCTTCACCTGGATCACGTGGTAGCCGAACTGGGACTTCACCGGATCGGAGATGTCCCCGATCTTCAGCGCCTGCGCGGCCTGGTCGTACTCCGCGACCAGCTGGCCCGCGCCGGCCCACCCGATCTCCCCGCCCGAATTCTTCGAGCCGGTGTCGTCGGACTGCTTCGCGAGGTCGTTCCACAGGGTCTGGTCATTGGGGTTCGCGCGGAGCTTCGTCGCGAGGTCCTGCGCCTTGGCGAGCGCGGCCGCATCGGCGGCAGCCTTGTCGGTCGCGGTGTCGTCGATCTTCACGAGGATGTGCCGCGAGCTGTACTGGCCGAACGACTCCTCGTACTTGGCGCGCAGGTCGGCATCGGAGATCGTGTAGTGCTCGTCGCGGGCGACGGACTCGAGCAGCGCCTGCTCGACGAGCGAGTTCACCGCGATGCCGTCGTAGTCCGCCTTCTGCGTGGCCAGCTGCGGATCGTTCTCGAACCCTGCCGGCACCTGGTTGTCCGCGTAGAACTTCACCAGCTCGTACGAGCGCTCGTGGACATAAACGCGGTACGGCAGGCTGTGGCCGTCGATCATGGCCGCGGGCTTGAGATTGGCGTCGTAGTAGCGGTTCGCGGCCGACCAGGCGGTCAGCCCGACGGCGCTGCAGAGCAGCACCGTGAAGACGACGATGATGATCGTCTGCTGGCGGCGCTCACGCTGCCAGCGGGCCTCACGCTGGCGTTGGGTCAGTCGAGGCAGTGGGATGCGACGTGCCACGAGATCTCCCCCGAACGTGCTGCGAGCCCGCAGTGCGGGCTCACGTCACATGGTAACGCGGCTGGGCTGCGTCTAGGCGAGTGAGCGATAGACCGCGAGCGTGTCGCCCGCGGCGCGATCCCAGCTGAACTGCGCGGCCCGCGGCTTGGCTTTGGCCCGCAGCGCGGCGCGCATCGTGTCGTCGCCCAGCAGCGTCACGAGGGACTCGCCGAGGGCATCGGGCTCGTGGCCGTCGACGAGCAGGCCCGCGTCGCCGACGACCTCCGCGACGGCGCCGGCGCGATAGCCCACGACCGGCGTGCCCGCCGCCAGGGCTTCGAGCGCCGTGAGGCCGAAGCCCTCGAGCCAGGCGGCGTGGAGCAGGCACTCCGCGCCGGCGTACAGCGCCGCGAGCGTCACATCGTCCACGCCACCGGCGACCACGACGCGCGATGGATCCACGTGCGATCGCGCCAGCGCGTCGCGCATCAGGCCCGCGAGCTTGCCGAGCGTGCCGGCGATGACGAGGCGCAGGTCGGGGTCGCGATCCGCGGCGCGGGCGAAGGCGGCGAACAGCCCGTCCAAGTTCTTGCGCGGATCGAACTGCCCGACGTACAAGACGTACCGCGCGGGCACGCCGAAGCGGTCGCGCGCCATGGCGGCACCGGCGTCGTGCGTGGGCGGGTGGAAGTCCGCGTCGACCGCTTCGGGGATGACGCGGATCCGCTCCGGCGGAATGGCAAGGCGGGCGACGACGTCAGCTTTCGTCGTTTCGGAGACGGCGATGATCGCATCGGCGCGTTTGGCGAGCGTGTACTGCCACGCATGCCCGACGCGCGCGTACGGGGTCCGAAGGTAATGCTCGGGCCAGTGCAGCGGCGCGACGTCATGGATCGTCAGCACGACCGGCATCGGCCGCACGGCCGGAAGCCCGAGCTGGACCGAGTGGTAGACATCGCCCTGGCCGGCGAGCTCGAGCGGGAGCAGCAGTGGATCGACCGCGAGCATCGAGAGCTCGGGCCGGCGGAGACGATACGTCGAGCGCGTGCGGTGCGGCGGGAGGGGCGAGGGATCCGCTGCGGCGAAGGTCCGAAGCTGCAGCAGCGTCCAGTCGACATCGTG
Source organism: Candidatus Limnocylindria bacterium (assembly GCA_038207785.1). Taxonomy (GTDB): domain Bacteria; phylum Chloroflexota; class Limnocylindria; order P2-11E; family P2-11E; genus UBA4735. The sequence goes on along the minus strand of JBBQZK010000009.1, from coordinate 23,247 downwards.
AGGCGCGCTGCGTGCGAACGCGGCCAGGAGGTTGCGTGAGTAGCGCCCGATGCCGCGCGTGCGGCTCACCGTCTGGAGATGTCGCGCATCGAAGACGACCCGCATCCGCCTCCGTACAGTAGGCCGCGCATGCTCTCCGTCGTCGTGCCGACCTACAACGAAGCGGGCTCGGTGACGGGACTCGCGGAGCGGCTGCACGCCGCGCTCGGCGGACGTGAATGGGAGCTCGTCATCGTCGACGACGGCTCTCCCGATGGCACCGCCGATATCGCCGCGGCGCTCGCGCCGCGCATCCCGACCAACGTCGTGCGCCGCGCGGGAAAGGCCGGACTCGCGAGCGCCGTGGTCGCGGGCTTCGCCGCGGCCCGCGGCGACGTGCTCGTGGTCATGGACGCGGACCTCTCGCATCCGCCGGAGCTCGTGCCCGCGCTCGTGGACGCCCTCGCCGGCGGCGCCGACCTCGCGGTCGGGTCGCGATACGTCACCGGCGGCGGCGTCATGGACTGGCCCCTGAAGCGGCGGGTCGTCTCGCGCATCGCCTGCCTGATGGGCAACGCGCTCGTGCCGGTGCGGGACGCGACGAGCGGCTTCTTCGCTCTGAAGCGATCGGTGATCGACGGCGTGACGCTCAATCCGATCGGCTTCAAGATCGGGTTCGAGGTGATCGCCCGCGGCCGATACAAACGCGTCGTAGAGGTGCCGTATACATTCCGGGACCGCGAGCTGGGCGCATCGAAGTTCGGCCGGCGGGAGATCGTCCAGTACATCGTGCAGCTCGGCCAGGTGGCCCGCGACAAGCTGCTCCGGAGGATCCGATGAAGGTCGCCGACCTCGAGCTCCGCCCCGCGACCCTCGACGACGCCGCGCTCGTCGCCGACATCGACACCGAGATCCACCCCGACGACCCGGAAGACCCGAAGCAGATGCGCCACTGGTGGGCGTCGTCATCCGATGACGTCGTTGACCGGCAGGTCGTGATGAACGGCACGCAGGTCGTCGGGTACACGATGCGCCGGCACCCGCAGTGGGCCAAGATGCCCGACCGGTTCGCGCGCATCAGCGCCGAGCTCCGGCCGGCCGTGCGCACGGCGCAACGGCTCGATGCCCTCTACGAGACGATCGAGGCCGCGGCCCGCGCGGACGGCACGAAGACGGTCACGAGCTGGGCCTGGGACCCCGACACGCTGCGGAGGGACATGCTGCAGAAGCGCGGGTTCCGCGAAGAACGGCGCGAGCGGTTCTGGGAGCTCGACCTCAAGAAGAACAAGGACCGGATCGAGAAGATGACCGACGAGTCGCGAGCGAAGATGCGCGAGCAGGGCATCCAGATCCTCACGGTCGCTCACGACCACGATCCCGACAAGCTGCAGAAGCTCTATCGCATGAGCAGTGAAGCGGAGCAGGACGTACCGACCACGGTGCCCCACGTCGAGATCACCTTCCAGGAGTTCATGGACTGGCAGAGCTCCCCGGGGCTTCGGCAGGACCGGATGTGGATCGCGCGCGAGGGCGATGACATCCTCGGCGTATCGCAGCTCTCCTACCCGCCCGTCCGCGGCGTCGTGCAGACGGACTGGACGGGAATGGCGCGCAAGGCTCGGGGCCGCGGTATCGCGCGGGCGCTGAAGTGCGAGACCCTGATGCAGGCCATGGTCCTCGGCGTGGATCGGGTCCGCACGGACAACGACTCGACGAACGTGCCGATCCTGCACATCAACGAGACCATGGGCTACCAGCGGCGCGCCGACATGGTCCAGTTCCTGAAGGAGCTCTAGGCCGGGCCGAGCTCCTCGCGCAGTGCGTCGATGACGTAGGTCTGCTCCTCGTCGGTCATCGTCGCGAACAGCGGGATGAGCATCGTGTGCTCCGTCGCCTCTTCGGTGACGGGCAGCGAGACCTTCCCGATGCGGTCGAGGTACGTCTTCTCGAGGTGCGAGGCCATGACGCCGCGACGTGTGGCGATGCCGCGGTGCAGCAGGTTCGTCATGAGCGCTTCGCGATCCAGCGTGCAGTCCTTCGTCAGTCGCAGGCAGTAGCTCTGGTACGTGTGCTTCGCGTACGGCGGCACGAACGGGATCTCGAGGCCCTTGATCCCGGGCAGCTCGCGGTTGTAGCGCTCGGCCTTCTCGATACGGGCCGCCAGGAGCTCGGGCAGCCGGCGCAGCTGCACGAGCCCGATCGAAGCCTGGATGTCGGTCATCCGATAGTTGAATCCGAGCTCGTCGTACTCCTCGATGATCACGCGGTCCGCGTTGTGCCGATCGAGGTCGGAGACGCTCATGCCGTGCGCGCGCAGCTTGCGTGCGCGGTCGGCGAGCGCGTCGTCGTCGGTCGTGATCATGCCGCCCTCGCCGGTCGTGATGACCTTGCGCGGGTGGAAGCTGAACACGGTCTGGTGCGCGTTCGAGCCGGTCTTGATGCCCTTGTACTCGCTGCCGATGGTCGGGGCGGCGTCCTCGACGACGTCGATGCCGTGCTTCTTGGCGATGGAGTTGATCGCGTCCATATCCGCGGTCATCCCGATCTGGTCGACAGGCATGATCGCCTTCGTCTTCGGCGTGATGCGTTTCTCGATGTCGTTCGGGTCGATGTTGTACGTGCGCGCGTCGATGTCGGCGAACACGACGGTCGCGCCCGTGTACAGGATGGCGTTGGCCGACGCGATGAACGTGAACGACGGGACGATGACCTCGTCGCCCGCGCCGATGCCGGCGGTCGCAAGGGCCAGGTGCAGGCCCGTGGTGCACGATGTGGTCGCGATGCCGTGCTTCGCTCCGACGTACGCGGCCACGGCCTTCTCGAATTCGGCGACCTTGGGACCCTGGGTCACCCAGCCGCTCTTGATGGAGTCGTATGGCGCGCGGGCCTCTTCCTCCCCGAGCGACGGCTTGGTGATCGGAACATTCATCTTCTTGCGCGCCTCGACGGCCATCGCTTTTCTCCTCAGTACGAGTACGGGCGCTTCAGCTCAGGGAACATCGGGAAGTGTTTGACGTTCATGGTGACAAGTTCCGCGCCAAGCCGCTGTGCGAGCTCGGCCAGCAGCAGATCGGGCGTGTCGATGCCCGGGTTCGAAGGCAGATGGCGCCGGCCGAGCGCCGCCGCGGCATCGGATTCGGCCCGCTCGACCGGCGCCCAATTGACGACGCTCAACAGCTCATGGGTGCGCCGCTCCTCGCCGGAACGCATGCCGGCCAGCACCTCGGTGCGGACGACGCAGGAGCTCCAGAGGTCGTCACCGCGATCGCGCGCGTCGTAGATCAGGGTCCGGGCCGCCGGAACGCGGCCGTTGATGTGATCGATCAGGACCGAGGCGTCAACGACCAGCTTCATCAGGCAAGCCGTGCAGCCGGGCCAGCCGGCCCGAACGCGACCGCTCGACGTACTCCTCGCCGGTCTCGGTCCGATCCTTCCAGGCGCCAAAGGAGTCATTGATCGCGCGCAGCGCGTCCGCCTTCGAGAGCGGGCCGTCGCCACGCACGTACCGCTCGTCGATCGCCGAGCGGATGAGATCGGACATGGATGCCCCGGTCTTCTTGCTCGCGCGCTTCAACGCCGTGGCCTCCTCGTCGGTGAGGTAGATCTGCGTTCGCCGCATGTGATGTATATATACATCATCGAGCGGAAGCCGGTCAAACCCGAGCGAGCGCCTGGCGGCGCCACTCGATCAGCCGCCCCACGCCTTCGTCCAGTGACGTCTGGGCCTTGAATCCAAGCAGCTCGCTCGCCCGCGCTGGATCGCCCACCCGCCGCGCGGGGAGCGCGCCCGCCGGCTGTGGCGTGAACTCCATCCCGACCGAGCTGCCGGTGAGCCGCAGCAGCAGCGCCGCGAGGTCGCGCATCTTCGTCTCGACCCCGCTGCAGACGTTCACGACGACGTTCGGCCGGTCGCTCTCACAGGCGAGCAGATTCGCCCGCGCGACATCGGCCACGTACACGAAGTCCACCGACGATGATCCGTCGCCGAACAGCGTGAGCGGCTTGCCCTCGTCGATGAGGTTCAGCCATCGGATCATCACCTCGACGAAGCGCGAACGCACGTCCATGCGCGGCCCATACACGTTGAAGTACCGCAGCGCTGCCGTCGGCGTGCCATGCAGCTGCGCGAACGCGCGCGCGGCCTGCTCGTTCGCGACCTTCATCGATCCGTAGAAGGTCGTGCCGTTGAGCGGCTGGTCCTCGTGCATCGGTAGCGCCTCCGGCTCGCCGTACACGACGGCGCTTGACGCGAGCACGACGTGCTTCACCTTCGCCGCGGCGGCGGCCTCGAGCACGTTGAACGTGCCGTCGACCATGACCTCCTGGCACTCGCGTGGCGACTCCTGGCAACGGGTCCACCGCAGCGCGGCCTGGTGGAACACGACGTCCGCGCCGTCGATCGACGCGGCGACGGCCTCGCGGTCGCGGATGTCCACCTCGCGCAGGCTCGCCTTCCCCGTCTTGAGCGCGCCGTCGAGATTCTCTGGAACGCCACGCACCAGCGCGTCGAGCGCGACGACCTCGCGTGCGCCCGCCGCGATCGCGGCATCGACGATGTGCGAGCCCACGTTGCCCGCGCCACCCGTGACGACGACGCGCGCGCCATCGAGGCCACTGGTCACGACGGCGCGCCGGCCTCCCAGCCGTCGTACTGCCCGCGATGACGCCCTGCCACCTCGGTCAGCGACGCCCGCAGTCGTTGGATCGCCGCGAGATCGACGACGGCCCGATGGGTCAGGAGAAAGAGCCACTCCGGGCCCTCCGCCGCTGGCCGGACCTCGACCTGCCACCCCGGGCTGTCCCCGAACTCGAGCGAGGCGCGGCGGGCCTCTCCCTCCTTCGCGAAGTACATGTAATGGCGGATCTCGAGCGGAGCCTTCAGATCGACTCCCGCAGCCCGGAGCTGCGCCAGCACCTGGGCATCCGGATCGGTTGATCCGGCGGGCGGCTCGCTCGCCTTCTTGCGGAACAGCGGCACTACTGCGTGTCCCTGCGTGAGCGCAGGAACTTCGCCGGCACGCCGGCGACGATCGTGTACGCGGCCACGTCCTTCGTGACCACGGCGCCAGCGCCCACGATCGCGCCCGGGCCCACGGTCACGCCGGGCAGGAGCACCGCGTTCACCCCGATATCCGCGCCGTCGCCGACGCGCACAGGCTTGATCACGAGATCGGTCTGGATGATCGGCACGTCGACCGGGTCGCCGGTGTGCTCGCTGCCGAGCACCTTCGCGCCGGGCCCCCAGCCCACGTACTCCCCGAGCTCGAGGTCACGGCAGTCGAAGTACGACTGCGGCCCGATCCAGGTGTGCGCGCCGATGACGCAGCGGCCGTCGTGACGCCCCTGGAGGAACGTCTGGTTACCGATGAACACCGCGTCACCGATCTCGAACGTGTGCGGATGGAGGACGAGCACGCCGACGCCGACCTTCACGCCGTTGCCGAACGACTTGCAGACGGCCCGGAGCACGACGCGGCGGGCGCGGGCACCGGCGGCGCTGTCGTCGTAGCACGCCTCGCTGTAGCGGCTGAGCAGCTGCTCCTTCGTCTCCGTCGTCCGCAGATCCGCGGACTCCTTGAGCTCCTCGGTCGCGTCGGACTGGACCGCCTCGACGCCATGGACGGCCTTGACGACGCGCCCGGTCACGCGCGCATGAAGTCCGCGACCGCGGCAGCGACGGTGTCGACCTGCGTGTCGCTGAGCTCCGCGTACATCGGGAGCGACACCACCTCGCCCGCGAGACGCTCGGTCACCGGGAAGTCGCCTTGCCGGTAGCCGAGGAACGCCGAGGCCTCCTGCAGGTGGATCGGCACCGGGTAGTGCACGCCGGTCCCGATGCCGCGGTCGGCGAGGTACTTCCGGAGGTCGTCCCGCTTCCCGCCGGGCACCCGCACGACGTAGCAGTGGAAGACATGCCGCCCGCCCTCGGGGATCTCCGGCGTGACGACGCCGCTGCCCTTCAGGCGGTCGTCGTAGTGGCGCGCGATCGCCAGGCGGCGAGCGTTCCACTCGGGCAGCTTGCGCAGCTTCACGCGGAGGATCGCCGCCTGGATCTCGTCGAGCCGCGCGTTGTATCCGATCACGGGGTGGTAGTAGCGCGTGCTCTGGCCGTGCTCGCGCAGCGAGCGCAGCTCGGTCGCGAGCGCATCGTCGTTCGTGGTGATGCTGCCCGCCTCGCCATACGCGCCGAGGTTCTTGCTGCAATAGAAGGAGAACGCCGAGACGCGACCGGACGCGCCGGCCTTCGCACCGGTGTCCAACGTCGCGCCGTGGGCCTGGCACGCATCCTCGATGACCTGGAGGCCCTTCTCCTTCGCGAGCGAGAGGAGCGGCTTCAGGTCCACGGTCCGGCCGTACAGATGAACGGGCATGATCGCCTTCGTCCGCGGCGTGATGGCCTGGACCACGGCCGCGTAGTCCATGTTGAACGTCCGCTCATCGACGTCCACGAGGATCGGCCGCGCTCCCGAGTACAGGATGGCCTCGACGGTCGCGAAGAAGGTGTGCGACACGGTGATGACCTCGTCGCCCGACGAGATCCCGAGCGCGCGGATCGCCAGCTGCAGCGCATCGGTGCCGCTGCCCACGCCGATGGCGTGCTTGGCGCCACAGAACGCGGCGAACTCCTGGTCGAACGCCTTCACATTCGGCCCGATCGTGAGCTGCATGCCGTCGAGCACCGCATCGATCGCGGTCCGGACCTCCTCACGGATCGTCCGGTACTGCGCCTTGAGGTCGACGAGGGGGATATCGGTCTTGGTCATCACGGTCATGGCTGGGTCTCCTTCACTGCGGACTCGATGTTCTCGCGATGCATGCGGAGATGGACGAGCGCCGGGACGGCGAAGTACCGCTTCAGCCCTTCGATGCCGCCTTCGGCTTGCAACAGCTGGTCCGGCGCGAGCGCGCGGAACGCGCCGATCATCCGGCGGTGGGCGGCGAACCACCGGTCGAAGCGATCGACCATCGGCCGTTCACGCCACTCGGCGACCGTGGCGTTATTCAGCTCGTCGAGCGGCGTGTCGATGCCGAGGAACGGACGGGAGCCGCGATCGTCCGGCGCGCCGCCCTCGGCCTTGATCTTCTCGGCCACGCGCGCGGCGAGCTCCTGCCACCAGGCCATGTGCGTCGGCATGTCCCGTACGCGCCAGCCGGGGCCCTCGGAGAAGATCGGCTTGTCGAGCTGCGCGTCGGTCAGCCAGCGCAGCAGCGTGTCGAGCGCCTGCCACTCGCGGTCGAGAAGGCCGATGGCCTTCGTCTTGTCGTCCTCGGCGATCATGCCTTGAGCACCTTTGGATGCGGCTCGTTCCACGCGTAGGCGTGCGGGAAGATGCCGGCGAAGCACGCGAGCTTGGTGAGCTCGTCCTTCAGCTCGATCGCGGGGTTGCCCGCCCACACGCTGCGCGCCGGTACGGGCTTGCGCACGACGCTGCCCGCGCCGACGAGCGCCTCCGCGCCGATCTCGACCCCGGGAAGGATCGTGCTGTTCGCGCCGATGCGCGCGCCAGCGCGGACCACGCCGCCGCGCACGCAGTCGAGGTACGCGGGGCACATCGGGTGCGGGTCGTCGGTGAACACGACATGCGGGCCGAGGAACACGTCGTCCTCGATCGTGGTGAGCTCCAGGAAGCAGCCGGTGTGGATGCGCACACGCGATCCGATCCGGTTGCCGAACTCGAGCGAGGCATGCGTGCCGACCGACACGTCGTCGCCGATCACGTTGTCCTCGCGGATGGACGCGCCCTGTCCGGTCTGCAGCCGCGCGCCGATGGTCGTGCCGGCGTAGATCGTCGTGAACGGCCGGATGATCGCGCCCGGGCCGATGACCAAAGGCAGCTCGCCGTCCTGCTTCCCCCGCGGGGCCCGGCCGAGGATCGCGTACTCGCCAATGACTGACCCCTGGCCGATGTCGACGTTCGGACCGACGATCGCCGTCTTGTGGATGGCGACGCCGATGCTGGTCACGCCTGCACCGGCTCCTTGAGCGAGACCCGCGTGCCGTCGGCCCGCAGGGAGCGGTTCGCGGCCTCGAGCACGCGCACGACCTGCAGACCGGCCTGGCCGTCGCTGCGGGGCGTCGTGCCATCGCGAACGCACTCGATGAAATGGCGCACCTCCATCTGCAGCGCCTCGGTCAGGGCCACGCGCGGGCTGTGGATGTCACCCGAGCGGTAGCTGCGCCGTAGCTCCTCGGCGGACAGCTCGCTCACGCCGTGGTCGTAGACCTTCACCTTCTCGGACTGGTGGCCGTCGTCGTACACCGCCATCTTCTTGGCGCCGATGACCGTCATCGTGCGCAGCTTGCTCGGCGCGAGCCAGGAGAGGTGCGCGTGCGCGATCGCGCCGGACGGGAACCCCATCGTCAGGAATACGACGTCCTCGATGTCCTCCTGCACGTAGCAGCCGCCGACGGCCTGGACCCAATCCGGCTGCTCCTGCAGCCAGTAGAGGACGATCGAGGCGTCGTGCGGGCCGAGGTCCCACAACACGTTGAAGTCGAACTGGTGTAGCCCGAGGTTCACCCGCTGGCTGTCGACGTACTGGATCTTGCCGAGCTCGCCGCGCTCGATGATCGAGCGCACGAGCGTCACGGCCGGGTTGTAGACGAAGGTGTGGCCGACCATGAGCACGCGATCCGCGCGCTTCGCCGCGGCCACGATCGCCTGGGCGTCCGCGACGGTGCCCGCAAGCGGCTTCTCCACGAAGACGTGCTTGCCCGCCGCGAACGCCTCTTCGGCCAGCGGGCGGTGCGTCGAGATCGGCGTGACGACGCAGACGGCCTCGATGGCCGGATCGCCCAGGATCGCGCGATGATCGGTGGTCGTGCGCACAGCGGGGAACCGCTTGTGCAGCGCGCCGAGGCGCTCGGGATCGAGGTCGGCCACCGCGACCACGGTCGCGCCCGGTGCCTCATTGAAATTGCGGACGAGATTGGGGCCCCAATACCCCGCTCCGATGATCCCGACCCTGAGCTCCGCCGGTGCCGACACGAGGGAATCTTAGTTTTTCGCGATGCCGCGCGCGTCCCGATCGACGAGCGCGAGGGCCATGGCCGCGACCCCGCCGAGGTACGCGTAATACGGCTGGGTCGTCCATTTCGCGAGCAGCAGCGCGGCCAGAATGACCGCGCAGCCGGCGAACGTCGCGACGCCGAGGGTGGCCAGCCGGGCGCGCAGGAACACGGCGAAGAGGCCGACGGTGACGAGGATCTCGGCTGCGAAGAACACCGGGGTCCAGTCGGTGACGTCGGTGTACTCCTGCAGCAGCGCGAGCAGGTTGGCGCCCCAGATCTCCTGGTGGAAGGTGAGCGTCTGGAGCTGCTGCGAGAGGAACGGGCCCGGTGCCCAGACCAGGAACGGCACGACGAGCACCGCGATCGTGGCGAGGCTGATCACGCCGTAGCGCCGCCAGTCACGCCCGGCGACGGCAAGATGCCGGAGCACGAGCGGCAGGATGACGACCGCGAACTGCTTGAACGCGACCGCCCAGCCGAACGCGATCGCGGACAGCACGAACGCGATCTTGCCGGCGCGCGTGTCACGGTCGGCGAACACGAAGATCGTCAGCGCGAGCACGACCATGAACGCGGCGGAGACGTCATTCGACCCGTCTACCGCGCGGAACGCGCCGATGCCCCACGTCGCATAGAGCATCGCGGGCAGCGCGACGCGGTCCCATCCCACGCGAACGCCCGCGATGCCGATCGCCCCGGCCGTGAGGATGCCGGCGACCGTGTCGACGCGGGTGATGTCGCCGAAGAGCACATGCGCCGGCATGTACCAGAGGAGCTCGCCCGGCGGATACACCAGTGGCGATCCAGGCGGGATGGTCGAGGTGAGGGGCACCGTGTACGGGTCGAGGCCGTGCAGCAGATTCACGATCGCTTCCTCGGTCGCGCGCAGCACGTCGCTGCCGTTGATGAGCGGGATGCGCGAGATCCGCTCGCTGGCGCCGATCAGGAACGCGTATAACGCGATGAACGGCCCCTGGTCACGACCGCTGAGGCAGAGGCCCAGCAGCACCGTCCCGGCGATGAGGAGCGCGACCCGGTCGAGCTGTGGTGCGTTGAGCTCGATCCCGCCGACGCACCACAGGAGCCCGGCCAGGATCGCGGCGTCATTGGCCCGTGAGCGCACGAAGCCTGGCGAGGTCACTCTCGAGGTTCTTCAGCTCCTGGCCGTACGTCGTGAAGTCACCGGCCTTCAGCGCGTTCTGCGCGGCCGTGTAGTGGTCCGACGCGGACTTCACGAGCTGCGCGACGGTCGCCGCCTGCGCCGAACCCGACGGCGCCGGCGTCCGGCTCGCACCGGGTGTCGGCGTGGGTGTCGGCGTGCCGCCCGGCTGCGTCGTGACCGGCGCGCTGGCGAAGAGCGCGTTCAGCGCGTTGGGGAACGTGTCGGACATCGCGATGCGGTCCTGCGTCGCGACGATGACCCGCTGGAGCTCTGGGAACTTCCCGTTGTTCGCCTGCACGAAAAGCGGCTCGATGTAGAGGAACGAGTTCCCCACCGGAAGCACGATGAGGTTGCCGTAGATGACCTGCGCGCCGCCGCCGACCGTGAGCAGCGAGGTCTGCTGCCGGATCGTGGCGTCGGTGGTGATGCGCGCTTCGATCTGCAGCGGCCCGAAGATCGTCCGGCTTTGGGGCAGCTTCAACACCCGCAGCTTGCCGTAGTCGGAGGGATCGGCGCGGCCGGCCACCCACGCGACCATGTTGTCCCGCTGCCCGCCGGCTGGCGTCATCGGCACGAACAGCACGAACTCGCGCTTGGTCGACCCCGGGAGCTGCGCCGTGACGTAGTACGGCTCGATGGGCTGCGATGCCCCACCGGCGTTGAAGTTCTCGTTGGCGATCCGCCAGGCGTCGTTGCGGTTGTAGAAGTTGCCCGGGTCGGTCATGTGATATGTGGCGAAGATCTGGGTCTGGATCGTGAACAGCTGCTCGGGGTAGCGGATGTGCGCCTGCAGCGACGGCGGCATCTGCGCGATGGGCTTGAACAACGATGGGTAGATGTTGCGCAGCGTCCGCAGCACCGGATCCTTGTCGTCGGCGATGTAGTACGTGATCGAGCCGTCGTATGCGTTCGTCACGACCTTCACGCTGTTACGGATGTAGTTGATGTCGGCGGCGTGGAGCTTGGACGTGCGCCCGCTGGCGCCGGAGCCGTAGCGCTCGCTGTACGGGTAGCTGTCGCCGGTCGTGTACGCGTCGTTGATCCAGTACTGCTTCCCGTCCGCGATGACGAGGTACGGGTCGGGGTCATACGTCAGGAACGGCGCGATGAGCCGCTCGCGCGCGCTGATCTGGCGATGGAAGAGCACGCGCGCGCCATCCGACAGCTGCGACGAGATGAGGATGTTGAGATCCCCGAAGCGCAGCGCGAACAGCAGCCGGTCCCAGAGGCTCGAGACCGCGATGCCTCCCCCGCCGGAGAACCGCGTGGTGACGTCGTTCGGCTCCTGCGCGTAGTCGAACTCGGCCTGGGTCGTGCCGACGATGACGTAGTCGGTGGACAGCTCGCCGTAGTAGATCCGCGGTTCGTCGATCTTCGGCTGCCCGACCGGCGGGATGTCCTGCAGCACGAAGCCCGGGCGGCCCTCGACGCCCACCGAGCCGACAGGGGTCATGACCGCCCCGAACCCGTGCGTGTAATAGAGGTGCCGGTTCACCCAGGTCTGCGCGGCGGCCGGCAGCTGATCTGCTGCGAGCTCGCGGGCCGAGAGCATGACCGGCGTCTCGTTCCCGTTGATCACGTAGCGATCCACGTCGACGTCGTTGAACTTGTAGTAGAGCCGCAGCCCCTGCACCTGCTGATACGCGGCGAGCAGCGGGCGGTAGTCCCAGAGCCGGACGCTGGATGTATCGGCGAATTGGGTACGCACGTCCGTTTCCAACGGGGAGTTCCCGACATCGATGTCCGATTCGTCGACCGACGTGAGCGCGTACGCCTGGCGGGTGGCCTCGATGTTCCGCGCGATGAACGGCCGCTCCTTGTTCAGCTCGTCCGGCGTGACGACGAACCGCTGGATGATCGAGGGATACACCCCCAGCAGCACGACGGAGGCGAGGAGCCAGAGGCCGAGCGTGCCGGCGAGGACCCAGATCGTGCGGAAGAACGCGTTCGCGAACGTCGCGATCGCCGCGATGGCGACGACGACGGTGAGGATCTGGAGCGCCGGGAGCCGCGCCGTGATGCTCGTGAAGCCCGCGCCCGTGAGCACGGTCTCATCGCGGAACAGCAGCGTGTACTGATCGAGCTGATAGCCGAACGCGATGAGCGCCAGGAAGATACCGCCGAGGATCGACAAGTGCGCGCGCGCCGGCCGCGCGAGGGCCAGCGCGTTGCGCGCTGAGACGCCGATGTCCGCGCCCGCGAGCGGCTGCGTCGCGACGCCGATGACGCCGCGGACGACGTACAGCGCGACGACCCCGATGGCGATGAGCACGACGGCCGCGACGAGCCACCCGCGGACGAACTCGAGGACCGGCAGGGTGAAGAAGTAGAACCCGATGTCGCGGCCGAAGACCGGGTCGGTCGTGCCGAACGGCACGCTGTTCAGCCAGCGCAGGAGCGCGTCCCACTGGTCGCCGCCGGCAAGGCCGAAGAAGAACGCCGGCACGAGGAGCAATGGCATGAGGCGCAGCGTGAGCGCGAGCGCCCCCGTGCGACGGGGTGCGTCCGCGTCCACGACGATGCGCGGCACCTGATGCCGCAGCGCGTAGTACAGGTTGGGCAGCGCGAGGAAGAAGAACGCGAGCATGAAGACGATGAAGGCCCAGAAGCCGGCGGTGTATCGGCGGAGGTACACGTCCTCGAGGCCGAGGCTGCGGAACCAGAGGAGGTCGGTGAGGAAGCCGACGAGGGGCGTGAAGAAGAGTGGCAGCAGGATCAGCGCGAGCACGACGATCGTGATGACCGTCGAGACGCGGTTGCGCGGACGGCGCGGGCCGCGGGGCGTCCGGCGGAGCCCGGGCAGGTCGACGCGCGACCAATCGATGTTTCCCCAGTCGCCGCGACCGGGGCCGTTCCTCACCATCTCACTCTAGGTGGAGGGCAGCCGGGCGACCGGTGACTGCCGGAGATGCGCGAACATCATTGGAATGCGGATGCGGTTCGGCCTCTACCTCTTCATTGCGGCGCTGCTGTCCGGCTGCGCGGCGTCGGTCCAGCCTGCCGCCCCGTCGGTCTCAGCGCAGGCCGAGGCGTCGCCATCGCCCTCGCCGAGTCCCACGCCATTCACCGCTCCATCCGGCGCCGCCCTCCCCACCCCGCTGCCGTCGAGCGAAGTGATCCCGGAGCCCACCGAAACGCCCGGACCTCCGCCACCCGGAACGACGCCCTTCCCGACGCCGGGCGCGACCATCACCCCGAACAGCACGCGGGTCATCGGGACCGTGCGCCGTCCCGACGGCGCGCCGGCCCCCGGCATCTGCGTCGTCCTCGAGAAGGGCATCTGCCCGATCGCGACCGACGAGCGCGGCGTGTGGTTCACCGACATTCCGACGGGCCCGACGAACTGGAACTTCATCTACAAGGTCCAGGGCGATGAGGTGGGCCGTCAGACCCTGTTCGGCTCGCCCGGCGGCGAGCTCCGGCTGCCCATCTTCACCCTTCCCGGATCGCTGCGCGGCTAGAGCCCCAGATCTCGATCGCCGAGCCGCATGTCCTAACGACGTAGCCTCCACCCATGGCCGCCACGTTCGAGCGGGCACGCACCCGGCGCGCGCTGCTGTGGCTGACGGCGGCCAAGATCATCCTCGTCGTTCTCGTGTTCGACCCGCGCGGCGACGTACCGTTCGATCTGCCGAAGAGTCTGGCTAGCCGGGCGATCGAATGGGCGACCGTGGCGGTCCTCGTCGTCGCGTTGCTTGCGTACGGTCCGCGGCTCGTGCCACGAGCCCGGCTCCATTGGGCCGTCGCCGGGCTTGCCGCGGCATCGGCCGTTGCCGCGATCTTCGCGGCCGAACCCTACGTGGCGGTCTTCGGCGAAGTGGACCGGTATCTGGGCCTGACCTACCTCGCTGACATGGTCGTCCTGTATCTCGCGGTCGCGGTGGCGGTCCGCAGCGATCGCGACGTGGAATTCTTGCTGGGGGCGGTCGGTATCGCGGGCATCGTGACCGGTGGCTACGCGATCCTACAGACGCTCGGCGCGGATCCGTTCGCGTGGGCCGTCGATCCGCGGGGACGTCCGTTCGCGACATTCGGTAATCCGGACCAGCTTGGTCACTTCCTCAGCGTGCTGTTCGGACTCGCGTTCGGTGCGGCCATCGCCACGACGCGCGCCCGCCGGAAGGCCGCGGCCCTCGCCGGCGTGCTCGCGGTGCTTGGGATCGCCGCAGTCGTCGCGACACGCGGCACGCTCGTCGGAGTCGGTGCCGTGCTGGCCGGAAGTCTTGTGGATCGCCGTCCGACGCGCCGCATGGCGCTCGGCGCGACCGTCGCGACGATCGTGCTCGGCGCGATGCTGCTGGCAACGCCATTGGGGCAACGCGCCATCGGAACCGTGCGGTCAGGAACACTCCCGGATCGGATCCCGCTGTATGGCATCGCCGTGCGCGCGACACTCGCTCGCCCATGGTTCGGCTACGGGCCCGATAACTTTCGCGCGGCATTCGTCGACCACCGCACGGCGGAGAGTCTTCCGATATTGAGCGCAGGGCCGCAGACCTCCGCTCATGACTGGCTGCTCGATGCCTCCGCCACGACCGGGCTCATCGGGCTGGCGGCCCTATTGGCGCTGGTCGCGCTCGGCACCCTGCAGCTCCGAAGCCTTGCCCGGGAGAGACCGGGGGTCGGGCTGCCCCTGCTCTTCGGGTGGCTGGCGTATTGGGCGAATGCGCTGGTGAGCGTCGGGTCTATCGCGGTGGGCTGGTATGCGTGGCTCGCGATCGGAGCCGCCGTCGCGCTGCGCGGCGCCCCGAGCGACCTGCGGGCGCGGCGGGTGCCGCGTGGGGTCGGGCCAGCGATCGCGATCCTCGCGGTCATCGCCATCGCGACCGGCGCGCGAGCCTTCCTAGCGAATGAGGAAGCGTGGACGGCAACAGAGGCGCTGCACTTTGGGGACACGAACGCGGCCGTCACGTCCGCAGATCGAGCTGCCGCGCGCGACGGCGGGCGCGCCGATAACTGGAATCGCCTTGGTCTCGCCCTCCAGGCCGAGCAACGGTGGGCAGAGGCAGCGATCGCGTATCGCGCCGCCACGACCAGAGAGCGTCATGAAGCGGTCTACTGGGCCAACCTCGCGCGCGCGTTGACGCGGCTCGCCCTCACACACGCAGCGAACACGGAGGATGAAGCGATGGCGGCCGCGAGCGAGGCTGCGAGGACGGATCCCAATGCACCGCTCGGTCACATCGTGCTCGCCGAGGTTGCGACGGCGTTCGGCAGATGCGCGATCGCCCGCGACGAAGCGGCGCACGCGGCGGTCCTCGTTTCGAGCCAGAGCGATCTCGTCGCGCGTGCGGCCGCCTGCCACTAGGGCGAAAAAAAGGAGCGGGGCGCATCGCGCCCCGCTCCTTCCATCTCGATCGCGCTGTGGCTACGGGGTCTTCGTGCACCCCGGCGGCATCGATGCGCCCGGGCGGCCCGGAGGGCCACTGTGCGTGTGGTTCGTGTCGCCGCAGCCCCAGCCCGGCTTCGTGCCGGTCGTACCGGCAGCGCCGTGCTCCGTCGCCGCCGACACATTGGAATCGGCCGTTTCGTCCTCGGCGGTGTTCGGACCCTTGTTCGTGGCGTGGTCGGCCGCGTGGCTGTTGGCAGCCACGGTCGACGGGTCAGAGCCGCCGGTGAGGGCCGCGAGCACCGCGCTCGCCACACTGCCAGCTGCATCAGGAAGGGTCGCGCTTGCCGCCTTGCCCACCGGTGCCGGGTTAGCGCCGGCGCTCGCGTCGGTCGTATCCGCGCCGATCGCGACCGTGCCAAGGGCCACGGCCAGCGCCGTGGCGACCGCGACGTTGGTCCAGATCTTCGATTTGGTCATCCGTTGCCTCCTGCTGCTGTGCGCCGTCCATCCGCGATGGATTGCGAGGCTGGCGCACATGGCTCAACGGGCCATGACCGTGGGTGTTAGGGCTTTGTCATGCGAAAAGATCGCGGCGGCCGCTAGGACTCGGTCAGCGCTTCGGCCAGCCAGCGCCACGCCTCCCGGACGATCGCGGGGTACGTGTGGCGGTAGTACGGCAGCGCGATCACGGCCTGCGAGAGCGCCCAGCCGCGGCTGCGGGCCCAGGTCGCGTCATCGATGTCCAGCTGCGCGCGGAAGATCGGTCGCGTGTCGGCATCGAGCACCGCCCACGCGACTTTCACGTCACACGCGGGATCGCCGACGCACAGCGACCCCCAGTCGAGGACGCCGGTGATCCGGCCGTCGCGCACGAGCAGGTTCCGCGCATCGAGGTCCCCGTGGATCCACACCGGCGGCCCGTCCCACGCCGGTGCCGCGAGCGCCTGATCCCACGCCGCCGTCACGGCCTGCGCGTCGATCAGATCGCCGAGCGCGGCGATCCCGGCGCGCGTCGGCGCGTCGCGCGGCCGCAGGGGTCCGCCGCGGTTTCCCGCAGGCGGACCATCCGGCAGGTCGATCCGGCGAAGCGCATCGAGGAGATCCGCGAGGTCGACCGCCGCGTGCGGCAGGTCGAGCGGCGCGCCGGCCGCATCGTCGCCGTCGAGCCAGTCGAAGATGGCCCACTCGTGCGGATAGCCGTCACCGGGCCTGCCGCGCGCGACGGGACGCGGGATGCGCAGCGGCACGCGCGGCGCGAGTCGGGGCAGCCACTCGAACTCGTCCTCGAACGATCCGCCGCCGCCGCGCCGCCGCGGAAGCCGCACCGAGAGCTCGTCACCGAGCCGGAAGATCGAGTTGTCCGTCCCACCCGCGGGCAGTGCGCGGATCGGGAGCCGCGCCCAGTGCGGGAATTGCGCCGCAAGGAGGCGCCGCACGAGCGCCTCGTCGATCTCCAGCTCGTCGCCGTGCATCCTCATTAGGTTTATTTGATCAGGTTATCTGAGTTAATCCTATCAACCTAGTTGGGACCGCTTGTGGCTCAGGTAGGTTGATTGGAGCAAGTAACTGGTGCTAACCTAATCAACCTAGTGCTGGCGACCCCGGAGGTCTAAGCGATGGTTCGACCAACGCGCCCTGCACTGCATGAACGCGTCGCGCGCGAAGTCGCGGCGCTGCGCGACGTCGGTGGGCTCCCGGCTCCCGAGGAGGCCGCGGAGATCTGGCAGACCTTCTGGCTCCATGAAGCCCACAACTCGACCGCTCTCGAAGGCAACACCCTTGCCATGAGGCAGGTGGAAGCGCTCCTGGCCCGCAACGCGACGGTGGGGAACAAGCAGCTGAAGGAGTACCTCGAGGTCGCCGGGTACGCAGAAGCGGCGAAGTGGGTCTACGAGCAGGCTCGTGGCCGCCGGCGGACCCGGCCGGCGTCTGCGTTGACCCTCCAGGACATTCGGAATGTCCACCACGTGGCGATGACACCGGTGTGGACGATCGCTCCGCATCCCGACGCTCTGCCCTCCGAGTCTCCCGGCAACTTCCGTGAGCACGATCTGCAACCCTTCCGCGGCGGCATGCGGGCCCCGACGTACCCGCTCGTGCACGGACGAATGAGCGAGTGGGCAAAACAGGCGAATGAAGGCCCCAGAAAAGATGAGCCGCCGTGCGTGCGCGTCGCCCGACTGCACGGCGCGTTCGAACGCATCCATCCCTTCCTCGACGGCAACGGGCGCACCGGGCGCCTACTGATGAATCTGCTGCTGATCCGCGCCGGCCATCCGCCGGCGATCATCCAGAAGCGCGAGCGCCTCGCGTACCTGAAAGCGCTCGGTCGATCCGACCGCGGCGATGAAGCGCCCCTCGGAGAGCTCATCGCGCGCGCCGTGTTGGACAGCCTCCTTCGATTCCTGCTGCCGGCCGTCGCCGGCGACGTCAAGCTGCTCCCGCTCGACGCCCTCGCGACGAACGAGCTCTCCATCGCGGCCCTGCGGCAGGCGGCGGAGCGCGGCCGCCTGCTGGCCCGGAAGGATACGCGCGGCTCTTGGCACAGCTCGAAACGCTGGGTGGCCGACTACAAGGCGAGCCGCTATTCGACGCTTCGCGAAGCACGAGGATCGAAGGCTCGCGCCTAGGAGTTGCGGGCCGCGACCTCGGCGAAGAGGTCGCGGTATTTCTCGACCACCACCGGCCACGTGTACGTCGATTCGACGAAGCGCTGGCCGGCTCGACCGAGACGATCGCCGATACCCGGGTCGGCGATGAGCAGCTCCCCGATCTCCGCGAGCTCCATCCAGGAGCGGAACGCGAGGCCCGCACCCGCGCGCGCGACCATCGACGACAGCACCGGCGAACGGGCATCGACCATGACCGGGCGGCCCGCGGCCCACGCCTCGAGCGTGACGATCGAGAGCGACTCGAGGAGGCTCGGCATCACGAGCGCGGTCGCGCCGGCGAGCGCGTCGAACTTCTGCTGATCGCTGAGACCGCCGACATGGCGGATCGCCGGATGCGATGGCACCGGCATCTCCGGATCGCCGCGCCCCGCGAGCACGAGCGTGGCGCGCGTCGCGCCGGGCGTCGCCTGCCATCGCAGGAAGTGGTCGAACAACG
This sequence comes from Candidatus Limnocylindria bacterium, assembly GCA_038207785.1. Classification (GTDB taxonomy): domain Bacteria; phylum Chloroflexota; class Limnocylindria; order P2-11E; family P2-11E; genus UBA4735. The sequence continues at coordinate 4,653 of JBBQZK010000009.1, read as the reverse complement.
TCGCGCACCCCTTGCTCTCGACGATGCGGCCGAGATAGAGGAGGTACGGGCCCTCGATCCCGAAGCGCGCGCGGAAGCGCGCAGGGTCGCGCTCCGCCGGCACGTCGACGCCGACGCCGACGATGTCGCCGGGCACGCGCTCATTCCCGAACGTGCGGTGGACGAGCCGGCGCTCCTCGACGCTGTTGAAGGCGAACGCGCGCGGGGCGTGGAACAGCCGCTTGTACACGGAGAGCCGAAGCGCGGGCTCGTCGTGCGCGGTCGGGACGAGGACCGCGCGCTCGGGCACCAGCGGGAGGCCGTAGACGGTCGGGTAGTAGATGTACGTGAAGAACAGGACCGCATCGAAGTCGCGGCCGTACCGGCGGAGGTGCTCGAGGAGCTCGGGGCAGACCGGGCCCTGCGCGCGCACGAACGCGTCCTCCGCCGTGAGGGGGTGCACCTTCGCGAACGCGCGGTGCTCGCGCAGACGGAAGTCGCGCGATCGGCGGGCCTCGACCGGGAATCGATGCACCGGCACGCCGTCGACCGCGTCGATCCCGGCGGTGTACGTGTTCTCCCAGGTCCAGTAGTCCTTCGCCGCGGTCGTCGCGACCGCGAGATCGGCGTGCGGCCGCAGATGCCGCACGAGCTCGCGGGCGTGAGCTTCGGCGCCGCCGCTCACGTCGCCGTAACGCTGCACGACCACGAGGACGCTGGGGCGGTCACGCCGCAACGGTCGCCTCGATGAGCCTCTCGAGCCGCTCGTCGAACGCGGCGAACGAGCACTCGCGGTCGACGAACGCGCGGCCCGCGGCGCCCAGCGCGTCGCGCTCGGCGATGAGCGCCTCGAGCGCCGCGCCGAAGCCGCCATCGGCATAGCTGCGGCCGGCCGCAGCACGCTCCGTCTGGCCGCTCGTCACGAGGTTCGCGCGATGCACGAGCACCGGCGTCCCGTACTGCCACGCCTCGAACAGCACGATGCCGAGGCTCTCGAGACGCGACGGCTGCACGAGTACCTTCGCGCCGGCGAGCGCGCCGGCCTTGTCCTCATCGGTGATGCGCCCGAGGGCCCGCACGTCGGAACGGTCGGGGATCTCCATCCGCACCGTGCCCGCCAGGACGAGCGTCGTGTCCGCGGCCCCGCCGGCCTCGCGATGCGCGATCCACTCCGCGAGCAGCTCGTCGCAGCCCTTGCCCTCGCTCACCTGCCCCAGATACAGGACGTACGGGCCCAGGATGCCGTGATGCGCGCGGAACGCCTCGATATCCGCGGCCGGCGCGTCGCCGAGGGCATAGCCGAGGACCTCGTCGGGCAGCTGTTCGTTGTGGAACCGCGCATGGACCATCGTCCGCTCCTCGGGCGTGAGGTAGCCCATCGCGCGCGGAAGATGGAACAGCGCGCGGTACGGTGCCAGGCGCAGCGGATATTCGTCGTGCGCGGTCGAGATGAGCGCGGCGCGCTCGGGCACGATCGGAAGGCCCAGGGCCGTCGGCGGGTAGATGTACGTGTAGAAGAGGATGGCGTGGTACTCCCGTCCGTGGGCGTGCAGGAACTCGAGCAGCCCCGGCGCCACGGGCCCCTGCCGATCGGGCCACGCAAGCTCGTCGGTGACCGAGTGATCCTCCTCGAGGACGTGATGCTCGAACGTCTTGAACTCTGGATCGCGTCCCGCGGTCACGGCGAACCGCCGCACGAGGAGCCCATCGAGGACGTCATCGCCCGGGCGGTAGTGCGGAGCCCAGGTCCAGTAATCGAGCGCCGTCGTGGTCGCGATCTCGACGGTGTGCCGCTGCGCGAGACGCCGCGCGACCAGACGGGCGTGCTGCTCCGAGCCGCCGACGACCTCCGCGCCGTAGCGCTGCACGACGAGCAGGATCCGCCGCCCGGTCATTCGAGCCCGATGAGGTAGCGCATCGCATTGCGCTCCGGCGACAACAGGCGGCGGAGGATGCCGACCTGGCGCACGAGCCGCGCGTACACGTCCGGCGTGCGGATCTCCCGCATCGCGCGCGCGAGCTGCGCCGTGTCGCGCGCAACGAGCCCGGCGCCCTCGTACAGCCGGAAGCCCGGCGTGTCGGAGAAAATGCAGGGCAATCCGGCCCAGATGGCCTGCGTCACGACCGCGCTCTGGAACACGTCCTCGTAGAACAGGACGACCGCGTCCGACGCCGTAACGAACCGGCCCATCGACTCGTAGTCGCCGTTGATGATCACGTTCGGCCTCGCGGCCGCGGCGTCGGCGACGTCCTGGTAGTAGCCGCGCTCCCACCCTGACTCCGTGCCCGACAGCACGAGCACGGCGTCGTCGGGCAGGGCCTCGATCACCTCGATGTACCGCTTGCGCTTGAAGAAGAACCCCGGCGACACGAACACGAACGCGTCGACCGGCAGCCCGAGCTCCGTCCGCAGGGCCCGCTTCGCCGCGGCGTCCTTCGGCAGGACCGTGTCCTCGAGCGGCATGACGACGAGCGGCACCAGATCGCGCTTCCGCTCGTCGCGCGTGAGCAGGCTCACCCAGAAGTTGGAGCGATGCGAGTGCACGATGACCCGGGCGGGCAGCCACCCCATGAGCGCGAGGATCGCCCGATACGCGAGGAACCACACGCCGATGCGCAGCGCGACCGAGAGCGCGCGGACCCACTCCAGGTACCACGCGTAGCTCGGACGGTAGTGGAGCGCGTGCGAGAGCTTCCGGTAGTGATGGAACTTCTCGGGCTCGATCTCGTGCGCCGACAGCACCGTCGGGATCCGGCGCGTCCGGAGTGACAGGAGCGCGCGCACGAACGGGATGTCGCTGTAGATGCCGGCCTCGTGCTCGAAGATGACCGCGTCCGTCCCGTTCGCGATGTACCGGAGCTTGGCGCGAAGGTCCGCGGCGTCCAGGTGCTTCGTGCCGACGAACGTGGCCCGGTGGCCGGCCGCGCGCAGGCCGTCGCAGACGGCGAGCGCGTAGTGGTGGATGCCGGACCGGCGATCGCTGGACACGACCGCGAGCTCGCGTTGCCGGTACGCCGGCAGCTCCCAGCCCGCCAGGGACAGCGCGCGAGCGAGATCGTCGGCCACGGCCTCGGGGGTGAATGCGCGGAGGTGCCGCTCGCCCCGGGCGATCAGATCCTTCCGCATCCCCGCGTCGCGCACCACGCGCTCGAGCGCGGCGGCGACGGTGTCGGGGTCCGTCGCCGCCAGGAGCACGCCCGCGTCGCCGAGCGTGTCCGGGATCGCGCCCGCGTCGCTCGCCACGATCGGCAGGCCGCTGCGCATGGCTTCGAGGAGCGGCACGCAGAACCCCTCGTGCTCGGAGAGCGTGACGAACGCCGTCGCGCCGCGGTAGTACGCGACGAGCTCCGCCATCGGCACCGATCCCGTGAGGGTCACCGCGCCCGCGAGGCCGCTCGTCGCGATCGCGTCGCGGACCTGCGCGAGGTAGGACTCGGACATCGCCTGCGAGCCGACAAGCCAGAGGCGCGCGGTCGGATCGCCCTCGCGGTACTTCGCGAACGCAGCGACGACCTTGTGCACGGCCTTCTGCGGCAGGATCTGGCCGACCGCGAGGATGTCCGTGCGCTCGTCGGAGAGCTCGCGCAGTACCGCCGGGTCGGGCTCGACGTCGAACGCGGACCAGTCGATGATGATCGGCACGACCGCCGTCTTCGCGAACCCGGCGCGGACGAGCTCCTTCTGGTTGTACAGGCTGTCCGCGATCCCGAGCTCGGACACCTTCGCGAACTCGGCGAGCTGCTCGCGGCCGATCTCCGAGTAGCGGCGGGCGTGCTCGTTCCGGCCCTCGAAGAAGTGCGCGGGCGTGATGTTGTGATAGATGACGGTCTTGCGGTGCGGCAGCTTGGCGATGTCCCAAAGGGCGTCGTTGCCCATCGAGATGTGGACCTGCAGCGACGTGCCGTCGACGGGTGCCTTCTCGAGGTCGCGCCACGGGTGGACGAATTGCGCGACCTCCGGCTTCGCCTCGGCGGCGAAGAGATCCGAGCGCACGCCGCGCGACCAGTACAGGCGCTGCAGCTCGAAGCAGTCGTTGCCGACGGCATCGCCGTAGGCGATCGTCGGCGCGAGCTGGTGCGCGGTCCCGAGCCTCACAGGCCGAGCACCTCCTTGGTGCGCTCGGCGACGAGATCCGGATCGAAGGCCACAAGGCGCTCGTGTCCGGCCGCGACGAGGCCGTCGCGCAGGTCCCGCCGCTCGAGCACCAGACCGACCGCTTCGGCGGCCTGCGCCAGATCGCGCTCCCTCAGCAGCACGCCCGCGTCGCCAACGGTCTCACCGACCGCCGCGGCGTCGTACGCGATGACGGGCACGTCGAAATGCATCGCCTCCAAGAGCGGGACGCCGAAACCCTCGTGCTCGGAGAGCGACACGAACGCGCTCGCGGAGCGGAAGTACGCGACGAGCTCTGCCGGCGACACCGAGCCGGCGAACGTGACCGCGGCCTCCAGCTTGAGCTCCGCGACGAGCGCCATCAGGCGCGCGTGATAGTGCGGCTGATCGCGGTAGCCCCCGACGAGCACGAGCCGCGCGTTCGGGTCGATGCACGCCCGGTAGTACGCGAGCATCCGGATGAGATCGTCCTGGCGCTTGTGTGGCGACACGCGGCCGACGAATAGAAGCACCGGGTGCACGCCGTCGAACCGCGCCATGATCGCGTCGTCCGGCGCGAT